>CAKUCX010000038.1 GCA_934643865.1 uncultured Kiritimatiellota bacterium
GGCATAGTGTAGCACACTCCCCCGGCGCGCGCAAGGGGGTATTTGAAGGTTTTTCGATTTTCCCGCATGGCGCGCGGCCCGGGCCCCCTCCGCGCCCGGATTCGGAGCTACGGACCCTCCCGCGTGAACGCGGCGCCGGCCCCGCCTGGCGTTCAGGGCACGGGGGGGGGTTTACAGCCACGCGGGCAGCTGCTATACTCGCCGGCATGGACAACGCCTCCGCCCGCCCCCTCGTCTGCCTGGCCGCGGCCCTCGCCGCCCTGGCCGCCCTCGCCGCCCCGCCGCCGCCCGCCCCGGGGCGCGAAGCCTGGACGTTCCGCAAGGACCTCGCCCGGGGCGTGGCGTACCACGCCCGCGAAGCCTACCGCCTCGTGGACGGCTACGGGCTCGTCGGCGCGCTTGAGACCGTCGCCGCCGACCTCGCGCGTTACCTCGCGAGCGCCGCGCGCCCCTCCGCGAAGACGCTCGCCCTCGCGCGCGGCAAGGTGAACGGCCCCGAAAGCTACCGCGTGGACGTCGCCGCGAACGGCGACGTCACGCTCACGGCCGAAGACGACGACGGCATCCGCCGGGCCGCCTACCACTTCGAGGCGCGCGAAGCCGCCGGCGACCTCGCCCCCGCCACGCGCACGCCCTGGCTGCGCCACCGCATCTCCCGCTGCTTCTTCGGCCCCATCAAGCGCGCGCCCTTCTACCGCGACGAGCTGATGGACGACATCGACTACTACCCCGCCGAATACCTCAACCGCCTCGCCCACGAGGGCGTGAACGGCCTGTGGCTCACGGTGGAGTACCGCGACCTCGTCGGCACCTCCTTCACTCGGCCGCGCGACGGCCACGAACGCCGCCTCGCCAAGCTGCGCGACACCGTGGCGAAGTGTACGCGCTACGGCATCCGCACGTGGATCTTCGCCATCGAGCCGCACGCGGTGGAGACGAACGACCCGTTCTACGCCGCGCATCCCGACCTGTTCAACGGCGCCGCCGGCTGGGGCGGCAAGGTGATGTGCGCCTCCGACCCGCGCACCGCGCAGTACCTGGAGGAATCGCTGCGGAACATCTTCGCCGCCGTGCCCGGACTCGGCGGGTTGCTGCACATCAGCCACGGCGAGCGCGCCACCTCGTGCTTCAGCCGCGTGAACCCCTGCGCCGACACGCCCCCTGCGTGCGCAACGTGCGCCGCCCGGGCGCCCTGGCAGCTCCACGCATCGCTCGCCGAGGCGGCGGTGAGGGGCATGCGCGCCGTCAAGCCCGATGCCGAGATGATCAGCTGGTTCTACCAGCCGCAGGTGCAGCCCTTCCGCGCCGACTGGCTCTACGAGGCGGCGAAGCACATGCCGCCGGGCGTGACGATGCTCTACAACTTCGAGTCCGGGGCGATGCGCGAGCAGCTCGGGCGCTACCGCAACGGCGGCGACTACTGGCTGTCCTTCGTCGGCCCCGCCGAGCCCTTCCGCCACGTGGCCGCGTCCGCCCGCGCCGCCGGCGTCCCCTTCGGCGCGAAGATCCAGGTGGGCTGCTCGCACGAGGACGCCACCGTGCCGTTCGTCCCCGTGCCCGGCCTCCTCTACCGCAAGTACGCCGCGATGAAGAAGGCCGGCTGCTCGGCGGTGATGCAGTGCTGGTACTTCGGCAACTACCCCGGCGTGATGAACCTCGCCGCCGGCGAACTCGCCTTCGAGGTGTTCGAGGACGGCGAAGACGCCTTCCTGCTGCGCCTCGCCAGGCCCCTCTGGGGTGACGACGCCCCCGCCATGGCCGCGCTCTGGCGCCGGCTCTCCGACGCCTACGCCGAATACCCCCTCTCCAACGACATGCAGTACTACGGACCCTTCCACGCCGGCGTCGCCTGGCCCCTGCTCGCCGACCTTGAGCTTCGGCCCCTCGGCCGCACCTGGAAGCCGGAGGATCCCCCCAGCGGCGACGCCATCGGCGAATGCCTCGAAAACCACACCCTCGACGAGGCGCTGCTGCTCGCCCGCCGGATGGCCGTCCTGGCCGAGCGGGCGGGCGACCCTGCGCGCTTCGCCGCCCGCCATGCGGCCGACCGCGAGCGCACGCTCGACCTCGGCGTCGTCAAGACCCTGCAGCTGCAGTTCCGGGCCGCCGCCGACATCTTCGCGTTCTACCGCGACCGCTCCGAAGCCGTGGCCCTGAGCCGCGTGCGCGGCGACTTCCCCGGCGCGCGCCGCGCCCTGAAGCGGATGAAGGAGGCCGTCCGCCGCGAAATCGCCCTCACCCGCGAACTCCTCCCCTACGCCGAGGCCGACGCGCGCCTCGGCTTCCACTCGGAGGCCGAGCAGCACCAGTTCTTCCCCGCGAAGCTCCGCTGGCGCATCGGCGAGCTGGAGGGGACGATCACGCGCCTCGACGAGATCGACCAGGCGCTCGCCGCCGGCCGGTCCTGGCCGCTCTCCGCGCACGAGCGCGCCCTCCCCGTCTGCCGCGTCGGCGGCGGCTGGATCGAGAACCGGGGCTGCGCCTTCCGAGTGCGGGCCGAGGACGACGGCGACCTCGTCGTCGAAGTGAGGCGGCAGGGCTTCGCCGAGACGACGCTCACCACCTTCGACGCCGCCGCCACCCTCTTCCCGCGCACCGTATGCGTGAACGCCGACGGACTCGTGGACGAGGACGACTGGAAGAACGTGACCACCCCGGGGCACGAGGCGACCGTGGAGGCCAAGAAGACCGCCGACGGCTACCAGGCGACGATCCGCCTCTCGGCGCTGGCGTGGGGACGCGACGAGCGGCTGCGCCCCGCGCTCCTGCGCGTGCAGGCCGGCGGCGCCCCCGTCTGGCCCGACGTCGCCGCCGGCGCCTACCGCCTCAACCTCGGCGCGGCGCGGGCCGACCGCTGCGGCCGCCTGGCGTGGGACGCGGCGGACGTTCCCTGACGCGCTTCGCGCGGCGACGGGGCGGCGGCGGCCTCAACGGTCGAAGCGGCACCAGTCGCCCGGCGGGACGGCGCGCCCCTCGAAGGCGAAGGGCGTCGCACCGTAGTTGACGACGACGCGCGTCCCCGTCGAATAGGTCGTGCATGCGACGTCCGGCGCCAGCATCCGGTGATCGTCCATGAACGCGAACTGGAGGTCGGAAAGTTGTTCGTATTCGACGTACGCTCTGCGGATCGCGGCGACGCCCGCGCGCAGTTCCTCGTCCGTCCCGCAGCGCAGGTCCTCCTTCCCCATCCAGTCTCCGCCCTTCCCCGTATGGAAGTTCGCGTACCAGACGAAGAGCGGGCGGCCGCCGAACTCGATGAGCTTGAGGCGTTTGTGCGGCGCCTTGACGGGGTAGTTGAGCGTGCCCGTGAAGGGATTGGCGAGGACGATGCCGTGGTAGACGAGCATCCACATCGGGAGGACGCCGTCCACCATCGGCTTCTTCGCGAAGTCGTCGTCGAGCGAATAGAAGTTCACGTACATCGCGTAGTCCAGGTCGCCGATCCAGTGGTCGAACGGCCCCTCCGACTGCACGCCGCCGATGAAGGCGCGCGTGTCCGCCATCTGGCGGCGGCACCAGTAGATCGAGGCGTTCACGTCGCAGGGATGGCGCGGATCGTAGCAGAGGCGCGGCGGGAGGATCGAGTAGACGTCGTGGTAGTGGAGGCCGCGGAACCCGAGGTCCTTCACGCGCTGCATCGCCTTCTTCACCCACTTCTCATAGGCGCGGCGCGGGCACGTCCGAAAGGGCTTCCCGCCGCCCCAGTTGCAGTGGCTCTCCTGCAGGGTGCCGTCCTTCTCCTTGAGCAGGTACTCCTCATCGAAATCGTCCGCGATTGTGTAGGCCGAGAAGAAGCAGGTGTGGCAGACCGTCTGGAACCCGAGCGCCTTCGAGAGGTCCACGAAGGCGGCGAGCCGCTCGCGGCCGCCGAGCGTCGGCTCCACGGGGAAGAGCTGCGGGTAGGCGCCGTCGTGCCCGCCCCTGTTCCAGCCGACGAGGCAGATCTCGGCGTGGTCGACGCCCTGGCGCCGGAGTTCGCGCACGATGTCGCCGCAGCGGTCGAACGTCACGGCGGCGTGGACGGGCGGCTCGTTCTCGGGCGTCTGGTACGCGACGGGGCTCGGCACGGGCTTCCACGCCTGACGGATGCGGATCTCGACGTTCGTCGCCGCCGCCGCGAGCTCGGGCTGCCGCGCCATGCGCGCGCGGATCGGGCGGCAGGCGCCGCGCGCGAGCTGCCAGTCCCGGTAGACCTTCGCCATCGCGGGGTACTCGGCCGCGCGCGGCAGGAAGGTGTAGGCGACTTCCAGGTCCTCGTAGGGGCGGTCGCCGTTGAGGCGGTAGCGCTGGAACATCCGGTAGACGCCGTTCGTCGCGACAACGTGGAGCGCCCAGCGCCAGCTCATCTTCCGCGCGACGGCCACAAACGTGGCGCGCGGCGTCTTCATGCCGTAGAGCGGCATGTAGTTGCGCCCTTCGCCGACGACGCACCTCCCGTCCGCCTCGTGGAAGCGCCCGTAGAGGCCCTCGGACGTGACGTAGTAGCCGTCCTCGCCCTTCCGCGCCCAGGCGAAGGACGGCTCCACGTCAAACGACAGGACGGCGCCGATCTCGGCGGCCGGGATCCTGAGGAGGGCGACGCCGTTCGACGGGACGAGCGGATACGTCCGCGTCTCCCGCCGGCCGTCCTCCCGTACAAGCCGGCAGGTGACGGAGGGCGCGGCCTCCGCCGCCCGTCCCGTCCACGCGGCGAGCGCCAGAAGCCCCGCCGCGCACGCAGCCGCGCGCGTCATGGCGGCCTACCTCTGGACGCGGGCGTTGCCCGCGTAGACGTCCCACACCTGCTTCTCGTCGGCCGGCTCGGCGTAGTCGTTCAGCGACGAGGCCGCAAGGACGCCCGCCGCCCAGCCGAACTGCGCGCACTTCGCGCCGTCCCAGCCCTGGAGGACGCCGTAGAGGAGGCCGCCCGTGAAGCCGTCGCCGCCGCCGATGCGGTCGAGGACGTCGATGTCGCGCGGCGCCTCGACGTGCCACGCCCCGTCGGCGCGCACGATGGCGCCCCAGAGGTGGTGATCCGCCGAGACGACCTGGCGGAGCGTCGTCGCGTAGAGCTTCGCGTTCGGGTACTTCCCGGCGACCTGCTCGATCATCTCCTTGAAGTTCGCGATCTTGCCGGCGAGGTCCTTCCCGCCCGCCTCGGGGCCCTTGAAGCCGAGGCAGAGCTGGAAGTCCTCCTCGTTGCCGACGAGGATGTCGGCGACGGACGCGATCCGGTGGAAGGCGTCCGCGAGTTCGGTCTCGCGTCCCTTCCAGAACGTCGCGCGGTAGTTGAGGTCGAAGCTCACGAGCGTGCCGTACTTCTTCGCGGCCTGGGCGAGCGCGAGGCAGGCCCTCGTCGTCTCGGGGCTCATCGCGGCGATGAGGCCGGAGAGGTGGAGGATGCCCACGCCCTCCGCGCCGAAGATCCGCTCCACGTCGTAGTCCGCCGCGTCGAGCGTGCGGCCCACCTCGCCGGCGCGGTCGTTCCACACGCGCGGCGCACGGAGGCCGAAGCCGGAGTCGGCGATGTTGAACTGGTGGCGGTAGCCCCACGGGCCGCCCTGCGGCACGTCCGGGCCCTCGAAGGCGATGTTGCGCGCGCGCAGCTGCGCCTTGATGAACGCCGCCATCGGGCTGCCCGCCACGAAGCGCGTCATCACGAGGCACGTGGGCCCGAGCGCGCTCGTCACGTTGAGGACGTTCGTCTCGGCGCTCGTCGCCTGGAGGAGGAAACGGTTCGAGTTGTGGACCGCCATGCGGTTTTCGGGCGTGATGCGCAAGCCCATGCTCGACAGGCACGCGACGGCGTATTTGGCGTTCTTGCGGACGTTCATCATGGTTTTCCTTCCGTGTTCGTTGCGTTCACTTGAGAGAGCGGACGAAGGCGGCGATGCGCCGGGCGGCCACCTCGATCTGCCCGAGGCCCGCCGCGTAGCTCATGCGCACGAACCCCTCGCCGCACGCGCCGAACGCCGAGCCCGGCACGCAGGCGACGGCGTGTTCGTTCAGGAGGCGCAGGCAGAAGTCCTCGCTCGTGAGGCCCGTCGAGCGGATGTCGGGGAAGACGTAGAACGCGCCCTTCGGGAGGATTGTCCTCAGCCCCATCTCGTTGAGCGCGGCGACAAGCACGTCGCGGCGGCGGCGGTACGCCGCGCGCATCCGCGCCACGTCGTCGTCCCCGCGGTTCATCGCCTCCACGCCGGCCGCCTGCGAGAGCGTCGGCGCGCTCATGATGCCGTACTGGTGGATCTTCATCATCGTGTCCACCACCTCGCGCGGCCCGCAGGCGTAGCCGAGGCGGAAGCCCGTCATGGCCCAGCTCTTCGAGAAGCCGTTGAGGAGGACCATGTTGTTCCGCAGCTCCGGCAGGGAGGAGAAGCTGAGGACGCGCCCGTCGTAGGCCAGTTCGGAGTACACCTCGTCCGCAAGGAGCAGCAGGTCGTGCTTCAGGACGAACTTCGCGATGGCCTTCAGGTCCGCGCGCGTGAGCGTCGCGCCCGTGGGGTTGCAGGGGAAGTTCAGGAGGAGCGCCTTCGTCTTCGGCGTCACCTTCGCCTCCAGGGCCGCGACCGTGAGGCGGAAGTCGTCCTCGGCGCGCGTCTCGACGCACACGGGCACGCCGTGGGCCATGCGGATCGTCGGCGCGTACGAGACGAAGCACGGCTCGTGGTAGAGGATCTCGTCGCCCGGCTCGGCGATCGCGCGGATGGCGAGGTCAATTGCCTCGGAGACGCCGACCGTCACGAGGACCTCCCGCTTCCAGTCATACTGCGCGCCGAAGCGGCGGGCGACGTAGGCGGCGATGGCCTCGCGCAGCTCGGGCGTGCCGAGGTTCGAGGTGTAGTGCGTCGCGCCGTCCTCAAGCGCCGTCACGGCCGCGCGCGAGATGTGCCAGGGCGTGTCGAAGTCCGGCTCGCCCACGCCGAGCGAGACGACGTCCTTGCGCTGCGCGACGATGTCGAAGAACTTGCGGATCCCCGACTTCGGCAGCGCGGCGACGTGGCGCGCGATGAAGCTCCTGCGGGACATGGCCGCGTCAGACAACGGGGAGCCTCTGGTCGCCCGCGAACTCCGCAAGGACGCCCTTCGCCTTGTAGGTCTTGAGCATGAAGTGCGTGGCGGTGGAGAGCACGCCGTCGATCGTGGAAAGCTCCGCCGAGACGAAGTGCGCCACGTCCTGCAGCGACGCCCCGCTCACGAAGACCAGAAGGTCGTACGCGCCGCTCATGAGGAAGCACGCCTCCACCTGCGGGAAGCGCGCGACGCGCTGCGCGATCTTCGCGAAGCCCGTGTCCTTCGCCGGCGTGATGCGCAGCTCGATCACCGCCGTCACCTTGTCCTGTTTCTTCTTCATGTCGTCGCCTTTCCCTTACTTCTCGAAGAACGCCGCGTAGAGCGCGCGCACCGCCTTGTCGCGGTCCTCGCCCTTGATGCCGATCATGAACGAGATCTCGCTCGCGCCCTGGTTGACCATCGAGATGTTGATGCCGTGCTCGGCGAGCGCGCCCGTCGCCTTGGCGAGCATGCCGCTCGAAAAGGCCATGCCCTCGCCCACGACCATGACCACCGCGTAGTCGTGCGTCACGATCACGCTGTCCGGCGCGAGCTCGCGCTTGATGCGCGCGACGACCTTCTTCTCCTTGGCGGACGTGAACTTCTCGCCGCGCATCAGGACGGAGATCGAGTCGATGCCGCTGGGGATGTGCTCGTAGGCGACGCCTTCCTCCTCCAGGATCGCGAGCACCTTCCGCGTGAAGCCGATCTCGCGGTTCATGAGGTACTTGTCGATGATGATGTTCGAGAAGCCGTCCGCCGCCGCGATGCCCGTCACCGTGCCGGGCGTCACGCGGCGGCTCTGCTGGATCATCGTGCCCGGCTCGGCGGGGCGGTTCGTGTTGCGCACGTTGATCGGGATGCGGCCCTGCACGGCCGGGGCGATCGCCTCGTCGTTGAAGACGCCGAAGCCCGCGTAGGCGAGTTCGCGCATCTCGCGGTAGGTCATCGTGGCGATGCCCTCCTTCACCTCGGGGACGATGCGGGGGTCGACGGGATAGACGTTGTCGACGTCCGTGAAGTTCTCGTAGACGTCGGCGCGCACGGCGGCCGCGAGGATGGAGCCCGTGATGTCGCTGCCGCCGCGCGGGAAGGTGGCGACCGTGCCGTCCTTGCGGTAGCCGAAGAAGCCGGGGTAGACGACGATGCCCTCGAAGTCGCTGAACGCGCGCGCGAGGCGGCGGTAGCTCTCGTCGACGAGCGTCGCGTTGCCGCTCTCGCCCTCCAGCACCATGCCCGTGTCCTTCGGGCTTGCGTAGCGGGCCTTCACGCCGCGCTTGCGGAAGGCGGCGGCGGCGAGCTTCGCGCTGTTGTCCTCGCCGGCGGCCTTGAGCGTGTCCATGAAGATGCCCGCGTCCTTCTTCGGGGAGGCGAGGCGCGCCTTGAGGTCGGCCTCGATCTCCTTCACGATCTCCGCGCCGAGGCCGAGGTCGCGGGCGATGGCGGCGTAGCGCGCGACGACGGCGGCGAGCGGGGCCTTCGTGTCCGCCTTGTCGAGGGCCGCCTGGGCGAGCGCGATGAGCAGGTCCGTCACCTTCGTGTCGGCCTTGTTGCGCTTGCCGGGGGCGGACACCACGACCATGCGCCGCTGCGGGTCCGCGAGGACGATGTCGATCACCTTGGCCAGCTGCTTCGCGTCCGCGAGCGAGCTGCCGCCGAATTTGCACACCTTCATGTCCAGAAACCTCTCTATGAACCGGGAAACGGATTCATAGTCTACCACAAACCGGGGGCGTTGGGCTCTGGAACATCGAGGCGGACGCCCGCCCGGAGGAGGCGGGCGCGCGCGTCAGCGGAAGAGGATGACGGTGTTCGCCGGGTCGTAGGGGCCCGCGCGGTGGATAACGAGCGCCTTGCCCGTCCCCGCCGCCGCGCCCGCCCCGCGGTAGACCGCGAAGACCTTCTCGCCCGGCGCCTCGGCCTTCTCGTCGGCCGTCGGCGCGTCGAGGTACGCCGCCGTCGTCCAGCCCTTCATCAGGCGCGAGACGTAGAGCTTCAGCGGCTTCGTCGCCTCTGCCTTCACGCTGGAGAAGAGGTTCGAGACGGCCTCCCCGCTGGGCGCGGGCCCCTGCAGCCAGATCTCGCGGAGCGCGGGCGTCTCCTCAAGCGGCTTCGCGCCCACGACGAGATCCGCCCCGTTGTAGAGCGTGAGCGACCGCAGCTTCGTGTCGCGCATGAACGCGCCTTGGCAGAGGTTCGTCACCGTGTCGGCCTTCGTCCGCCCGCCAAGCGCAATCGCCTCGACGGCGGGCATCTTGCCAAGCGCCGCGCCCCTGCCGTCCTTGTCCAGGTAGACGACCGTGCGCAGGGCGGGCAGCGACAGGCGGCCGGAGGCGGACGCGCGCACATTCCAATTCTTCCCATACCAGGCGGTCGCGGTCAGGGTCGTCAGCCCGCGCAGGTCCCACCAGTCGAACTTCGTCTCGGAAAGAGGCAGATTCCAAAGACCGGCATCGCCCGCGAACGCCGTCAGCGAGGGAAGCCGCAGGATGAGCCGCGTCAGGTCGAACTGTCCACACGTCGCCCAGCCGCCCCATCTGCCCGTCATCGTCGGCTCGTCGAAGATGAACATCCGATAGGAGCGCGCGTCGGGCGTGCTGCTATGATGCAGGAACTGGGCGGTCGTCATCGTCCGCAGCGTGCCGGGCGAGAGGAGCGTGTCGGCGGCACCCTTTCCGTGTTTCAGGCCGCAGAGCGCGCCCTGGGCGTCGCCCCACGAGACGAACGTCCAGGGCGTCGCGTCGCCTTCGAGGACGGGACCGCCGAGATCGCAGACGCCCTGCCCCACGTCGTCCGCCGCATAGAGGCCGCCCCACGCCCCGTTGCCGAGCGCAAGCGTGCGGGCCGACGCATCGGCGACCCGGCAGTTGACGGTGAAGTTCCCGTTCGAGGCCGTCTTCCGGTCGGGCGCGAGCGTCCAGGGGTGGACGAAGCGGCAGTAGAGCCAGACGTCGTTCGTGAGCGTGAGCGTGAGGGTCGCCTGATCGACGGCGCCGCCCGGCACGTCGCCGTACCAGCGACGGAACGCGCCCGTCGCATTGGGCGTCGCCGTGAGCGTGACCGTCGTCCCCGGCATGTAGCGCCCGTCGGCCGTCGGCGCGCGGTCGCTCGCCACCGCCACGGCGTCGTCGAAGAAGGTATCCCGTTCGATCGTGAGCGCGTAGCCGCCCGGCTGGTCGTTGTAGGCGACGAGCTGGTCGTGGCGCGTGCGGAAGACGCTCTTGTCGACGACGCCGAACGGGATGTGGCGGCTCGGATGGGCGACGAAGAACGCCTCCTGCTCCGCCTCCGTGAGGCGCGTCTTCAGCTTGTTCGGGTCGGCGAGGACCGCCTCCCACGCGGCGTCGCCGCGCGGCACGGCGAAGACCATCGTCCGCTCCGCCGCGTCGGGCCACACGACGGAGAGCCCATCGTCGGCCGTCGGCACGGGCCCTCCCAGCGTGACCTCCTCCAGCGGACAGTTCGCGAAGACGTCGGCGGCGTGGAAGTGGACGCCGTCCGCGCTGCCGAGCGTGACCTTCTTCAGCGCCGCGTTGCCGAAGAACGCCGCCTTGTAGAAGTGCATCGTCGCGGTGGCGGTCGTCCCGAGCCGCGCCTCCGTCATGTAGCGGCAGGAACGGAAGCACTCGTTGGACAGGACCGTGGCCTTCGGGAGCGACAGCACGCCCGATGCGTTCCAGTTCTGGAACGCCCGATCACGCACGATTGTGAGCGTCGCGAAGTTCTGCTCCTCGAACCGGCAGAGGTCGCCGTAGTACTTCCCGTTGTTCGCGTACAGCATCACGGGAGGCGCCTCCCCCAGACGGGGCATGTTGTAGATGATGTACTTCTGGTTGGGATAGGGGCCCGACCACGACACCATCCACGTGAGGTTGGGCACGTCGATGACAACCTCCTCGTAGTTCCCTTCGCCTTCCCACCGCTTCGCCTTGTCGCCGAAATTGTTCATCCGGGGCGAATGGAGGAGGACGCGCGGGCCCTTCCCGCGCGACACGGCGTTTGTCCCGAGCGAGCAATAGAAGTTGCCGCAGATTGCGTGTTTCGCCCCATCGGACGCCTTGTAGGCGACGCCGCCCGAGAAGTCGAGGTATTCGTGCATCTCGTCGTTGACCCAGGCGGTGCCGGACGTGTTGTAGTCGTCGAACCCGATCCAGATCTCGCCGCTGCCCCGCCACGTGTAGTTGAGCTGCCAGAGGCCGTCCGTGAGCGTCCGCGCGACGCCGAGGCGCGGGTTGCCCGCATCGTCCTTCTCGTAGAGCGTCCACCTGCGGGGCGTATGCTTGAGGAGCGCGAGGTAGGCGGGGCCCGTCGGCTCGGTCGCGTCGTCCGCGCGGCGGCGGTAGGCGATGGCCGCCGTGCCGCCGTCCGGGAAGACCTCGAAGGCCGTGACCTGCGCGTGGTCGCCCGTCCACGGCGCCTGCGCCGCCGCGAGGAGGTCCGCATTCGGGATCGTCCGGCTGTAGAGCGCCGGATCGGACGTCTTTTCGGGGCGGCAGGTGTAGCAGACGACGTCGCCCGTCGCGAGGAGCGCGTAGAGGCGCGGGCGGAAGAAGCCGAGGTGGCTCATGCGCACGGCGACGATGCCCGCGCCGAGGTGTTCGCGGTCCGCAAGAAGCGTCGCCACCACGCCGCTCGCCGTGTCCACGAGGCGGATCTCGCCCGCCGTCGCGGCCGCCGCGTCGCCTTCGCCCGCGACGACGCACGTCCGGCCGTTGTAGGCGTAGACGCCGAGGCCCTTCACGGACGAAAGGCCCGTCGCGATCTCCCGTCCCCGCGTGAAGGCGTTCTGCGCGAACGTCCATTCCACCACCAGGCCCGTGCGGCCGTCCGACGTCGCGTTCGCCCAGGCGGCCGTCCCCTCCGTGTTGAAGGCGAAGGCGGAAACCGGCTCGCGCGCGCTGAAGGTCACCGCCTCCGGGGCCATGCGGCCGATCCAGCGGTTGGCGCCACACGGGAAGCGCGCGCCCGCCGAGAGGTCGGCGTTGACGGCGACGACGCCCGCCGCCGCGTGGACCGCGACGAGCGGCGCCTCGCCGAGGCCGGCGGCGGCGGAGGCGAGGCGCCCCGTGAAGCCGTTCGTGACGACGCCCGTCGCGGCGGCCAGCTCGGCGGCCTTGTAGGCCTGGATGTTCTCGAACGCCCCGTTCGCCTCCGCGCCGAGGGCGAGGAAGGTGCCCGACGGGTCGAGGGCGAGCGATGTCACGCGCGGGGCCTCGTCGCCGAGGCGCACCTGCGCGCGCAGGGCCGGGTTCACGTACCAGGGCACGACGTAGCTCGTCGCGGAAAAGGCCGCGCCCGCAATGAGGGCGGCGGCCGACAGGACGGCCATGTGGCGCGAAACAGACAGGCATGATTTTGCTTTCATGCCTGTATCATACCATTTTCACCCCCCCCCCCGTCAATTGCAAATTATGATGGCGCGGGCGATTTCACCGTGACGTCGAGCTGCGGGAAGGGGATGGAAACGCCGGCCACGCCGAAGGCGTTCACGAGGGCGGCCAGCACGGCCGCGCGGACGGCCCAGTAGTCCGCGCACGCGGCCCACGGGCGCACGTTGAGGAGGACGGCGGAGTCGGCGAGCGCCGCCACCGCCACGGCGGGAGCGGGGTCGGCGAGGACGCCCGGGACCGCCTTCAGCGCCTCCAGGGCGACCGCCCGCGCGGCCGCAAGATCGGTGCCGTAGGCGACGCCGACCTGGAGGTCCACGCGGCGGCGGCCGAGCGCGTTGAAGTTCGTGATCGCACTGCCCCACACCGTGCCGTTCGGCACCGTCACCTTCTTGTTGTCGCCCGTCGTGAGGACGGTCGCCATCATGTTGAGTTCGGTGACCGCGCCCTCGATGCCGCCCACGATCACGTAGTCGCCCACCTTGAACGGGTGGTTGAGGGCGATCATGAGGCCCGCCGCGAGGCTGCCGAGCGATTCCTTGAACGCGAAGCCCAGCACGACGCCCGTCACGCCGAGGCTCGCGACGAGCGGCCCCACGTCCACGCCGAGGCGGCCGAGCGCGATCACGACGAGAAGCGCCCAGCCTGTCTTCGAGGCGATGCTGCAGAGGAACGTCCGCAGCAGCGCGTCCACGCGCTTCGACTTGCCGAGCGCCCGGCGGAGGGTCGCCACGAGCCCCTTCACGACGAGGCCGCCCACCGCGAGGATCAACACCGCCCCGAGCGCATTCAGGGCGAACGTGACGCCGTTCTGCGTCAGCCACCCAAGCGCCTGCCGCACCAGCTCGCGCCCCTGATCGGTCTGCCGGCTGAACGCATCCGTCACCTGCGCCCCCAGCTGTGCGGCGACCTCCGTCACGGCGGCCACCGCGTTCGTCGCCCCCGGCGTCGCCGCCGCATCCAGAAACATCATGGATTCTTCTCCCCTGTGGACTTGTCCGACTTGAAAACCCCCGTGCGCCAGATGGCCACCGCAGCCACCAGGACGAGGACGGCGAGCACTTCGCCGAGGCGGTCCTCGACGATCTCCAGGACACGCCGCACGGCGGAGGTCTCCTCGACCAGTTCCAGCACGGCCGCTCCGAACACGTTCCACAGGACGACGACGCCCGCAAGCACGCCAAGCCCGAGGACGACCCACTTCCACCGTTCGGGCGCAAGCGTCCGCCGCACGCCCGTCACGGCGCGTTCGATGACCGGCCAGGCCGCCGCCGCGACGCGCTCGCGCATGGGGACCACGATGTCCGCCGCAGGGTGGGGCGTCGACGCCGCCGGCGCGCGGTCGATCTTGATCTTGCCGCTCGCCGTGCGCGGAAACGGTTCCGTGCGCACCATGACCCTCCGGATGCGCTTGTGGAGCGGAAGCTTCCGGTTGACGATCGCGACCTGCTCGCGCACCGTCTCCTCCGGCACGGAGGCGTAGACCTCGGCCTGCACCTCGCGCGTCTCGGCGTCGCCCGACACGACGACCTCCAGAAACCCCGGCACGGAATGGAGGATGTCCTCCAGTTCCTCCGGCGCCACCTTCTTGCCGCTGGAGAGGATGATCGTGCGCGAGGCACGCCCCGTGATCCACACGTAGCCGTCTTCGTCGATGCGTCCGTAGTCCCCCGTCGAGAACCAGCCGTCCTTGTCCAGCACGGCCGCCGTCTTCTCGGGCTCCTTGTAGTAGCCCTTCAGGACGGCGGGACCGCGCAGCTGGAGGATGCCCTCCGGCGAGACGCGCGCCTCCATGCCGCCGAAGCCCCGGCAGCATCTGCCCGCGCTGCCGGGGTGCGGCGCAGTCGGCTCCGCGACGGCGTAGAGCGCCGTCGTCTCTGTGAGGCCGTAGGCGCCGATCGGCTGGATGCCGAGCGCCGTCAGCTTCAGGTAGGCCCGGCTCGACAGGGGCGCGCCGCCCACGACGATCCACTCCAGGGCCAGCCCGGCCTCCTCGGCCGTGCGCCCCTTCTGGGCGATCTTGTCCGCCAGCAGCTCCGCGAGCGCGGGGACGAGGAAGAGGAAGTCCGCGCGGAAGCGTTCCACGGCCTCGTAGATGCGGCGGAAGTCGGGGCAGACGCCGAGCGCCACGCCGTGCGCGAGCATCGTGTACGTCACGCAGATGCCGAAGATGTGGTTGAGCGGCAGGAGCATGAGCGTGCGCTGGCCGGGGGCGGCGCGCAGCGTCGCCTGCCAGTAGTCGGAGGCCGTGCGCAGGCCGCGGAGCGTCAGCTCGGCGCCGCGCGGCTTCGAGGTCGTGCCGCTCGTGAAGACGAGCATCGCCGTTTCGTCCTCGTCGCGCGCCGGGAGGTCGAAGACGCCCGGCTCGCCCGCGTCGAGCGCCCGGCGCGCCGTCAGGACCATGCGGTCCGTGAGGCGCGTGCCGAAGCCGCCCGTGATGAGCTTGGGGAGGAGCTTCTTCACCTCGTGCGCCCGGTCCGCGAGCGCGGCCGAGTGGATGAGCGCGCGCGCGCCCGTGAACGACAGGCGCCCGGCGATGTCCTCCGCCGACAGGCTCGTCTCCAGCGGCAGCGCCACGGCGCCCGCGAAGAGGCAGGCCGCGTGGACGGTCATCCACTCGTAGGAGTTCGCGCCGAGGATCGCGATCGTCGCGCCCGGCACGTACTTGCGGATGATCCAGGCGATGGCCTCGATGTCCCGCGCGAACTCGCGCCACGTGATCGGCACGGAGCGGTCGCCCGCCGCGATCAGGAACGCGGCCGCGTCCGGGCGCCCGTCGCGCTGGGCCTTGAACTGGAGGAGGAGAGACATGGTGTGTGTGGGTAAGCCGCTTCGCTTTAAGTAGTTAAGTAGTTAAGTGGTTAAGTGGTTAAGTGGTTAAGTTGGTCTTCGAGCGATTCGATTTCTTCAACACGTGATCCTTAACCTCTTAAATTAACCACTTATTTAACTACTTAACTCTCTCAACTACTAAACTTAACTACTCAACTACTTAACTCTCTCAACTACTCAACTACTTAACTACTCAACTTAACTACTCAACTTAACAACTTAACTACTTAACTACTTAACCACTTAACCACTTAACTACTTAATCTTCTTGATGGCTCCGAACTTGCACACCTGCCGGCACTGCCTGCAACCGGCGCAGAGGGCGGGGTCGATCTTCATCTGGAAGCGGCCGGGCGCGACCTCCTCGCCGCGCGTCATCGCCGGGCAGCCCATCTTGAAGCACGCGCCGCACGCCTTGCACTTCGCCGCGTCAACGGCGCAGAGGCCCTCCTTCGTGAGCTTCGCCGCGATGCGGCAGGGGGCGTAGGCAACGATGAGCGCGCCCTCGTCGCCGTCCATCGCGTCCTTGAGAACCGCCTCAAGCTCGCCGAGGTCGTCGGCGGAGACCTGCACGACCTTCTTGTAGCCGCAGGCCTTGGCGATGTCGAGGATCTCCGTCACCGGCGCGGGATCGCCCGCGAGCGTCTTGCCCGTGCCGGGGTTGTCCTGGTGGCCCGTCATCGCCGTGATGCGGTTGTCGAGGACGACCGTCGTCACGGGCGTGCCGTTGTAGTGCGCGCTCAGGATGCCCGTCATGCCCGAGTGGAAGAACGTCGAGTCGCCCAGCACCGCGCAGATGCGGCCCTTCAGCCCGGCCTTCTTCATGCCGGCGGCGTTGCCGATCGAGGCGCCCATGCAGATCGTCGAGTCCATCGCGTTGAGGGGCGGGAAGGCGCCGAGCGTGTAGCAGCCGATGTCGCCCGTCACCGTCGCGCCGAGCTTCGCGAGCGTGTAGAAGACGCCGCGGTGGCCGCAGCCCGCGCAGAGGACGGGCGGGCGCGTCGGCAGCGTGGCGTCGGGCCGGACGGCCTTCGCCTTCGGGACGTCCTTCAGCAGCTCGTGGCGCAGGTCCTGCAGGCGGTCGGGGTTGAGTTCGAGCATGTTGAGCTCGGTCTTGTGGCCCTGCACCTTGATGCCGAGCGCCTTGACCTGCTCTTCGAGGAACGGGTCGAGCTCCTCGACGACGAGCACGTGGCGCACCGTCTTCGCGAACCGCTTCACGAGCGCCGCCGGGAACGGGTTCGTCCAGCCGAGCTTGAGGATCGTGTACTCCGGGAAGACCTCCTTCACGTACTGGTAGGCGACGCCGGAGGTGATGATGCCGATCTCCCGGCTGCCCGGCTCGATGCGGTTGAACGGGCTCTTCGCGGCCGCCTTGGCCATCTCCGCCGTGCGCTTCTGCGCGGCGAGGCGCTGGCCGCGCGCGAACGCCGGCACGGGGATCGTGCGCGTGATGTCCTTCACGTAGGGGATCACCGGATGCGGGGCCGGGCGGAAGGCGCCGAGGTTCACGAGCGAGCTTGAGTGGCTCGTGCGCGTCGTGAGGCGCAGCATGCAGGGGACGCGGAACGTCTCCGAGATCTCGAAGGCGGCCTTCGTCATGTCGTAGGCCTCCTGCGAGTCGGCGGGCTCCAGCATCGGCATGCGCGCGAACTTCGCGAGGGTGCGGTTGTCCTGCTCGTTCTGGGAGGAGTGCATGCCGGGGTCGTCGGCCGAGACGACGACCATGCCGCCCGTCGCGCCCACGTAGGTGAACGTCATGAGCGGGTCCATCGCGACGTTGAGGCCCACGTGCTTCATCGCCGTCAGCGCGCGCGCGCCGGCCATCGACGCGCCAATCGCCGTCTCCATCGCCACCTTCTCGTTCACGGCCCATTCGCACTTCACCGTGTCCTTGAACTTCGCGACGTTTTCAAGGATCTCGGTGGACGGCGTGCCCGGATAGGCGCTCGCGACGACGCAACCCGCCTGGGCGGCGCCGCACGCAACCGCCTCGTTCGCACTCAGCAACTTCTTGATCGACATAGCTCTCCTTTGGAAATCTTCGAGAGTATACCATAAAATCAGGCGACGGGTGCCCGGCACGTCCCGTCCCCCGCGAGGAGCGCGCGGGCGCGCCGGAGTTCGCCGGGCGTGGGCGCGCGCGCATCCGCAAGCGGGTAAGCGAGCCCGAGCGCCTGCCACTTGGCAACGCCGAGCGCGTGGTAGGGCAGCACCTCCACGCGGCGGACGTTCGGCAGCGTGCGGATGAAGGCGCCCGTCCGCCGGAGGTCGTCGTCGCCGTCCGTGAGGCCGGGCACGAGGACGCGGCGGATCCAGACGGGCGTGCCGGCCTCGGCCAGGTAGCGCGCGCAGTCGAGGACGGGCGCGTTGTCCGCCCCCGTGAGCGCGCGGTGCGCCGCCGCGTCGAAGAGCTTGAGGTCGAGGAGGACGGTGTCGGCGGCGCGCAGCAGCCGTTCCTGCGCCGCGTCGCCGCGCCGGAAGCAGCCCGCCGCCGTGTCGAGGCACGTCGTCGCGCCCGCCGCGCGCGCCTTCTCGAAGAGCGCCGCGACTTCGGCGGCCTGCAGCATCGGCTCGCCGCCGGAGGCGGTGAGGCCGCCCGCCGCGCCCCAGTACGCCTTGTAGCGGAGCGCGCGAGCGAGCACCTCGTCCGCCGTCGCCTCGAACGCCGGCGGCTTCGCCCACGTGTCGGGGTTGTGGCAGTAGCGGCAGCGCAGCGGGCAGCCGCTCAGGAAGACGACGAACCGGACCCCCGGCCCGTCGGCCGCGCCAAATGTCTCGTAGGAGTGAATCTTCATCATCGTGCGCATCCGCCCCATCCCCGAAGGGATGAAACTCGCTGTTGCCTTTCGGGGAGATTTCGAGTAACCTATTCGGACCCGGAAACGACGAGGACATTCTACCCCAAGCATGCGCCACGTCAAGGGGGAAGGCGGAAAACTTTTTCAGGAAGGGAAGCGGAAACGAGGTGCAACCATGACAGGAGACTCCATTCGCACGGCCGGCCGGAAGGCCGGGAAGCACGTCCCGGCGCGCGCGGCGGCGCGCGCGGGCGCGAAGTCCAACGCCCAGGCCTAGAGCGCGCGCCATGCTCATCACGACACAGTCCTTTGCCCGCGCCGGCTTCCTCGGCAACCCCTCCGACGGCTACTTCGGCAAGACGATCTCGTTCGCCTTCCGGAACTTCTCCGCCGAGATCGTCATGTACGAGACGCCCGAACTCGGCTTCGTCCCCGGCAACGTGGACGACGCGACCTTCGCCTCGCCGGACGACCTGCTGCGCGACATCCAGCTCTTCGGCTACTACGGCGGCATCCGCCTCATGAAGGCCGTCGCGAAGCTCTTCTTCCTCTGGTGCCGCGAACGGGGCATCGCCCTGCCCGCGCGCAACTTCACGGTGCGCTACACCTCGAACATCCCGCGCCTCGTGGGGCTCTCCGGCTCCTCCGCCATCTGCACGGCCATGCTCAAGGCGCTTCAGCAGTTCTACGGCGTGGCGATTCCGCTCGAAGACGCCCCCACCCTCTGCCTGGAGGCGGAGCGGGACGAGCTGGGCATCCAGTGCGGCCTCCAGGACCGCGTGATCCAGATGTACGAGGGCTGCGTCTTCATGGACTTCGACAAGGCGCTCGTCGAATCCTCCGGGCACGGCCGCTACGAACGCCTCGACCCCGCCCTCCTGCCGCGCCTCTACGTCGCCTACGACCCCCAGCGCGCCGAGGTCTCCGGGACCTACCACAAGAAGCTGCGCGTCCTCTTCGAGGAGAAGAAGCCCGACATCGTCGCCGCCATGGGCGAATTCGCGGACATCGCCCAGCAGGGGCGCGACGCCCTGCTCGCCGGACGCCCCGACAAACTCCCCGCCCTCGTCAACGCGAACTTCGACCTCCGCGACCGCATCTTCAACGTCGCCCCCGCCAACCGCCGCATGGTCCTGGCCGCCCGCGCCGCCGGCGCCGCCGCCAAGTTCGCCGGCTCCGGCGGCGCCATCGTCGGCATCTACGAGGACGACGCCCAGTACGAGCGGCTCGTCCAGGCCCTCGGCGCCATCGGCTGCCAGACGATCCGCCCCACCATCGCCTAAAGGCCGACCGCCCATGTCCCTCAAGCGCCGTGTCTGGGTGGAGGTGGATCTCGACGCCCTCCGCCGGAACTTCGACAAGATCGCCGAGGCGGTGAGTCCCGCGCGGGTCCTCTGCGTCCTCAAGGCGAACGCCTACGGCCTCGGCGTCGAGCCGTATGCGCGCGCGCTCGCCCCGACGGCCTGCGCCGGGTTCGGCGTCGCCGAGCCCTTCGAGGCCCTGCAGCTCGTCGCGCTCCAGCGCGCGGCCGCCGCGCCCAAGCCCGTCCAGATCCTCTCCTCGGTCCTCCCCGACGAGATCGAGCCGATGGTCGCGGCAGGCGTCACGCTGCCGGTTGTGGACCTCCCCACGGCGCAGCGCATCAGCGCCGCCGCCGGGAAGCTGAAGACGACGGCGAAGGTCCACTTCAAGCTCGACACGGGCATGGGCCGCCTCGGCATCCTCGCCGCCGACGCCCCGCGCGTCATCCGCGCGGCGACGCGCCTCCCCCACCTCGACTGCGAAGGCGTCTTCTCGCACTGCCCGATGGCCTACGACCCGTCGTCGCCCTTCACCGAGGAGCAGATCGACCTCTTCGAGGCGATCCTCGCGGACGTGGCGAAGAGCGGCATCACCTTCCGCGTCGCCCACATTGCCGCGTCGGACGCGATCAACAACTTCCCGCGTGCCGCCAGGCCGCCCTTCACGCAGGTGCGCACGGGCATCAACCTCCACGGCTCCTTCGACCCGAACGGCACGCGCGCGCTGCAGGTCGAGTCCGTGCTGACGCTCAAGACGCGCGTCGCGCAGGTGCGCGACCTCCCGCCCGGGACGACGCTCGGCTACGGGCGCACGTGGTGCCTGAACCGGACGACGCGCGTCGCGACGATCTCCGCCGGCTACGCGGACGGCCTGCCGCTCGCCCTCACGAACCGAGGCCACGTCCTCATCCAGGGCGTGCCCTGCCCCGTCATCGGGCGCATCTCGATGGACTACACGACGGTCGACGCCTCCCGCGTCCCCTCCGTCCTCCCCGGCGACGAGGTCGTCTGCCTCGGCCGCTCCGGCGCCCACCAGATCACGCCCGACGACTGGGGCGCCCTCAAGGGGACGCACGCCTACGAGATCATCTGCTCGCTCGGCAACCGCGTCGAGAGGGTGTACCGCTGATGGGCGTCCTCCTCGCAAGCGAGCGGCGGACGGCGAAGGGGCGGCTCTTCCTCGCGCTCGTCTACGGGCTTCTCGCGCTCGGGGGCCTGACGATGGCCTACCCCTTCGCCGTCATGCTCTCCGCGAGCCTGTCGGGCCCCTACGACTACCACCGCCACGCGCCCGTCCTGCGCGCCCTCTGGGACCGGGACGACCGCTTCATGCGTTCGCTCGCCACCTACTTCCCGCGCTTCCCGCGCGAGGTCTACCCCGACGCGCCCGAAGCCTGGGGCAGCTGGCTCTCCGTCGCGCGCGACCGCGCCGGCGTCGCGGCCTTCGCGCGGCGCCACCTCGACCCCGCCCGCACGAACGCGGCCGTCTACCTCGACTGGAAGGCGAAGGCCGCGCGCTTCCGCGAGACGGCGCTCGCCTGGGACCTCGACCTGACGACGTGTACCTACGATCCGCGCGACGTCGCGCCCTTCGTCGCCTCGCAGACGACGCTCGGCGAGATCAACCGCACCTGGCCCGTCCGCTACCGCAGCCTCTTCGACGTCTCCTTCACGGCGGAGTCGAAGATCCCCCTCGGGCATGCCTCCTGGAAGCCGCCCAGGGGCGACCCCAAGTACGCGATGTGGCTCGCGTTCAAGGACGCCTACCGCAGGCGGATGCGCACGGACGGCGACTACGTCTCGCGGACGCTCCCCTTCCTTCCGCGCGGCGACGGCCCGGAAGACCGGCGGCTTCGCGACCAGACGACCGCAGACCTGCGCTGCGCCCTCGCCGTCCAGTTCCTCGAACACGGGCGGCGCGACTTCCTCCGCAGCTGCTGCGCGAACTACCGCCTCGTCGGCCAGTACCTCTTCCAGCGCGGGCGCGCCTTCTTCAACACGGTCCTCCTCGTCCTCCTCTCCGTCCTCGCCCACCTCACCGTCAACCCGCTCGCCGCCTACGCGCTCTCGCGCTTCCGCCTGCGCGGCACGGAGAAGATCCTCCTCTTCCTCCTCGCGACGATGGCCTTCCCCGCCGCCGTCACGGCGATCCCCGGCTTCCTGCTCGTGCGCGACCTCGGGCTCCTCAACACGCTCGCCGCGCTCGTCCTCCCCACGGTCGCGAGCGGCATGGGCATCTTCATCCTCAAGGGCTTCTTCGACGCGCTCCCGCGCGAACTCTACGAGGCCGCCGCCATCGACGGCGCCTCCGAATGGACCGTCTTCCGCACGATCACCCTCCCCATGACGACGCCCATCCTCGCGGTCAACGCGCTCAACAGCTTCGTCGCCGCCTACAATTCATGGGAATGGGCCTTCCTCGTCTGCCAGGAGGAGTCCAACTGGACGCTCGCCGTGTGGATGTACCAGATGAGCCAGCAGATGGGCGGCCAGCCCTGGTGCGTCATGGCGGGCTTCGTCCTCGTCTCGATTCCCACCGCCCTCGTCTTCCTCGCCTGCCAGAAGGTCATCCTGCGCGGCATCGTCCTGCCGAGCATGAAATGAGGCGGCCGCCGCGCGGCGGCGCCGGGCAGGCGCAGACGTCCCGCAGCTCCTCCACCGTGCGGCAGATCTTGACGAGGGGCCAGAGGCGGCGCCAGCGCGGAATCTCCGTCCAATACGAAATCAGTTCCTTCATGCGCCCAAGGACCGGATGGTCGCCGCACAGCTCCGCGCACGAGAGATCGATGTACCGCCCCAGCAGGCCGTCCACGTCCTCCCGCGCGCCGAGCGAACGGATGAACGACCGCCCGACCATCACGCGGGGCGCGGGCGGCACGTCGCCCGCCGCCCAGTCCCCATTGTACATGACGGGGTTCGTCGAGGCGGCGGCGACGGACGCGAAGGCCGCCAGATCGCAGACGCCCGTGTACATCTGGTGCGCGGTGCGGGCGTGGACGGTGAGGACGGCGAGCGGATAGCGGTTGATGCGCGGCATGAGCGCGAGGAGTTCATCCGTCCGTTCCAGGCCGAGGCGCGTCTTGAGCGAGAACCGGCCCGGTCCCATCTCGTCGCACCCCGCCGCAAGCAGACGCTCCAGCACGTCGGGCGCGCGGAAGAGGCCCGAGCCGCGTCCGCGCCGGCGGATCATCGGGAACGGACACCCCGCGTTCAGGTCCGCCCGGTCGAAGCCCCGCGCCTTCAACCCCTTCAGCAGATCCCGCAGCGCGCCCGCGTCCTTCGTGATGACCTGCGGGATGAGCGGGAAGCCGGCAGGAGGAGGAAACGGGGCGAGGTCGGCGAGCATCCGGTCGTGGACGCGCAGACCGGGGTTCGCGGGGATGAACGGCGCGAAGGCGCCCGCGAAACCCGCTTCGCGGATCGGTTCGGCGAACGCCGTGCGGAAGGCGCGGATCGTCACGCCGCGCAGGGGCGCAAGCCAGAGTTCCGGCTTCGGGCCCGCCGTCACGGCGCCGCCGCCCCCCCGGCGTCGCCCCGCATGCGTTCGGCGAGGGAGGTACGGCGCGCGCGCACGACGTTCGTCTCGATGGCCTGCTTCACGGCCCAGGGGGAACCGATGACGAGGACGAGCTTCTTGCCGCGCGTGATCGCCGTGTAGAGGAGGTTGCGCTGCAGCATCATGTAGTGCTGGCGGTGGAGGAGGACGATGACGGCCGGGTACTCGCTGCCCTGCGCCTTGTGGATCGTCGTCGCGTAGGCGAGCGTGAGTTCGTCGAGGTCGGCCGCGCGGTACTCGACGGGGCGGCCGTCGAAGAGGACGACGAGCGTGCGCTCCGCCGGCTCGACGGACTGGACAAACCCCACGTCGCCGTTGTAGACGTCCTTGTCGTAGTTGTTCCTGAGCTGCATCACGCGGTCCCCCGCGCGGAACTCCATCCCGCCGCGCACCACACCCGGTCCCGTACCGTTCAGACGCTTCTGGATGGCGGCGTTGAGGTTTTCCGCGCCGAGGAGGTTCCGCCGCATCGGCGTGAGCACCTGCACGTCCTGCAGAGGCTCCAGATGGAAGTGGCGGGGAATGCGCGTGACCATGAAATCCAGCACGAGGTCCAGCGCCTTCGCCGGATCGTCCTGGGCGACGAAGTAGAAGTCGCTCGCGCCCGCGCGCGTCTCGAAGGGCTCGCCCGCGTTGACGTGGTGGGCGTTCCGGACGATGAGGCCCGAGCTGTCCTGGCGGAAGATCTCGGTCAGCTGCGAGGTGGGGATCGTCTGCGAGGCGATAAGGTCGCGCAGGACGTTGCCGGGGCCGACGGAAGGCAGCTGGTCCGTATCGCCCACGAGGATGAGCGTCGCCCGGCGCGGCAGGGCGACGACGAGGTCGGCCATGAGGCGGATGTCCACCATCGACATCTCGTCGAAGATGAAGACATCCCCCGCGAGCGGCCTCTCCTCGTTGTAGGTGAATGCGTTCGTCTGCGGATTGTACTTGAGGAGGCGGTGCAGGGTCTGCGCGGGCGCGCCCGTCGACTCCGCCATGCGCTTCGCGGCGCGGCCCGTCGGCGCGCCGAGCTGCACGGTGATTTTGTGGACGCCCGTGCGCGCCTGGAAGATCTCGACGAGCGCGCGGATGATCGTCGTCTTGCCCACGCCGGGGCCGCCCGTCACGATGGAGACCTTCGAGCCCACCGACGCGCGCACGGCGCGCAGCTGCGCGGGCGCGAGCGTGAAGCCCGTCTTCCTCTCCCACCACGCGACCGCCCGGTCGGGGTCGATGGGGGCGAAGGCGGGCGGTGACGCGAGCAGGTCCTTCAGCTTCGCGGCGACGCGCCGCTCGGCGACCCAGAGGTCGCGCAGGTAGAGGCGGTCGCCCTCCTTGACGACGCGCCCCGCGTCGAGCTCGTGCTTCAGCGCCTCGGCGAGCGTCTCGACGGAGATGCCGACGAGCTCCTGCGCGTGAAGGAGCAGATCCGGCTCGGACGTCCAGCAGTGCCCCGCCTCGTCCGCCTCCGTCCGCAGCGTGAAGACGATGGCCGCGCGCGCGCGCAGGGGCGAATCCTTCGGGAGGCCGACGGCGAGCGCAATGCGGTCCGCCGTCGCGAAGCCGATGCCCCAGATGTCGCGGCAGAGGCGGTAGGGGTCGCGCTTGATGATCGCGACGGAATCGGGTCCGTAGGTGCGGTAGATCTTCGCGGCCTTCCCGGCGGAGATGCCGTACGTCTGCGTGAAGATCATCACCTCGCGCGTACACTTGCCCTCGCGCCAGCCCCGCACGATGGAGGCAATCTTCTTCGGGCCCACCTTGGGGATCTCGCGCAGGCGCCCCGAGTGGTGGTCGAGGACGTCGATCGTCTCCGCGCCGAAGCGGTCGACGATGCGGTTGGCGAGGACGGGGCCGATGCCGCGGATGAGCCCGCTCGCGAGGTAGCGGCGCACGCCCTCGACGGACTTCGGCGGGATGCACTCGACGGTCTTCGCCTTGAACTGGCGCCCGCGCACGGGGTCGTCGACCCACGCCCCCGTCGCGTGCAGCTCCTCACCCTCCCAGGCGGCCGCGCACGTGCCGAGGACGGTGATCTCGCGCGCGGCGAGGCGGAACGCCCCGTCCGTCTCGGCGGGGGTGACGTGGAGGATGGTGAAGCCCGTCTCGTCGTTCCGGAACACGACGGACTTGACGGTGCCGTCGACCGTCTCCACCCTCTCCGCGCCGTCCGCCACGGACGCGCCTACTTCGCGTCCGCCTTCGGCGCCTCGGCGGCGACGTGGACCTTCTTGATGACGACGGGCTCCTCGGGGACGTTCTGGTGGGGGCCCGCGAAGCCGGTCTTCACCTTCGCGATCCTGTCCACCACGTCCATGCCGTCCGTCACGCGGCCGAAGACCGCGTAGCCGAACGTGCGCGGGTCGGGCCCGCGGTAGTCGAGGAAGCCGTTGTCGACGAGGTTGATGAAGAACTGGCTCGTGGCGGAATCGACCACCATCGTGCGCGCCATCGCAACCGTGCCGCGCGCGTTCTTGAGCCCGTTCGCCGCCTCGTTCTTGATCGGTGCCTTCGTCGGCTTCTGGTCCATCGCCTTCGTGAAGCCGCCGCCCTGGATCATGAACCCGTCGATCACACGGTGGAAGATCGTGCCGTCGTAGTGGCCGTCCTTCGCGTAGGCGAGGAAGTTCGCCACCGTCGCCGGCGCCTTCGCGTCGTCCAGTTCCAGCGTGATCGAACCCATGGACGTTTCGATTGTCGCTTTCTTCATGTTCGCTTCTCCTTACTTCCGGCTGCGCGAGAGCACCTCGCACCCCGTCGTGGTAATCAGCACAAGATCCTCGATGCGCACGCCGAGGCGGCCCTCCAGGTAGACGCCCGGCTCGACCGTCACGAGCATCCCCGGCTCCAGCGCCGTCGCGTCCTGCGCGCGCGCCGTCGGCAGCTCGTGGATCTCGTACCCCACGCCGTGCCCGAGCGCGTGCCCGAACGCCTTGGCGTACCCGGCCCTGCGGATGATGTCGCGCGCCACCTTGTCGAGCGCGCCCGCCGTCATCCCCGGCTTCGCCGCCGCGATCGCCGCCCGGTTCGCTTCGAGGACGAGGTCGTAGACGCGGGCGTACTCGGGGTCGGGCGCCTTCGGCTTCAGGCAGCGCGTCATGTCCGAGCAGACGCCGTCGAGCTTCACGCCCATGTCGACGAGCAGCGGCTCGCCCTTCCGCCAGACCGTGCCGTCCGGCACGTGGTGGCACTCCGCCGCGTTCGCCCCCGCGCAGACGATCGTCTCGAACGCCTCGCCGTCGCCGCGCGCGTTCATCCACGCACGGATCGTGCGCTGGATGTCCTTCTCCGTCATGCCGGGGCGGATGTCCTTCTGCACGCGCGCCCAGATCTCGTCGTTGAGCGCCTCGGCGGCGGCGATGCGCGCAATCTCGTCGACCGTCTTCACGGCGCGCAGGGAGAGGACGTCGCGCTCCACGTCGACGAACGCCGCGCGGGGGAACGCCTTGCCGAGCGCGAGGTAGCGCGCCGTCGCGAGCGCCCCCTCGTAGCCGATCCGGCGCGGCGCGGCGCCCTTCTTCGCGCACAGGCGCTTCACGGCCGCCGCGAACGTCTCGCCGCGCGCGAGCGCCACCGTCTCCAGGCCCGGCGCGAGGCGATGCGCCATCGGCACGTAGCGGAAGTCGGTGAGGAAGAAGACGGAGAAGGCCGCCGCCGGCGCGGGGCGCACGAGCGCGAGGCAGCCGTTGTCGCACGCAAGGCCCGCGAGGGCGCGCACGTTCGCCTCGCCGAAGAGGAGGACGGCGTCGAGCCGCCGCCGCCGCGCCGTGCGCATGAGCGCCGCGAGCCGTTCGCTACCGGGCCGTTCCATGCGCTCTGCGCTCCCGCCTCCGGCGATACGTCACCACGACGCGCTTGACGACGAAATAGGTTGGGGGCGTGAGGACGATGGCGAGGAGGAACCCGCCCAGGAAGAACGACGCCATCGCCTCGGCGCCGAGCCGGCGGACGGCCTTCCACGTCCACTCCACCTGCATGAGGCGGTCAAACGAGAGCGAGCCGCCGAAGAGGAGGCGGTTCACGAACCACGTCTGCGCCGGGTAGATGAAGAAAATCGTGACGGGGTTCGTGACGAGCGTCCCCACCGTCGCGCCGATCTTCGAGACGCGCATCATGAGCGCGAGCGGCACGGAGACGACGAGCTGGAGGCCGAACGGGACCGCGCACCCCACGAACATGCCGAGCGCCCAGCCGGCGGCGATCGCCTCCGGCGCCAGGGGCTCCCCGACCATCTTCCGCTTCAGAAGCCGCCAATATGCACGAGGGCTGTGCATCGCGTCAGACGGCGTGGACGAAAAGCCCCGACCGCAGCTTCGGTTCGAACCAGGTAGACTTCGGCGGCATGACGGCCCCCGCATCGGCAATGGCCATCATCTCGCCCACCGTGACGGGGTACATCGAGAACGCGACCGCCGCGCGCCCGTCGTCCACGCGCGCCTGCAGCTCGGCGAGCGGGCGCACGCCACCCATGAACGAAATGCGCGGCGACGTGCGCGGGTCGCCGATGCCCAGCACGGGCGCGAGCAGGCGGTCCTGCAGCACGGAGACGTCGAGCGCCGAAACGACGTCCGTTCCGGCGGGGACCTCCCAGGCGAGGTCGTGCCACGCCCCCGCGAGGAACATCCGCGCGTGGCGCCCGGCCGCCGGCACGCCGTCGGCGGCCGCCGTCACCGTGAAGCGCGCCTTCACCTGTTCGAGGAACTGCCCGGCCGTGAGGCCGTTCAGGTCCGCGACGAGGCGGTTGTAGGGCAGGATCCGCAGCTGCGAGGCGGGGAAGGCCACGGCGAGGAACCAGCGGCTCTCGCCCGCGAAGCCCTGCTCCCGGGCATAGCGGCTCGCGGCCGCGCTGCGGTGGTGGCCGTCCGCGATATAGGCGACGGGAATGCGCGCGAAGAGCTCCACCAGTTCGTCCGCCCGGCATTCATGCCCATAGGCGATTTCCCACACCGTGTGGCGGATGCCGTCCGGCGCAACGAAGTCGTAGAGCGGCGCGCCCGTACAGGCCTCGGCGACGAGCGCGTCGAGGGCGGGATCGTCCTTGTAGGTGAGGAACGCGGGGCCGGTGTGCGCGTGCAGGATCTCGATGTGGCGCGTGCGGTCGTCCTCCTTGTCCTGGCGCGTCTTCTCGTGCTGCTTCAGCACGCCCGCGAGGTAGTCCTTCGTGTCGAAGGTCGCCACGATGCCCGTCTGGGCGTGGTTGCCCATGACCTGGCGGTAGGCGTAGAACTTCGGGTCGGGGTCCCGCACGAGCGTGCCCGAGGCGAGGAGGGCGTCGAGCGCCTTCTTCGCCTGGGCGTAGGCGGCCTCCGACGCGCAGTCCGTCCCGTCCGGCATGTCGATCTCGGGGCGCGACACATGGAGGAAGCTCGCCGGGTTCCCCGCCGCCAGCGCGCGGGCCTCGGCCGTGTCGACGACGTCGTAGGGAACTGCGGCAACGGCCGACGCCTTCTCAGGCGTCGGCCGCACGGCTGAAAACGGACGGATGTGCATTGCCGAATCAGTAGTTGGGGAAGATGTCGAAGCCGATGTTCACGATCGGGCAGAAGGCGAGCTCGCTGTCGCGGATGATGTTCACGCCGCCCACCTGGAAGCCGTACGCCGAGTCGGCGCGGTTGATGAGGCCCACCTGGAAGCCCTCCACGCGCTCGGCGAGGTTGATGAGACCCACCTGGACGCCGCGCAGCGTGCAGGCCTCGTTGAAGAGCCCCACCTGGAAGCCCGTCAGGTCGCCGCGCCCGGCGGTGTTGTAGATGCCCACCTGGATGCCGGACATGACGTCCTCGGCCTCGTTGCGGAGGATGTTCACCTGCAGGCCCTCGAAGTAGCGGCAGCTGCCGTAGACGCCGAGGTCGAAGCCCGTCACGCTCTCGCACTTGCCGTAGGGCAGCGTGAGGCGCAGGCCAATCACGTCGACGTTCTTCGTCGAGTTGAATGCGAGCCACACCGGCCAGGCGGCTTTCGTCGAAGCCTTGGCGGACGCCGCCGCGTCGGACGCCGCGTCCTGCGCGAGGGCGGCCAATGAGGCGAGCGCAACGCAGAAAGCCATCAGAATCTTCTTCATGTCACATTCCTTTCCGTGTGTTTCGACTGGTGCGGATTATAGTTGTTTTGAGAGCGGCCCGCAAGCGGAAAATGCGGCAGCGGGCAAGCGGCGGCGCGCACGCCGGGCCGCGCCCGCCTCAGACGTCCAGGTTGCGCACGTTGAGCGCGTTGTCCTCGATGAACCTGCGGCGCGGCTCCACCTCGTCGCCCATGAGGAGCGAGAAGGTCTGGTCGGCCTTCACGGCGTCGGCGAGCTGCACGCGCTTCATGTGGCGCTTCGCGGGGTCCATCGTCGTCGCGTAGAGCTCCTTCGCGTCCATTTCGCCGAGGCCCTTGAAGCGGTAGATGCTCATGCCCTTGCGCCCGCGCGCGTCGATGGCCGCGAGGAGGTCCGGGAGGTTCATCACGTCCTGCGCCGTGCCGTCCTCCTCCAGCGTCGCGACCTTGCCCGTCTCGCCGAGGTAGTCGTCCACGGAGAAGCCCATGCCCTTCAGCGACGCCATCTGCTTGCGCAGGAGGGAGGCGCGGTAGACCTCCAGCCAGCGGAACGCCATCTGGTCCGTCGGGTGGAACGTCTCCACCTGCGTGGCGGCGAGGTCGAGCGTCGTCGCCATCTCCTGCTGGAGCGCCGCGACGCGCGCCTTGAACGCCGCCTCGTCCTTCAGGTACTCGAACGCCGCCGCGTCGCCCGCGCCGCGCACGATGACGTAGCGCGGCACGAAGCCGTCCGCGTCGCGGCGGTCCAGCAGCTCCTTCGCGGAGAGGCCGCGCCGCGCGATGGTGTCCATCGTCGCCTTGATCTCGGCGAGGAGCGCCAGCAGCCGGCGCGCCGCCTCCTTGTCGAGCGCCTCGCCGTTCGCGCGCCGCACGGTCATGTCGTCGAGGCCGAGGAAGAGGATGCGCGCGTTCATCTCGCCGTCCGTCAGCACGTACTCGCTCTTCTTCTTGCGCTCCACCTTGTAGAGCGGCGGCTGGGCGAGGTAGACGTAGCCGCGCTCGATGAGTTCGGGCATCTTGCGGTAGAAGAACGTCAGCAGGAGCGTGCGGATGTGGGCGCCGTCCACGTCGGCATCGGTCATGATGACGATCTTGTGGTAGCGGGCCTTCGAGATGTCCCATTCCTCCGCGAAGCCGCAGCCGATGGCCGTGATGAGCGTGCGGATCTCGTTGTTCGCGAGCATGCGGTCGACGCGCGCCTTCTCGACATTCAGCACCTTGCCGCGCAGGGGCAGGATCGCCTGGATCGAGCGGTCGCGCCCCGTCTGGGCGGAGCCGCCGGCGGAATCGCCCTCCACGAGGAAGAGTTCGGTCCGGGAGGCGTCGCGGCTGGAGCAGTCGCGCAGCTTCCCCGGCAGGGAAAGCCCGTCCATCACGCCCTTGCGGCGCGTGTTCTCGCGGGCCTGGCGCGCCGCCTCGCGGGCGCGGTAGGCGAGGAGCGTCTTCTCGATGACCGTCTTCGCGACGGCGGGGTTCTCCTCGAAGTAGGTGAGCAGCTTGTCGCCGACGATGCCCGCCACGATGCCGTCCACCTCGCCGTTGCCGAGCTTCGTCTTCGTCTGGCCCTCGAACTGCGGCTGGGGCACCTTCACGCTCACGACCACGGTCAGGCCCTCGCGCATGTCGTCGCCGGAGAGCTTTTCCTTCTCCTTGATGAGCTTGTTGTCGACGCCGTACTTGTTGATCGTGGAGGTGAGCGCGCGGCGGAAGCCCGTCAGGTGCGTGCCGCCCTCCACCGTGTGGATGTTGTTGCAGTACGTCTGCTCGACCGTGGCGTAGGTGTCGGTGTACTGCATCGCGACCTCGGCCATGATCGTGTAGGTGCCGTCGAGGCGCGCGACCTCCTTCTGCCCCTCGAAGTGCATGATGGGGGAGATCGCCGTCTTGTTCGCGTTCAGGTACGCGACGAACGCGTCGATGCCGCCCTCGTAGTGGAACGTCTCCTCGTGGTGGCCCTCGCCCTCGTTGTCCTTGAAGTGGATCTTCACGCCCTTGTTGAGGAAGGCGAGCTCGCGCAGGCGGGCGCAGAGGATATCCCACTTGAAGGCGTGGCAGGTGAAGATCGCGTGGTCCGGGAAGAACGTCACCTTCGTGCCCGTCTCCTCGCCGCATTCGCCCACGACCGCGAGCGGCTTCGTGACGTGGCCGCGCGAGAACTCGATGTGGTGGATCCTGCCGCCGCGCTTCACCTCCACCTTCATCCAGTCGGAGAGCGCGTTCACGCACGAGACGCCCACGCCGTGGAGGCCGCCGGAGACCTTGTAGTTCGAGCCGTCGAACTTGCCGCCCGCGTGGAGGACGGTCAGCACGACCTCGATGGCGGGGCGGTGCTGCGTCGGGTGCATGTCCACGGGAATGCCGCGCCCGTTGTCCGTCACGCTCAGCGAGCCGTCCGGGTTGATCTGCACGTCGATGAGCGTGCAGTAGCCCGCCAGCGCCTCGTCGATCGAGTTGTCCACCACCTCGTACACGAGATGGTGGTAACCGCGCTCGCCCGTGTCGCCGATGTACATGGCGGGGCGCTTGCGCACTGCCTCCATCCCCTCCAGCACCTGGATGTTGGCGGCGTCGTAGCTCCCCGGCTGCGGGGCCTTCGGCGTCGTTTCGGTCGTGGCGTTCTCGTTCGCGTTCGGCTGTTCTTCAGACATGTCTTTCCCTCAAAATCGTGAGGGGAAGATTATACCATATCACGCGCGCGCACGCGAGGAAAGGAAAATGGTAGGGCGCGGCGCCCTCGGCGCGACGCGCCCACGGGGACGACATCGGGAACGACATCGGGGACGCGGGCCGCCGGGGACGTCGGCCCCTACCATCACGCCATGCCCGCACGCCATGCCCGCACCCCCGCACCATGGCATCCATGGTAGGGCGCGACGTCCTCGGCGCGCCGCGCACACGGGGACGACATCGGGGACGACATCGGGAACGACATCGGGAACGCGGGCCGCCGGGGACGTCGGCCCCTACCAACATGCACAACACACACCATGTCCACGCACCATGACACGCCATGCCCGCACAATGCACGCCATGTCCACGCACCATGCATGCACACCATGCCCGCACCATGCACACGCACCATGCACACGCACCATGGCACCCATGGTAGGGCGCGACGTCCCCGGCGCGCCGCACCCACGGGGACGACATCGGGGACGACATCGGGAACGACACGTGGACGCGGGCCGCCGGGGACGTCGGCCCCTACCAACATGCACAACACACACCATGTCCACGCACCATGTACACGCCATGCCCGCACCCCCACACCATGGCACCCATGGTAGGGCGCGACGTCCCCGGCGCGCCGCGCCCACGGGAACGACATCGGGGACGACACAGGGGACGCCCACAG
>CAKUCX010000039.1 GCA_934643865.1 uncultured Kiritimatiellota bacterium
GCGCTGGGCGCGCGCGCGGCGGCCGCCGTCGCGCGCCGCTGCGGCGTCGTGGGGCGGTGCGCGGACGAACTCCTGGAGGCGATGCGGTGAACTGGACGCTCTTCGACTATGCGGGGCATACGGCCCTTGCGTACACGGCCCTCGCGGTTTCGTTCGGGGCCGTGCTTGCGGTGCTGGGGGCGAGCGCGCTTCTCCTGCGGCGGCGGCGCTGGGTCTGGGCCGCGTTCCCGCTGCCGCTCCTCGTCCTCTGGGGGCTTCTCCTGGCCTTCGCCGGCCCGCGGCTCGACCACGCCTGGCTCTACCTCCAGGAGAACGCGCGCCGCAGCCACGCCACCTACGCGGGGCTCACGTTCGCGTCCGCGTTCGTGCCGCCGCTCGGCGAGACGGGGCGGGGTGCGTTCGTCCACATCGCGACGCGCGACACGGGCTTCGCGAAGGGGACGCCCGCCGCCGTGCGCCGCGAAGGCGGCCGCACGTGGGCGACGTTCGTGGACGAGGACTACCCCGGCGGCGTGACGACGCTCGACGGCCGACCCGTCGAGACGGGATCGCGCTTCAGCGGCACGCGCCTTCTCGTCTCGCTCATCCCGCTCTTCGAGATGCCGACGGCGCGGCGCGCGCGCGTCGAGGGGGCGGAGGCCGCGCCCTACGCGCGCCCGCTCGCCGAGGCGGGCCTTGAGCTGCTCGATGCGTCGCAGGAGGGCCCGGCGGACATCGTCCTCGTCGCGCCGGGGCCCGACTGGGAGGTCGGCGCGGACACGCCGTCCGTTTCGGACTGGCGGCGGATTGCCGGCGGCCTGGCGCGCGGCGGCGTCGCGGCGTACCACCTGGACGCGCGCCTCCTCTCCCGCGCGCGCCTGAAGCGGCTCCTCGCCGACTTCCGCGCGGTGTTCCGCCACTACCGCCTCTGGTGTACGGGGCGGCACGACTACGTGCTGACGGCGGGCGGGAACGTCCTCGCGGACGAGGCGCTGGAACTCTTCACGAACGAGAAGACGTCCGCCGCGTTCCTCGCGGCCGGCGCCCTCTCGCCGGGCGAGGTCTTCGCCTGCTACGTGGGGACGGACTTCGAGATCGAGCCGGGCCTCCTCGGCCTTCCGTCCTTCGGGCGCCTGCGGGCGTGCTGGACGGCCCCGCGCCTCGCCTTCGCGCCCGCCCCCGCCGGCCCGCTGGCGGCGGTGCGGGCCGCCGACCTGACGCCCCTGGACGTGCCGTTCCCCGGCTGGTTCGTGCGCGGCACCGTCGACGGCGGCGTCTACGCCGCGCTCACGAACGGCGTCATGCAGGCGCAGGTCGCGCGGCGCGAGATGCTGCGGGGCTTCGCCGCGGCCGACCGGGGCGCGGAGACGAACGCGGTCGAGCGCTGGGCGGCGGCGGCGAAACTCAATCCGCGCGACCCGCTCCTGCGCGGGCTCGCCGACTCGCTCGACCTCGAAGGGCGGCGCTTCCTGCGCATCGGCAACGTCAACGCGGCGATCCGCTGCTACGAGAACCGCCTCCTCATCCGCCCGCAGGACGTCGCGGCCGTCCACAACTTCGGCGTCTGCCTCAAGAAGAGCGGGCACTTCGACATGGCCGCGAGCGTCTTCGCGAAGGCCGTCACGATGGACCCGCGCACGGACGAGCATCGCCTCGAACTCGTCGAGTGCTGCGCGTCGAGCCGGCGCGAGGACATGGCCTGCCGCCAGCTGGACGTCCTCATGAAGCGCCATCCGTCCGACCCCGCCCTGAAGATGCGCGCCGCGCGGCTCCTCTGCCTGCGCGCGAACAAGGCCCGCGACACGGCGCGCGCGGTGGCGCTCGCGGAGGAGGCCGTGCGCCTCACGGGCTGGAAGGACCGCGCCTACGTGCAGGCGCTCGCCGACGTCTACATCGAGGTCGGGCGCGTCGTCCTCGGCATGGGTCTCAAGAAGAAGATGAGGGAAATGAGGTTCGAGAAATGAAACGCAAGCTTGCCGCCCTCCCTGTCCTTCTGCTGGCGGGGTGCTTCACGCTGAAGCAGACCGAAATGCCGCAGGTCCAGATGGCGCGCGCGCCAGAGGGCCGCGACGTCAAGGTGGCCGTCGCGGGCTTCGCCGCGACGGTCACGGACTACATCCCCGTCTTCGGCACGCAGACGGTCTACGTCGACCACGGCCCCTACGTCGGGCGGCGCGGCGGCCGCGTCTGGGGCGGCGGGCACTACGAGACGGTGACGTCCGAGACGCTCGTGCCGCAGACGCGCGCGAGCGATGCGTTCCTCCGACGCGCGCAGACGCTGCTGGAGGACGCGGGCTACCTCGTGCGCGCGCCGCAGCCGGACTACACGGTGGAGGTCACGTTCGACGGGCCGTTCGTGCGGGACGACGAGCGCGCCGTCGCATGGGCCTGGATGCTCCTCTCGGTCTTCTCCGCCGAGTACGCGACGCAGACGTGGACGGCGAAGCTGCGCGTCTACGACGCGAAGACGGGGCGCGTCCTCTTCACGCGCGACTGCGTGCAGAAGTACGAGGACTGCGTCTGGTCGCCCCTCTTCTTCATCGGCCTTGCGGGCCACACGGAGAACACGTCCGGCTACATGCAGGGCTGGTGCCTTACGGCGCTCACCGACCAGGCGGTCGCGGCGGCGGCGGCGTTCCTCGCGCCGCGCGCGGGGCCCCGCGTCAGTACAGCGGCTCGTACTCGCCCTTCGTCACCTTCTTCAGGCACTTGAAGCCCGCCCGCTTCGCGCGGTAGTGGAGGTCGGTCTCGGAACGCCCCAGGGCCGGGGCCTGGATGACGCGGTAGACCGCCGCGCCGCAGGCGGGGCACGTCGCCAGCTTCGGGTCTTCGATCGACTGCGCGATCTCAAAGCCCTTCGCGCACATGGCGCAACCCTTTTCAGGCTCCGCCGCCTCATAGACGTACATCGGCATAGGCTTTCAGCTCCCGTTTAGACGTTCAGGTCGCGCGCCCGGCCGTCAAACCGAACCGCGCGCGGCGCATCAGTAGTAGTTCACCGTCACGATCTTGCGGTAGTTCTTTTCGAGGGCCGCCTGCATGCGCTTGAAGACCGAGCGGCGCAGTTCGAGGTCCTGCGGGATGTTGGGGTCCTGGTGGCTCTCGTTCACCTTCGTGCCGATGACGAACTCGATGCGGTCGTGGGTGAGGAGGCGTTCGAGGATCTGGCGCGCCGCGAGGGGCTGGCCGATTGGGCTCTGCTTCTCCTCCAGCGCCTTGCAGACGTGCGAGAGCGTGAGGATGCCCTCCGTGCAGAGGCCGACGCCCGGCAGGATGCCGCTCGGGGGGAGTCCGCCCGCGTTGCGCATCGCGGCGAGATCGATCTTCACGCGGCCGCCCAGCTCGCGCTCCAGGATGTTCGCCGTCGTGCCGCCGCAGATGATGACGTGGTCCTCGCCCAGGTTCGCCTGGCGGGCGAACTCGGCGTCGTGTTCCTTGTAGTAGGGCGGGCCGGTGAGGATGCGCAGCACGCGCGGGTGGCGGAAATAGATGACGAGGCAGCTGATGTCGTCCTTGCAGGACTCGGGGGTGATGTTCTTCGCGAAGCAGGCGATGCGGCGGGCGAGGTCGGCGGCGGAGAGGTCGGGTTCGCTCGAGATCATCCGCCGGGCGAACGCAAGCATGCCGCTGCGGCGCCAGCCGAACTTGTAGGCGGCCTGGCCGGAGCCGAGGCCGCTCTGCGTCACGCCGTCCGAGCAGAGGATGATGCGGTCGCCCGGCTCCACGTCCACCTCCACCTCGCGCACCTCGCGGTCGGGCCAGTGCGCCGAGATGACGGTGCGGTCCTTGGCGGGCGCAACCTCCTCTGTGCCGCGCAGGTGGACGTAGGCGGGGTTGCCCATCTCGATGATGCGCGCGCGTCCGCCCAGGTGGTAGTCGAAGAGGGAGAACGTGGCGTAGCTGATCTTGCGCACCTCGCAGACCGGCAGCGAGTCCATGATGATCTCCACGGATTCGAGCAGGTCGAGGTTCGACTGCATGAACCGCAGCGCCATCGTCGTCGTCATGTTCGCGAGGACGAGCGCCTTCACGCCGGATCCGAGGCCGTCCGACAGCGCGGCGAGCGACCGGTTCTCCTTCTCGATCGTGAGGAGCTGCACGTCGTCGCCGCAGGCGGCCTGGCCCGTCTTCGTGAACTGGGTGGCCTCCATTTCGAGGAAGAGGTCGTCCGTCAATTGAAGCCTCCGCTCTTCATGAGGCCGTGGCTCTCGGCCTGGGTCTGCGCCTTGTAGGTCCCGGCGATCTCGTTGAGCATGATTTCCGTCTCGGCGATGTGTTCGCCGAAGAGGCGCGCCACCTGCTGGACGGTGATGACGTTCTTGCGGATGACCTCCTGCGCACGCGCGGCAATCTGCTCGCGGTGCAGCTCGTTCTTCGTGACGTCCTGGATCACGGCGCCCGCGAACTTGCCCTTCGCGATGGAGAAGACCGAGATGTTGACGATGCGGTCGCCGAGGTGCTGGTTGTACTTCTCGATCTCGCTGCCGTGCGCCAGGGCCCCCGTGAAGAGGTCGGCGAAGTCCGCCAGGTACTCGTCGATCGCAATCGTGTTGAGGTTGCCGATCGCCTCGTAGATCTCGCCCGCGCCCACGAGGTCGGCGAAGTTGCGGTTGCACTCGGTGATGCAGCGCGACTCGTCCACGATCACGACGGCGGCGGGGATGTACTTGATGAGGGCGTTGGAGGTGCGCTGGAAGCTCTGGCGCAGGAAGTTGTGGCACATGGCCTCCTCGGCCTTGCCGGCGAGGAGGGCGCGCGCGAAGTCGCGGCAGGAGGTGTAGCCGCAGGCGCCGCAGTTGAGCTCGTCCGCCTTCGAGAACTTGCCCACGCGGGCGAGGGCGGCGGCGAGCGCCGCCTCGTCGGGGTCGGGGTCGGGGACGGCGGCGGGCGGGTAGCTCGCGCCGCCGCAGTGGGCGAAGCAGCGCCCGGCGGAGGTCCTGAGGGGCGAGATCGCGTCCGTGTCGAAGAGCGCGTCGAGCGTGGCGCCCGCGTTCATCGCGGGCCCGTTCACGCACCCGCCGGGGCAGGCGAGCGCCTCCAGGAAGACCGTGCGGCCGCGCTTCGCGGCGGGCGGCGGGCCGGAGAGGAGGCGGCGGAGGTTGTCGAGGCCCGAGACGGAGACGAAGCGCACCGTATCCGACCCGTCGCGGATCGTGTCGTTCATGCCGCCCTCGACGGAGTAGAAGCGCCCCTCCTCGGCGGGACCGAGCGCGAGCGCGGCCTCGGCCGGCACGAACGCGGGCAGCACACCATGTTCTTCCAGCAGCTGCTGCAGGACGGGGAAGACGAGCGCGAGGGCGAGTTCGTCCGGATGCGCGTCCGCCTCGTTCTTCTTCGCAGCGCACGGCCCGAAGAAAACGACCTTGATGTCGTTGCCGTACGTCTCGCGCAGGAGGCGCGCGTGCGCCCGCACGGGCGAGGGCAGGGGCGAGATGAACGTCGCCCACGCCGGCAGGTACTTGCGGATCATGTCCACCGCCGCCGGGCACGCGCTCGACACCATGAACGGCGTCTCGGGACATTCCGCCAACAACTTCGAGACGTGCGCGCTCACGCTCTCGGCGCCGTGCGCCGTTTCGGAGACGCCCGCGAAGCCGATCTCCCGCAGCGCCGCCGCGAGCCGTCCGATGGAAATGCCCTTGAAGTAGGCGGTGAAGCTCGGCGCGACCGACGCATAGACGCGCGCGGGCGACTCCAACAGCTGCCGCAGACGCGCGAGGTCGTTGCGGATCTTCTTCGCGTGCGCGGGGCAGACCTTCACGCACTCGCCGCAGGCGACGCACGCCTCGGGGATGACGCTCGCCTTGCCGCCGACGATGCGGATGGCCTTGACGGGACAGTGCCGGACGCACTTGTAGCAGTCCTGGCATTCGTTTTCGGTAGTGTAGACGGGACCGGTCATGGGAGATTAAGTGATTAAGTAGTTAAGTAGTTAAGTAGTTAAGTAGTTAAGTGGTTAAGTGGTTAAGTGGTTAAGTGGTTAAGTGGTTAAGTTAAGCAGTAGTTAAGTAGTTGAGTTAAGCAGGAGTTAAGTTAAGCACTTAAGTAGTTAAGCAGTTAAGGAGAATAAGTGGTTAAGGTAAGTAGTTAGTTAAGTGGTTAAGGAGTTAAGGCAATCAAAGCTTGTAAGCCGCACAAAACCCACAAAGCCTTTGCGTTCTTTGTGGCAAAGATCATCATATCCGTTTGGCATCCCTAAGTGGCTAGGTGAGTTGATACAACTGAGCGGCCTAACCACTTAACTACACTTATTCTCCTTAACTTAACTACTTAACCACTTAACCACTTAATCTCTCTTAAAGAGTCCGTCGAGAAGGTCCTTCATGACGCCCTCGTCGACGCGCGTGTAGGTCTTGCCGCCTGCGATGACGACGGGGCCGACGGCACAGTTGCCCGTGCAAAGCGAACCCGAGAGTTCGCAGTCCACCTCGTCCCGGAGTCCCCGCTCCGCGAGATACTTCTCGCAGTAGGCGAGATTCTTCTCGTTACCCCGCGCGAAGCAGGAACTGCCCATGCAGATGACGATCTTCGGCTTGTTCATGATGTGTGCATTATACCACAAACCCGCGCGGCCGCTCCTCCTAGGGACACGGCGGGAGCGCGACGGTCACGCGGAAGAAGCGGACGTCCCGGGGCGCGTCCGTCACCTGCTGCCACGCCTCGCCGAGGTTCCGCGCGCCGTAGACCGTGTAGACGCGCGCGTCGCCCAGGTCGGGCGTCCACGTGACGACGGGCTTGCCGTCCCGCATCGCGATGAGCGCGCGGAACGTCGACTGCGCGTCCGTCGGGACAAGCCCCGCGAGATACGACTCCCAGAGCACGAGGCCGTTCGCGCCGACGCTCCTCGCCGCCGCGTCGTAGTCGCCGCCCGCCGCGCCGAGGATGTCGGGATACTGGTCGAGCCAGGCATGGGGCACGCGGACGGGCGTGTCCGTCTCGGGCGGACGCGGCGCGCCGGAGATCTCCAGCCCCGTCAGCCAGACGCCGTTGTATTCGACGTCCAGGCTGTCCTCCGGCCAGCGTCCGCCGTCCTCAAGCGCGAAGCGGAAGCGCAGCTCGTGCGCGCCTTCGGGAATCGCCAGCTCGACATCCCGCCACGCGGGCTGGTAGATCGTCGCCTTCTCCGGCTCGAACAGCGCCGCGCCGTCGACGGACACGCGGAACGTCGCGTAGTCGTCGAGGCACTGCGTGCGATAGCGGAAGCGGACGGTCGCCGGGCCCGCGAGCGTCGTCCATAGCTCCGACGGCGGCGAATAGAGCGCGCCGCCGTCGCCGCTGCGCACGGCGCCTTCCGCGACCGAGGCGTCCACCGTCCACGGGAAGTCGGGACTCGTCGTCCAGGCGACGTCCGCCGCGCCGATCGCCGCGCCAAAGCCGTCGCGCACGTACTCCGCCGTGCAGACGGGCGCGAACACGCCGTCGACGAGGGCGGCGGCCTTCAGCGTCGTCGTCTCGCAGAAGACGAGCGGCGCGGCATAGTGCGGCGAGTCCAGGGTCGGCGTCGAGCCGTCCGTCGTGTAGCGGATCTCCGCCGCCGCATCGCCGCCGACCGACAGGGAGACGCGCACGGACGCGGCGAAATGCGTCCGCGCGCCCGGCGCGAACGCGATCTCGCCGCGCGCCGGAAGGGTCGCCGGACGCCAGCGCGCGGCATGCGGCCCCGTGCGCTCGAGCGTCGCCGTGTTGTCGTGAAGCCCGTCGCCGACGACCGTCCCCTTGAAGGAGTGATCGGGGGACGAGAAGAACGGGGCGGACACGTAGACCAGGTCGGAGCCGTCGGAGCGGTAGGACATGATCGTGTAGTAGCGCTGGCTGTCTTCCGCGCCCGTGAAGTAGTGTCCGCTCGAATACGGATCGAGCTGCGGCCCGCGCTTGTCCTGATGCGAGCCGACGAGCGCCGTCGCATGGCCCGCGCCGAGGAGGTGGCCGACCTCGTGCGTCATCGACTGGCCCTCGAAGACGCCATGGACCGAGCAGGCGCAGTACGCCCTGTCCGCGTGGACCACGAAGTAGGGGTCGATGTCCGGGCTCTCGCCCGTCTGCCGGAGGCCGTGCGCGGCGCCGGTGACCGCGCCCTCGCCGCCGAGGTTGACGAGAACGACGACGACATCGGCCCCGACGCGCTCGCGCGCCGCCCGGATTGGGGCCCAGGCGGGCAGGGGATTCCTCGACGAGGCCTTGTCCAGCGCGTCCTTGACGTTGACCGCAGACGCGTCAATCGCCATGACGCCGACGAGGCAGTAGCGGAACGCCGCGTCGATCCCGGTGTTGGCCAGCACGGCGTTCATCTTCGCCACGGCGGCGAGGGCGAAGTTCGTGAGGCCGCCGCCGTCCGCCGCCGCGAACGCGCGCGCCCCCTGGTCGTAGGCGACGAGGACATCCACGCGCGGCACGGCGGCGCGCGGTGCCTGGGCGGGCGCGGCGGCCGGGCGCACGGCATCGCGCGAGACGGTCTGGTGGACGCAGTGCGCGTTCCCGGCGAACCCCTCGAAGAGCTGGACGAAAAGCCCCTCGTCGCCGCCGTCGATGACCGTCGCCGCCGCCACGTCATCCACGTAGGCGATGAAGGCGGGCGGGCCGAGCGGGGAGAGCTCGCGCGCGCCCACACGGAGGGTGAGCGCCTGGCCGGACGCGCGGGGGACGTCGATCGCGTCGCCCGGCTTCAGCGGCTCCGCAAAGGCGAAAGACGGCGCGAGGGCAAGGAGAAAGGCGAGGGCTTTCATGGCTTGTCCGCGCACCGTCAGGGCGGCCTTACTCGTAGTCGACGACGCTCGCCCAGTGGAGGAGCAGGTCGAGGTTCTTCTGCGTGTTCGGCTTCGAGGACTCGGCGGCGGCCACGATGGGCAGCCACTTCTGCACGTCCGGCAGCTTCGCCTTCAGCGCGTCGCACATGAGCGCGACATACTGCTCGGCGGCCTTGACGTGGCCGGAGAGCCAGAAGAGGAGATAGGTGCGCGCGACGTCCGCGAGCGGGTCGCCGAGGCGCACGTGGCTCCAGTCGATCACGCGCCAGTCGCCCTTCGGGGTGATGATGACGTTCGTGGGGTTGAAGTCGCCGTGGCAGAGGGACTTGCCGCGCGGGAGCGCCTGCAGGCGCATGTGCAGGTCGTAGCGCGTGTTCTTGTCGAGCGGCGAGGCGGAGATCATCGTGTCGAGCTTGTCCGCGAGGTTGCCCATGCGCGGGGAGGTCTTCGCGAAGATCGCGCACTGGATCTGGGTGAACGCCTTCAGGTACTTCGAGAGGTTCTTCTTGTCCTTCGCCATCACGTCCGCAAGCGTCTCGCCGGCGATGAACTCGCGGCGGATGGCCCACTTGCCCTTGATGACGCAGACTTCGAGGATCTTCGCGACCGGGAGGCCCGTCTCGGCGGCGCGCGCCTCGTTCATCGCCTCGTTCAGGATCGCGGAGACCTTGTAGTTCGCGTCGAAGACCTTGAGGACGGAGTCGCCGTCCTTGAACACCTGCTTGTGCTCACGCACGAGAAGCAGATTGTCCTTCGTCTTCGCGGGACGGCGCGCGACGGCCTTCTTCTCCACGACCTTCTTTTCAGCTGTTTTCTTCATTTTGAGAGACCTTTCTTTTTTTGCGGGCCGCCGAGGACGTCGGCCCCTACCATTCGCAGGCCGCCGAGGACGTCGGCCCCTACCATTTGCGGGCCGCCGAGGACGCCGGCCCCTACCACTTGCGGGCCGCCGAGGACGTCGGCCCCTGCCACTTGCGGGCCGCCGAGGACGTCGGCCCCTGCCACTTGCGGGCCGCCGAGGACGTCGGCCCCTACCATTCGCGGGCCGCCGAGGACGTCGGCCCCTGCCACTTGCGGGCCGCCGAGGACGTCGGCCCCTACCATGCGGGTTGCCGTGGACATCACGCACCACCCAGGTTGGTAGGGCGCGACGTCCCCGGCGCGCCGCGCCCCCTACACGTTCACGTGCTTGCCATAGTAGGCGTTGAGGTACATCTGCTTGATTTCGCTCATCAGCGGGTAGCGCGGGTTCGCGCCGGTACACTGGTCGTCGAAGGCCTGCTCGACCATCGCGTCGAGGCGGTCGAGGAAGTCCTTCTCGTCCGGCACGTAATCGCGGATCGTCGGCTTGATGCCGATGCGGGCCTGGAGCGCGCGAATCGCCTTGATGAGGTTCTCGAACTGCTCGCCACGGCTGCGGCCCGTGATGCCGAGCTCGTCGGCGATCTCCAGGTAGCGCTCCAGCGTGTGCGGATGGTCGTACTGCGGGAAGGTGCCCATCTTGCGCGGCACGGGGTCGGCGTTGAAGCGCATGACCTCCTCCATCATGAGGGCGTTCGCGATGCCGTGCGGGATGTGGTGGAAGGCGCCGAGCTTGTGGGCCATCGAGTGCATGACGCCGAGGAAGGCGTTCGCGAAGGCCATGCCGGCCATCGTCGCGGCGTTCGCCATCTTTTCGCGCGCCTTCGGGGCGGCGTACTTGCCGACGGCGGCGTCGTAGCACTCCGGCAGGTACTTGAAGATCGTCTGCAGGGCGCGGATCGCGAGGCCGTCGGTGTAGTCCGTCGCGAGCATCGAGGCGTAGGCCTCCAGCGCGTGGCTGACGGCGTCGATGCCCGAGGCGCTCGTGAGGCCGGGGGGCGCCATCATCTGCACGTCGGCGTCGACGATCGCCATCTTCGGCATCAGCTCGTAGTCGGCGAGCGGGTACTTGACGCCCGTCCTCTCGTCGGTGATGACGGCGAACGGCGTCACCTCCGAGCCCGTGCCGGCGGAGGTCGGGATCGCGATGAAGTACGCCTTCTCGCCCATCTTCGGGAACGTGTAGACGCGCTTGCGGATGTCCATGAAGCGCATGGCCATGTCCATGAAGTCCACTTCGGGATGCTCGTAGAGGACCCACATGATCTTCGCCGCGTCCATCGCCGAGCCGCCGCCGATCGCGATGATCACGTCCGGCTTGAAGCCCGCCATGAGCTTCGCGCCCTCCTTCGCGCAGGCGAGGGTCGGGTCCGGCGCCACGTTCGAGAACGTGGTGAACATGATGCCCTGCCCTTCGAGGCTCTTCTCGATCGGCTTCGTGTAGCCGTTCTGGTAGAGGAAGGAGTCCGTCACGATGAACGCCTTCTTCTTGCCGAGCACCTGGCCGAGTTCCCTGAGCGCCACCGCGAGGCAGCCCTTCTTCTGGTACACCTTCTCAGGCGCGCGGAACCACAGCATGTTCTCTCTTCTCATGGCCACAGTCTTGATGTTGATGAGGTGCTTGACGCCGACGTTCTCCGAAACCGAGTTGCCGCCCCAGCTGCCGCAGCCGAGCGTGAGCGAGGGGACGAGCATGAAGTTGTAGACGTCGCCGATGCCGCCCAGGCTCGACGGCATGTTGACGAGGAGGCGGCACGTCTTCATGCGCTCCGCGAACTGGTTGAGCTTCGCCTTCTCGTTGAGCTCGTCGATCCAGAGGGCGGACGTGTGGCCGAGGCCGCCGTTGTTGACGAGCAGCGCCTCGGCGATGTCGAGCGCGTCGTCGAAGTCCTTCGACTTGTACATGCCGAGGATCGTCGTGAGCTTTTCGTGGCCGAACGCCTCGGCGTTGTCGGTGGAGGTCGCCTCGCCGATGAGGATCTTCGTGTCCTCGGGCACCTCGAAGCCCGCCATCCTCGCGATGGTAACGGGGCGCTGTCCGACGATCTTCGCGTTGAGCGCGCCGTTGATGAGCATCGTCGCGCGGATCTTGTCCGCCTCGGCCTTGTTGAGGAAGTAGCAGCCGCGCTTCAGGAACTCGGCCTTCACCGCGTCGTAGACCTCCTGGTCGGCGATGACCGTCTGCTCCGTCGCGCAGATCATGCCGTTGTCGAAGGTCTTGGAGTGGATGATCGAGTTCACGGCGTTGATGAGGTCCGCCGAGGGGTCGATGATCGCCGCCGCGTTGCCCGCGCCCACGCCGATCGCCGGCGTGCCCGAGCTGTAGGCCGCCTTCACCATGCCGGGGCCGCCCGTCGCGAGGATGATATCGGCCTCCTTCATGAGGAGGTTCGTCTTCGGGAGGCTCGGCGCCTCGATCCAGCCGATGATGTCGGCGGGCGCGCCGGCCGCGACGGCCGCGTCGAGGACGATCTTCGCCGCCGCGATCGTGGAGTTCTTCGCGCGCGGGTGCGGGCTGATCATGATGCCGTTGCGGGTCTTCAGCGCGAGGAGCGTCTTGAAGATCGCGGTGGAGGTGGGGTTCGTCGTCGGGATGACGGCGCCGATGACGCCGATCGGCTCGGCGAGCTTCATCATGCCGCCCGCCGCGTCCTCCTCGATCACGCCGCAGGTCTTCGTGTTCTTGTAGGTGTTGTAGATGTACTCGGCCGCGAAGTGGTTCTTGATGATCTTGTCCTCGACGATGCCCATGCCCGTCTCGGCCACGGCCATCTTCGCGAGGGGGATGCGCGCGCGGTTCGCCGCAAGCGCCGCCGCCTTGAAGATCGCGTCCACCTGCTCCTGGGAGTAGGTTGCGTACTTCTGCTGCGCCGCCTTCACGCGCGCAAGGGTTGCCTCAAGTTCCGCGACGCCCGCGTCCGCCGCCGGCTTCGCGATCTGCTCTGCGCTGTCCATCTGCTTGTCCTTCCTTGTACCTTGATCACTGCGTCCCTTCTGCGGGACGACGCGGAACAGTATAGCACGTCCTAAATCAGTATGCAAGTAGCGATATTAAAATAATTATTCAGCCCAGGCCCACGACGGGAGGCGTCCGTACAGATTCTGCCGCCCGTGCAACTCGCACGGTCCCGCGTTCGTGGAGCAGCGGTGCGGGAGGGTCACGCTCCCGCGCGACCGTCGGCTTGTCGGCGCTCCCGCGCGACCGTCGGCCCGGCACGCAATGGACCCGCGCCGCCTCGGCCGCGACAAGCGCGACCCTCCCGTGCGCCGTATCCGCCGGGTTTCCATGTGGTGCCATGGTAGGGCGCGACGTCCTCGGCGCGCCGCGTCCACGGGAACGCCATCGGGGACACCCACGTGTACGCGAGCCGCGTCCACGGGGACGCCAACGGGGACACCCATGTGTACGCGGGCCGCCGGGGACGTCGGCCCCTACCATGCCCCGCGCCACGCAACGCCCACGCCCCGTACCATGTCCGCACCCCCGTACCGCGTCCGCATCCATGGTAGGGCGCGACGTCCCCGGCGCGCCGCGCCCACAAGGACGCCGACCTCCAAAATCAGATCAGACCTAATTTTGGAGGTCGGCCCCGCCGCGCACACATGGTAGGGCGCGACGTCCCCGGCGCGCCGCGCCCACGGGGACGCCATCGGGGACACCCACGGGTACGCGCGCCGCGTCCACGGGAATGCCAACGGCCGCGCGGACGACGCCTCCGCCGGGCCTCAGTGCCCGCCGCCCGTGTTCGCCGTGATGCGGATGTCGCGCCAGAGCGCCGCCTCGTTCAGCCATCCCGTCGGCTCGTTGAGGAGCTCGACCGCGACGGTCTTTCCGGCCCAGGGCTCCAGCGAGAGGTCGAAGGGGACGAGGCGCAGGCCGCCGCGCGCGGCGGCGACGTCCGTCTTCAGGAGCGCGCAGCCGTCGACGCGCACGACGAGGCGGAAGTCGCCGCCCGGCGAGGCGGCGACCTCGAAATGGAGCGTCGGGTTCCCTTCGGGGACCCTGAGCGTGCGCGAAAGCGTCACCGCCTCGCCCCGCCGGGGCGGATGCGTGCGCACGAGCGCCTGCACCTCGCCCCCCGCCGTGTGGGCGGAGGCAACGAAGCCGGGCTTCATGTCGGGCGCATTGCGCGACGTCGTCCAGCCGGGCGCAAGCGCGTCAAGCGCCTTCTGGACGCGGACGGTCGGATCGGGGCTGTCCTGGCCCGGCACGAACGGGATGCGGACGGCCGCGCGTACCTGCGCCATCTCCGCCTCCGTGTAACGCGCGCCCGCCGGGGCGGGGGCCTTCCACGACGGGACGAAGGCGTCGGGGACGGGCCGCCGCACGGGGATGACGAAGCGCTCAACGCCGTCGGCCCCCTTCTCGACGCGCCCGCCGTGGCGCACGACGACCTGGCGCGCGAGCGCCTCGCAGGCGGCGAAGAGCTTCGGCAGGCTGTACGCCGTATGGGTGAACGTGCGCGACCAGTCGAGCTTCTCGACGTACTTCGCCGGCAGGGCCTTGTAGCCGCGCGCCGTCATGAGGACGCCGCCCACGTTCGAGGGGTTGCAGTCCGAGTCCCACCCGCAGCGCATCGAAAGCGCCATCGCGCGGTCGAGGTCGCCCGCGCCGTAGAGGAGTCCCAGGACGATGCACGCGCCGTTGAGGCGCACGTCGATGCCGCCGTTCGAGTCCCGCAGGTCCTTGTTGTACTTCTTCGAGTAGGCCGCGCGGATCTTCTCCCAGCACGCCGTCCAGTCGTCCGGGCGCGCCCGGTGCCACGCGCGGACGTTGCGCACCATCTGCGCGTAGTCCGACTCGGAGGGAATCGCCGCGAGGCCCGCGTCGAGGAGGCACTCGACGTCGTCCGTGAAGAACGCCTCCGCGTAGAGCGCGCCGATGAACTGGCCGGCCCAGACGCCGTCGCCGTAGTTCATCAGCCGCCCGAAGACGTTGCCGAGGCGGATCGCCTCCTGCGGGCAGCCCGGCGCGATGAGCCCCGCGTAGTCGGCCTCGATCTGGTAGTCGATGTCGTTCGGGCACGTGTTGAACGCCGGATGCGAGGAGTCGGGCGGCGCGATGCCGCGCCGCAGGTTGTCGCGCCCCGCCTTGTTCGCGCACCAGAGCGCGTACTGCGAGTTCGCGAAGTCGATGCCCGCCTGGCGGATGGAGACGTCGAGGCCGTGGGTCTCCAGCGTCTTGAGGAACGTCATCTCCACGTAGAGGTCGTCGTTGCCGTAGGCGTAGCGGACGGGGAAGTCGCTCGTCCAGACGGGCACCTTGTCGGCCGGAATGACCACGTCGTTCCACTTGAACTCCGTCGGCTGCCCCCAGGCGACGCCGACCATCTGGCCGATCCAGCCGCCCTTCATCTTGTCGCGGTAGTCCTCCAGCGTCAGCGTGCGCTCCGCTGCGCCGGCGCCGAGCGCGCCCAGGAGAACCGCCATGGCCAAGCCTGTCCGTCCGTGTGTTTTGCGATGCATCTCCGCGCCGTCCTTTCTTGTTGGTGTGTGTCTTGGTGTGTGCCTTGTTCGCCGCCGCGCCGCGTGCGCAGCGCCCGCCTCACGGTCCCGTCATCGCAAGCGCGTTGCCGGCGAAGAAGGGGTCGTTCGTGAAGCGGCAGCCGAGGCGGCGCAGGCCCGCCTGGTCGCCGGGCGGCGCGATGTGCGTGAGGTGGGCCTCGCAGCCGCGCAGCTCGGCGAGTTTCTCCGTCGCGACGGCGGCGGCCGGGTTCGTCGTGCAGGAGATCGCAAGGCCGATGAGCGCCTCGTCCAGGTTGAGCGACGTGAAGCCGCCCTTGAGGATGTCGCGCTTCAGATGCGCGATCGACTGGATGACGCTCGGGGCGATGAGGTGGATCTGCCTGGGGATGCCGGCGAGGAGTTTGACGGCGTTGAGGACCATCGCGGCCGTCGCGTGCAGCTCGTCCGAGTTGTGGCCCGTCACGATGCGCCCGTCCCGCAGCTGGATGGCCGCGCCCGAGACGACGGCGCCGCCGGCCTTGCCCTTGCTCGCCTCGCGCGCGTCCTGCGCGGCCTGGCGCGCGGCCTCCACGGGGATGCGGTCCTCGTTGCGGAGGCCGAGCTTGTGCATGAGTGCGTCGACGCGGGCGACCGAATCGCGGTCGGCGAGGCCCGTCGCAAAGTCGCAGAGCGTGCGCAGGTTGCGGCGGACGACCTCCTGCCGGGAGGCCTCCTGCACGACGGCGTCGTCGACGATGCCGAAGCCGATGCGGTTCACGCCCATGTCCGTCGGCGACCGGTAGGGGCACTCGCCGTCCGTCATCTTCTCCCAGATCGCGCGCAGGAGGGGGAACGCCTCGACGTCGCGGTTGTAGTTGACCGCCGTCTTCCCGTACGCCTGGAGGTGGTACGGGTCGATCATGTTGAAGTCCTTGAGGTCGATCGTGGCGGCCTCGTAGGCGACGTTGAGCGGATGTTCGAGCGGCATGTTCCAGACGGGGAACGACTCGAACTTCGCGTAGCCGGCCTTGCGCCCCTTGCGCGACGCGTGGTAGATCTGGGAGAGGCAGGTGGCGAACTTGCCCGAGCCGGGCCCGGGAGCCGTGACGACGACGATGGGCCGCTCGGTCGGCACGTCGTCGTTCTTGCCGTAGCCCTCGTCGGAGACGATCGTCGCGACGTCGGCGGGGTAGCCCTGCGTGACGTAGTGGAACCACACGCTCACGCCCCTGTTTTCGAGGCGCTGGCGAAACTGGAGGGCGGCGAGCTGGCCCGCGTAGCGCGTGATAACGACGCCGCGCACGAGGAGGCCCAGCCCCTTGAGGTCGTCGATGAGCTTCATCGCGTCGTCGGCGTAGGAGATGCCGAAGTCCGCGCGCATCTTCCTGTGCTCGATGTCGCCCGCGTAGATGCAGAGGAGGATCTCGGCCTGGTCGCCGAGGGACTGGAGAAGGCGCAGCTTGACGTTCGGGTCGTAGCCGGGCAGGCAGCGCGCGGCGTGCAGGTCGTTCATCAGCTTGCCGCCGAACTCCAGATAGAGCTTGCCGTAGCGCGCCGCGCGCCGGCGGATCTCCTCGGACTGCTCGGCGAGGTACTTTTCGTTGTCGAAGCCGCGTTTCATCATGCCGCGCCTAGCCGTTGAGTTCCTTCAGGATGGCGGCGATCTTCTCCTTGCACCTGCCGCAGCCGCCGCCCGCCTTCGTGAAGTTCGTCACCTCCTCGACGGTCGTAAGGCCGTTTTCGGCGATGACGCGGCGCACCTCGTTCTCCGAGACGTTGTAGCACGTGCAGAGCAGCGTGTCCTCCAGGTTGCGGTCGGCGTTCGCGCCCGTCCGGTAGTTCTTGATGGCCGCCTCAAGGGCCTCGCGCCCCATGACGGAGCAGTGCATCTTCTGGGGCGGGAGGCCGCCGAGGTAGTCGGCGATCTCCTTGTTCGTGATCCTGGCGGCCTCTTCGAGGGTCTTGCCGATCACCATCTCGGTGAGGGCGGAGGAGGAGGCGATCGCGCTCGCGCAGCCGAACGTCTGGAATTTCGCCTCGGCGATGCGCCCGTCGGGGCCGAGCTTGAACTGGAAGGTGAGGGCGTCGCCGCAGGCGAGCGAGCCGACGGTCGCGGTGCCGTCGGGCTTGTCGATGGTGCCGACGTTCCGCGGGTTGCGGAAGTGGTCCAACGTCTTTTCCGAATAGTTCCACATGGTCTCTCGAATCCTTGGTCAGAAAACGTGCCCTAGTATACCACATCCCTCCGCGCGGTGCACGCGGGCGGCGCCGAATCCCCCGCACGCGCCGATATGGTATAATGTCCGCCCCCCATGACGGATGCGGAGAGATTCGGCGGCTTCACGCCGGCGCGCGCAACGAGATTCTACGTCCCGCTGCTCCTTCAGGCGTTCTCCCAGTCCCTCACCTACCCGCTCGTCGCCGGCATCGCCGCCCACGGCCCCTTCGGCGAGGAGACCTACGCCGCCTTCGCGCAAGGGCAGACCATCATGTTCATGATCGGCGCGCTCGGAGGCGGGCTCGTCATGACGGGCATGGTCTTCGCCCGCACGGACGCGGGCTACCGCGCCTTCGTCCGGCTCAACGCCGCCCTCATGCTCGTCCTTCTCGCGGTCCAGACGCTCCTTGCCCTTCCGCCCTTCGACGCGCTCATCTTCCGCGACTACCTCGGCCTCGCGCCCCATCTCGTGGAGACGGCCCGCAAGACGCTGCTGTGGGGCTTTGTGATGCAGGGCGCCTTCTTCCTGCGGAACGTGCCGCTCGTCGTCCTCTTCAACAACCGCGAAAGCGGCCTTGCGACGCTCGCGACGGCCGTGCGCATCGCGCTGACGCTCGCCGCCTCCGCCCTCTTCCTGCCGCTCGGCCTCACGGGGGCGATGTGGGCGCTTGCGGCGACGACGGTCCCCTGCGTCGTCGAGTATGCGCTCACCCATCTCTTCGCGCGCCGCTACGTCCGCGCGATCCCGCCCGCGCGCGCGCACGGCGAGGCGCCGTGCGACGCGGCCCACCAGTTCCGCTTCACCGTGCCGCTCTCCCTTGGAAGCTTCCTGCTGGCCACCGCGCCCTCCATCGTCGCCGCGTTCGTGAACCGCACGGCGGGCGGCGTCTCGATGCTCGCCGTCCACTACGCGACGATCGGCCTCGCGAACCCCGTGGGCTACGGCGCCCTGCGCATGCAGGCGCTCGCCATCCAGTTCCCGCCCGAGTATCCGGGCGACCGCCGCGTGCCGCGCTACGCCGCCGCGGCCGGGCTCGCGCTGGGCCTCGTCCCCCTCCTCCTCGCGATCCCCGGCCTCGGCGACTGGGTCTTCCGCGACTTCATGAACCTTGAGCCGGAGAATATCGGCCACGCGCGCCTCGTCATGTGCGGCTACGCCGCCTGGCCCGTCTTCCAGTGCCTGCGCGGCTACGTCGAGGGCTATGCCACCTGGATCAAGCACCCCTCCGCCGTCATGTGCGGGCAAATCGCCTACGTCCTCGGCCTGACCGGCACGCTCGCCCTCGCCTTCGCGCTGGGGGCGCCCGGCTGGTTCATCGGCTTCGCCGCCATCTTCGTCGCGACGTTTGCGACCCTCGGCGCCATCGGCCTCTCCGTCCGCCTTTTTTCGTGATTGTCTGGCGGAACGGTTCATGGTAGAATGCTCAGAATTGTTTTTCTGGAGAAAGTAGCGATCAAATGAGCGACATGCACCCCTACCGCACGCACACGTGCAACCAGCTCCGCAAGGAGGACGCGGGCAAGACCGTCCGCCTCTCCGGCTGGATGTTCCGCCTCCGCGACCACGGCGGCATCCTCTTCGTGGACCTCCGCGACCACTACGGCCTCACGCAGGTCGTCGTCCATCCGAGCCGCAGCTTCTTCTCCCTCGTCGAGAAGGCGCACCTCGAAAGCGTCATCACCGTGACAGGCGAGGTGAAGCTGCGCGACCCCGAAACGGTCAACCCCAACCTCCCGACGGGCGAGATCGAGATCGAGGCGAACGAACTCGTCATGGAGGGCGCCTCCGCCGTCACGCCGCTCTACATCCCGGACGAGAAGGCCGAGGAGAGCGAGGACGTGCGCCTCAAGTACCGCTTCCTCGACCTGCGCCGCGAGAAGCTCCACCGCAACATCATGCTCCGCTCCGAGGTCATCCGTTTCCTGCGCGAGCAGATGTGGGCCAAGGGCTTCCACGAGTTCCAGACGCCGATCCTCACGGCCTCCTCGCCCGAGGGCGCGCGCGACTACCTCGTGCCGAGCCGCGTCCACCGGGGCATGTTCTACGCCCTGCCGCAGGCGCCGCAGATGTTCAAGCAGCTCCTCATGGTCTCGGGCTTCGACCGCTACTTCCAGATCGCCCCGTGCTTCCGCGACGAGGCCGCGCGCGCCGACCGTTCGCCGGGCGAGTTCTACCAGCTCGACATCGAGATGTCCTACGCGACGCAGGACGAGATCTTCGCCGTCGTGGAGGACGTCGTCGGCAAGACCTTCAGGGCGTTCTCCACGTGGACGTGCAACGCCGCCCCGTGGCCGCGCATCAAGTACCGCGACGCGATGATGGTCTATGGATCGGACAAGCCCGACCTCCGCAACCCGCTCAAGTGGTTCGACATGAGCGCCTTCTTCGCGAAGGCGAACTTCAAGGCGTTTGCCGCCTGCGTCGCGAACGGCGGCCTCGTCAAGGGCCTCCTCGTCAAGGGCATCGTGGGCGTCGAGACGCGCACGTGGTTCGACAAGCGCGAGGCGTTCGTCAAGGAGAACGGCGGCAAGGGCCTCGGCTACATCAGCTGGACGAAGGAGGGCGAGCTCAAGGGCCCGATCGCGAAGTTCCTCTCCCCCGAGCAGCTGGAGGAGATGAAGGCGCTCGCGAAGATGGAGCCGGGCGACTGCCTCTTCTTCATGGCGGCCGACGTCGACGAGTGCCACCGCCTCTCCGGGCTCGTGCGCACGAACATCGCCGACAACCTGACGCACGACATCCGCGAGCACGGGTGCTACACGTTCTGCTGGATCGTCGACTTCCCGTTCTTCGAGAAGGACCCCGAGACGGGCAAGATCATCTTCTCGCACAACCCCTTCTCGATGCCGCAGGGCGGGCTGGAGGCGCTCCAGACGAAGGCCCCGCTCGACATCGAGGCGTACCAGTACGACGTCGTCTGCAACGGCATCGAGCTTTCCTCGGGCGCGATCCGCAACCACCGCATCGACATCATGGAGAAGGCGTTCGAGATCGCGGGCTACTCCAGGGAGGTCGTCCAGCAGAAGTTCGGCTGCCTCTACAACGCCTTCCAGTACGGCGCGCCGCCGCACGGCGGCATCGCGCCGGGCGTCGACCGCATGGTCATGCTCCTCGCCGACACGCCCAACATCCGCGAGGTCATCGCCTTCCCGATGAACCAGAAGGCCCAGGACCTCATGATGAACGCGCCGAACGCCGTCACCGAGCAGCAGCTCCGCGAGCTTCACATCAAGATCCGCGGCACGAACGAAGCCAGCGCCCGCCCGGCCTAGGGCACGGAACGGACCTTGCAGAAATCACCGTATTCTCTCGTACACGCCCTTCTCGCCTCGCTCATCCTCGTGGCGCTCCTTTTCTCGAAGGGGGCGGCGGATTTCTGGCATCAGTTCATCCACGGCCTCGCCCAGGTGATGACGCCGCAGGTTCTGAAGGCGAACCTCCTTGCCTCGACGGCGTTCTTCGCGTCGCTTCTGCTCGTTCTCTGGCTCATGGCGCGCCTCCCCGCCCTCTGGCAGGCGCGCGCGCCGAAGCCCGCCGGGGAGAAGCCGCCCGCCGACCGCCTGCGCGCCGTGTCCCGCGCGGCCCTCGCCGCGCCCGTCTTGACGGCCATCGCCCTCGGCCTCAACTGGCTCGGGGCGAAGGTGGTCGCGTGGATGACGGGCGCGCCGGCGGCCGACCAGGAGCTTGTCAGGTGCTTTACGGACGGGCAGTATTCGCTCGCACTCCGCGCCCTTCTCGTCGCCGTCGTCCTCTTCCAGGCCCCGCTCCTGGAGGAGCCGATCTTCCGGGGCGTCCTCTTTCGCGGCTTCGCGTCGCGCCTGCCCGTCTGGGCCGCCGCCGTCCTCTCCGGCGCTGTCTTCGCGCTCGTCCACGTGAACGCCGCCTCCTTCGCCGCGCTCTGGTTCCTCGGCGTCGCGTTCGCCGTCCTCTACGCCCGCACGGGCACGATCCTCGCGCCCATGACGGCCCATCTCCTCTTCAACGCGGCGAACCTCCTGCTCCTCCTCTTCTTCCCCGACCTCTCGGCGAACTAGATGCGCATCGCCTTCAAGACGTTCGGCTGCCGCCTGAACCGCGCGGAGGCCCTTGACGCGGAGGCGCAGGCCGAGGCCGCCGGCCACCAGGTCGTGGCGCTCGGCGCGGCGGGCGCGCCCGACGTCATCGTCGTCCGGGGGTGTTCCGTCACCGAAAAGGCCCAGCGCGACTGCGAACGGGAGATCGCGCGCCTGCGGCGGCGCTTCCCCGCCGCCGAGGTCCGCCTCGCGGGCTGCCTGCCCGCCGCGCCCGCCGCCCGGCGCCCGGCGGAAGGCCCGATTCCGCTGCGCACGTCCCGCGCCTACCTGAAGGTGCAGGACGGCTGCTCGGGACGGTGCGCGTTCTGCATCGTCCCGCGCTTTCGCGGCCCGCCCGTCTCCGTCCCCTTCGCGGACGTCCTCGCCCGCGCCCGCGCCTTCCTCGGCGCGGGCTACCGCGAACTCGTCGTCACGGGCTGCAACCTCGCCCTCTACCGCTCCGCCGGTCTTGGCCTTCCCGGCCTGCTCGCCGCCCTCGCCGAACTGTCCGGCGCGCCTCACCGCGTCCGCCTCGGCTCCCTGGAGCCCGGCATCTGCGACGACGCCCTCCTCGACGCCGTTGCCGCGCATCCGAACATCTGCCGCTTCCTCCACCTCTCCCTCCAGTCCGGCTCCAGCCGCGTCCTGAGGCGGATGGGCCGCCCCTATGCGGCCGAAGACGTGTCGGCGTTCTGCGCCCGGGCCGTCCGCCGCCTCGGCCCCCGCCTCGCCCTCGGCGCCGACGTCATCGCCGGCTTCCCCGGCGAGACGGACGAGGACCATGCCGCGACGCAGGCCTTCCTCGCCGACCCGCGCGCCCGCTTCGCCCGCCTCCACGTCTTCCCCTACTCGGAGCGCCCCGGCACGCCGGCGGCGGAGATGGACGGCGCCCTTCCGCGCGCGGTGCGCCGCGCCCGCGCGCGCGAACTGGCGGCGCTGGGCCGTCGCCAGCGTGCCACGTTCGCCCAGTCGTTCGTCGGCCAGGAGGTCGAGGTCTGCGTCGAGCGCGGCGGCGCGCGCGGCTGGACGGCCGAATACCTCCCCTGCCGCCTTTCCGCGCCCGCCCCGCGCCGCGCGCTCGTCTCCGTCCGCGTCGCCGCCTGCGGCGCGGACGGGACGCTACTGGCCGCATACGGCCCGTGACGCCGGCGGGGGCGGAACGGGCGCGGCCTGCGGGCGGATCTCGAACCCGCCGGGCGGGAGCGTGACGTCCCGGCCGCCGGGGAGCGCGAAGGAGACGGAATCCGCCGAGACGTTGACCGCAAGCGTGAACGTGGCCCCGTCCGGGAGCGGGCGCGTGAAGGCGTAGGCCTTCTCCGGCTCGGGGACGGCGTGCCAGACGACGGGGGCGTCGAAAAGCGCGGGGTGGGCGCGGCGGAGCCCCGCCAGGCGCGCGACGAGCGCGCGGCGCTCCCGCGCCACCACGTCGTCCGCCCGCGACCAGTCGATGCACCAACTGCCGTGGTCGCGGTTCCCCCAGATGGAGTGCGGCCGCGCGTCGGCGATCTCCTGTCCGTTGTAGAGCATCGGCACGCCGTCAAGGAGGAAGCACGTCGCGAGCATCGCCGCGTTCCGCACGGGCCCGTACAGCGCCTCCTTGCGCTTCTGGCCCGGGTTCACGTTCGCGAAGTCGTGGTTCTCGAAGCAGCGCATCCAGTGGAAGCCGCGCGGGTAGTCGCGCACCTGCGCGCGCCACGCCGTCTCCAGGAGGCTCGCCGGGGCCTTCCCGGCGAGCAGGTCGACCATCGCCCACTGCGTGTAGAAGCCGTAGGTGAGGTCGAACGCGGCGATCTGGTCGTCGCCCTTCAGGCCCTCGCAGAGGAAGAAGACGCCCGGCTTCGCGGCGCGGCAGCGGCGCGCGCCCTCCTCCCAGAAGTCGACGGGCAACATGTCGGCCACGTCGCAGCGGAAGCCGTCCACGTCGTAGTCGCGGATGAAGGAGAGCATGTTCGCGTAGAGGTATTCGCGCACGGCAGGGTTCGCGATGTCCATCTCCGGGAACGCCCAGTCGCCGAGCTTCGGCGTACCGTCCTGGTTGCGCACGATGTAGTCGGGGTGGTCCTTCAGGAAGACGGCGTGGGGACCGCAGTGGAAGTAGACGAGGTCGAACATCACCTTCATCCCGAGGCGGTGCGCCTCGGCGACGAACGCCCGGAGGTCGGCCTTCGTGCCGTACTCGGGATCGACGGCGAAGAAATCCTTCTGGCGGTAGGGGTTCTTCGGGTTCTTGAGGCCGCAGGCCTTCTGGCGGCCGCTCCAGAAGCGCGGGTCCGGGTCGTCGTCCGCGAGCTGGTGGGGCGTCAGGTAGATGAGGTCGACGCCGAGCGCCTTCAGGTCCGGCAGCTTCGCGCGCGCGGCGGCGAAGGTCCCCTCCGGCGTGAACATGCGCGTGAAGAGCTGGTACATGACGCTCGTGCGGAGGAAGTCCGGCACGGCGCGCGCCGCCGTCGTCTGCGGCGCGTGGGCGCTCGCGTAGGTGGGGTGGAAGCGCCCGGCGGGCGTCTTGTCGCGGTTGGGGAGGCGCACGAGCGGGAACGGGCCCGTCGCCGCGACGAGCCAGCTGCGGGCGGGCAGCACGAGGCGGCCCGAGACGGAGTCGAGCGTCGCGCCCGGCCCGGCGAGGCGGGCCGCCGAGCCGGCGGGAACCGTGAACGTGCGCGCCTGGTCCGACACGTTCACGGCCGTCGTCCACGTCGTCCCGTCCGCGAGCGGGCGGCGGAAGGCGTAGACGTCGTGCGGGAACGGCGTCTCAAGCCACTCGGTCGGCGCGTCGTAGAGGGCGGGGTGTTCGTGGCGGAGGCGGACGAGCGCCGTGACGAGCGCGCGGCGGTGTTCGCCCGCCGGGGTCCACGCCGCCGACCAGTCGATGCCCCACTTGCCGAAGAAGCGGTTCGACCAGATGGAATGCGGCGCCGTGTCGGCGATCTCCTGCCCGTTGTAGAGCATCGGCACGCCGTCGAGCATGAAGATCGTCGCAAGGAGGCCGTCGTTGAGGTCGAGGCCGTACTTCTCCTCCCAACGCGGTTCGCCCGGCGCGCAGTTCGCGTAGTCGTGGTTCTGGAAGCAGCGCATCCAGCGGTAGCCCGCCGGGTAGCGGCCCTCGCGCGCGCGGCAGGCCGCCGTGAGGTTCGTCGCCGAGCCGCGCCCCCGCAGCATGTCGCCGATCGCCTTCTGCATGGGGAAGGCGTAGTTGAGGTCGAAGGCGAGCGCCTGGTCGTCATGCGCGCTGCCCTCGCAGAGCATCACGACGTCCGGCTTCACCGCCGCGTTCCGCCGGTACGCCTCCTCGCGGAAAGCGCGCGGCAGCATGTCGCCCACGTCGCTGCGGAACCCGTCGCAGCCGAACTCCGTGAGGTACCACTTCATGTTCTCGTAGAGGTATTCGCGCACGGCGGGATGGTCGAGGTCGAGGCGGGGGAACGCCCATTCGCCGAGCTTGAAGGTGCCGTCCGCGTTGCGCAGTACCCAGTCGGGCTGGTCCTTCAGGAAGACGGCGTTGGGCCCGCAGTGGTAGTAGACGACGTCGAAGAGCACCTTCAGGCCGAGGCGGTGCGCGGCCGCAACGAAGTCCTTCAGGTCCTGCTCCGTGCCGTATTCGGGATCGATGCCGAAGTAGTCGGCGATGCGGTAGGGGTTGCAGGGGTTTCCGAGGCGGCTCCCCTTCTGGCGCCCGCTCCAGAACGCGGGATCGGTGCCGCGATCCGCCGTCGCGACCGGACAGAGGTAGAGGATGTCCACGCCCAGCGCCTTCACGAACGGGAGGCGCGCCTCGGCGGCCTTGAGCGTCCCCTCCGGCGTGAACATGCGGAGGAAGAGCTGGTACATCGTCGCCCCCTTGAGGAAGGCGGGGGCCGGACGCACCGCCGCTCCCTTCTCCGTGACGGGCGGCAGGCCGCGCGCGCCCTTCGGCACGTTCCGCGCGGCGGCAAGGGCCCGCGCCCGGGCCAGGCGCTCGGCGTTCGGACGCGCCGCGACCGCGAGCGGACGGATGTCGTAGCCCGCGCCGGAGAACGTGTAGACACCCGAAGCGTCCACGCGGCACGCGAACGACAGGCGCGCGGCGGCGGTGGGCGCGGCGGGCAGCGCCACCTTCACCGTGACAGGCGCGCGGCGCAGGTTGAAGACGCACGCGAACGCGCGCCCGTCCGCGTCCGTCCGCAGGAACGCCGCCACCTCGTCCGGCCGGTCATGCGAAAGCCACGTGAGGTCTCCCGCGCGGAACGCCGCCTCCTCCCGCCGGAGCGCGGCGCATGCGGGCAGGACCTGCGCGCTGCACGCGGCGAGCGCCTGGCCCAGCGTGAAGCGCGGCACGCCGTCGAGGCAGAGCGAGAAGGCGATGGGCGCGGCGTCCCAGTGCGGGCTCGCGCGCAGGAAGCGCGCGCCCTCGGGGCGGTTCTGCCGCATGAACGCCCACAGCTCCGCAAGCGCGGCGACGGGCTTCTTCCCCTTCAGAACCGCGTCGAACGTCCCCGTCCACGGCGGCGCGGCATCGGCGTCGAACGCCTTCTCCTGATGGCCGAGACGCGAGCCGTCCGAGACGAAGACGGCGCCCGGACGCACACGGTCCAGCCCCGCGCGCAGAAAGGTCCACGTCTCCAAGGGCATCGACCACGTGCCGCGCGCCATCCACCCGTCCGCCCGCGAGGCGACGAGGCGCGGCAGGAGGTTCGTGGCGGCATAGGCGTCCGGCTGCGCGATGCCGGACGGGAACGCGACAGGCACGAACGCCTTCAGCCCCGCCCGGTGCGCGGCCTCCACAAATTCCGCCGCCTGTGGCGAGCCGACATCGCCCTCCGTCAGCGCGACACAGGTCACGCCACGCGCGGCGAGGGCCGGGAGGGTTCCCGCATCCTTTGCCTCCTTCACCTCGGCGACGATGCCCTCTTCGAACCACGCCTGCGTCTCGCGCCCCGGGAGCGCGAGCGTGCAGCCAAGGGCGCAAAGCCCCGCCAGGAAACATGCTGTTCTCGTCATGTGCAACCTCCTTGAGGATTCCGGCAAGGCGGCCCCGGCGGCATGCCGCCGGGGCCGCGCGGGACATCCGTCCCAAAGGGCCCGAAGCCCTGCGGCCACGGGAGCGGGCGAAGCGCCCCGGCTAGAGCGCGCGGATGAAGATGTTCTTGAACTCCAGGGGGTCGCCGTGGCACTGCAGCTCGATCTGCTCGACCGGGAAGACCGGCTGGCCGCGATCCCAGTAATTCTCCAGTACCGTGTTGTCCACCACCTTCACGCCGTTGAGCTCGACGGTCACGCGCTCGCCGCGCATCGTGACGTGGAACGTGTTCCAGTCGCCGACGTTGCGGTCCGCGATCGCGAGGGGCCGGGACGGATGCTTCCGGTTGTTGTAGAGGCCGCCCGAACCGATGCCCCACTGGTTGTGCGCGTCCCAGATCTGGACCTGCGGCGTGCCGCGCAGGTAGAGGCCGCTGTCGCCCTGCACGGAGAGCGTGCGCCAGTCGACCCACATCTCGAAGTCCCCGTAGTCCTTCGCCGTCGCGAGCGAGTAGCCGCCCTGGAAACCGTCAAAGAAGAGCGCGTCGTCGCGCACGTGCCAATGTTCGTCCTTCTGCCGGTCGGCGACCTTCTGCATCGCGGCGCGCTTCTCGGGCGTGGCGGCCTGGCGGACCTTCGGGTTGTCGAACTTCTCGGTGGTCGTCACGCCCTTCCAGTTCTTCGCGAGGCTCGCCGCGCTGCCGTCGAAGAGCGGCGTGAAGCCAGCGGGGCACGCCTTCTGCGTGTCCGAGCCGACCACGTAGTCCGCCGGGACCTCCTTGATGCGGATGTTGCGCCACATGACGCGGTGGCCGTGGCCGAGCCAGCCGATGCGACCCTTCCGGTTGTGGAGGCCGGGGTGCTTCTTGCCGTCCGGCGTGTCCGTGCCGTCGCCCTTGAACTTCGAGACGTCGGCGTCCGTCACGAGCTCGCCGTTGAGGATCACCTGGATGCGGCTGCCGATCACGCGCACCTCCTCGAAGTTCCACATGCCGGGCCGGCGCACGTAGCTGCCACCGCCGGTGAAGTTCTTGTCCTTGCCCCAGATCTGCTTGTTGAAGTTGTCGCGCTTCGCCGGCACGATGCCGTAGACCGACCCCGTGTACTGGTAGGGTCTGAGCTTGTCCTTCTTCGCCTCCTTGTCGTAGTACTGGCTGCCGCCGTCGTCGAGCAGCTGCAGCTCGCACATCGCGTGGTAGGCGGCGTCCTTGTGGATGTCGGTCATGCGCAGGCCGAGGCCGTTGTTGCCGTTCTCGGGCATGCAGAACTCGAAGCGGAGGATGAAGTTCTCGAACTCCTTCTCCGTGCAGAGGTTGCCGCCGGAGCCCTTGCCCGGCTGGCAGGCGAGGACGTTCATCTCCTTCATCTCGCCCGTCCCGGCCATCTTGACCTTGATCGTCTCGACGCCGTAGGACGACGTGGCGCCGACCCAGCCCGTGAGGTCCTTGCCGTTGAACAGCGAGACGAACCCTTCGGCGTCGGGCATCGCCGCGCCGAGGGACACGCAGGCCGCCAGCGCGGCCGCGGAGAGAATGACTGATTTCATGGACGCTCCTTTTTTTCTTTGACTGAATGCATTGACTGAAAGCCCTGCGCGGCTAGCGCTGCCGCCAGAAGAGGCGGCAGCCGATGGCGAAGAAGACGAGGTCCGGCAGCACGGCCGCCGGGATAGGCGGCACCCATCCCTTCTTCGCGAAGACCATGCCGCCGATCGTCAGGCCGTAGAAGGCGAAGAACATGACGAGCGCCCCCACGATGCCCTTGAAGACGCTCTGCCGCCCGCTCGCGATACCGGCGGGGATTGCGAAGAGGGTGATGACGAGGCAGGCGAGCGGCGCGACGATCTGCGCCGCGAGGTCGTAGACGAGGCCCCGGCGCGTCTCCTCCGTCAGCGCCGGATGCATCCTGAGGTAGTGGAGGCGCTCCAGCGTCGAGCAGAAGGCGGGGTCGCGGTTCTGCAGCAGGAAGTCCCGGGGCTTCTCGTCGAACTCAATGAACGGGCGCAGGGTGAGCTTGTCGAGCTCGGGGGTGGGGGAGGGGCATTCGGCCCCCAGCTCCGTGTAGTAGGCGATCTCCGGCTTCATCAGGTACCACACGCCGTCGAGGCATTCGGCGCGCGGCGAGGTGATCGTCATCTTGCGCCCGCCGCCGGGATAGTTGACGGAGACGGCGACGTCTTCGAGAATCGACGCCTCGTCGTTGACGAGCAGTCCCACGCGCCACGTCCGGCTCTTCGCCGCGTTGTGGAAGACGATGTCGTCCGCCTTCTCCATGTCCTCCTCGCGGAAGCGGTGCGCCTTGTAGAGCTTCGCCCACTGCCCGTAGCGCGGCACGTAGACCTCGTTTACCCACCCGACGAAGAGCGCCATGAGCGCCGCGACGGCGAGGAGCGGCTTGACGATTGCGAAGAAGCCGACGCCGCTCGCGCGCATCGCGATGATCTCGGAGTGGCGGCAGAAGTTCCACATCGTGTAGAGCGTCGCGAGCATGAGGCACGCGGGGGCCATCCACTCGAAGTAGGGCGCGAGATAGCCGGCGAGGTACAGCGCGGCCTTCCCGAAGCCGGGGCGGGCCGACATCAGCCGGCTGAACGAGCCGAAGAGCTCGAAGAGGAGGTAGATCGAGACGAACCCCGCCAGGCAGTAGAAGAGGGGGACGCAGAACTCGCGGAGGACGTAGCGGGTGAGGATTTTCATTTAGCGGGCAAGCCAGCCTCCGTCGCATGCATACATGAAACCGGTCACGTAGTCGCTCGCCGGCGCGGCGAGGAACACGCACAGGCCCTTCAGGTCGTCCGGCGTGCCCCAGCGCCCGGCGGGGATGCGGTCGAGGATCGCCTTGTTGCGCTTCTTGTCCGCGCGGATGGGCGCCGTGTTCGCCGTCGCGATGTAGCCGGGCGCGATCGCGTTCACGCAGATGCCGTATTTGCTCAGCTCGTTCGCCATGAGCATCGTGAGGGACTTGATGCCGCCCTTCGCCGCCGCGTAGCCGGGGATCAGAATGCCGCCCTGGTAGGAGAGCATCGAGCCGATGTTGATGATCTTGCCGCCCTGACCCTGCTTCACCATCTGCCGCGCCACCGCCTGCGAGAGGAAGAACGGCGTGGAGAGGTTGATGGAAATGACGTCGTTCCAGTTCTTCGCGCTGTGCTCCAGGAACGGCTCGCGGCGGATGATGCCCGCGTTGTTCACGAGGATGTCCACGCGCCCAAGCACCTTCACCACCTTCGCGACAATCTTCGGCGCCTCCTTCTCGCCCTTCGCGAGATCGGCCTTGATGCCAACCGCCCGGCGGCCGAGTGCCTTGACCGCGTCCAGCGTCTCGTCCATCGGGATAACGTCGACGACCGCAATGTCCGCCCCCGCCTCCGCGAGCCCCAGCGCATACGCCTGCCCGATGCCGCGCCCCGCGCCCGTCACGACCGCGACCTTTCCGTCCAGCTTGAATTGATCGAGAACCATCGTCTGCCTCCTGTCTCGTTGTCGCCCCCGTTGGGGACGTTAAGTGGTTAAGTGGTTAAGTGGTTAAGTGGTTGAGTTGTTAAATGGAAGCCTGAAAGAACTTAAAGCCCCGAAGGGGCGACTTAACTACTTAAAAGCGAAGCAACTTAATTAAAGCCCCGAAGGGGCGACTTAACTACCTCAGCGTTTCGACGGCGATGCCGTCCATGTCGTCGAACTCCTGGTTCTCGCCGCCCATCGCCCAGCAGAAGGTGTAGGCCTTCGTGCCCACGCCGGAGTGGATGGACCACATCGGCGAGACGACGACGTCGTGGTCGTGGACCGCGAGGTGGCGCGTCTCGTCGCCCGGCCCCATGAAGTGGAACACGCACTGCCCCGGCTCGATACCGAAGTACATGTAGATCTCCGTGCGGCGCTCGTGCGTGTGCGCGGGCATCGTGTTCCAGTTGCTGCCCGGCTCCAGTTCCGTGTAGCCCATCACGAGCTGGCAGCTGTCGCAGCGGCCCGGCAGGATGAACTGGTGGATCGTGCGGAGGTTGCAGTCCTCCTTCGTGCCGCAGCGGCGGTGGTTCGCGTCCTCGAAGCGGATGAGCTTCGTGGGGAACGCCCGGTGCGCCGGGTAGCTCACGAGGTAGAAGACCGCCGGCGTCTCGGCGTTTTCGGACGCAAACACGATCTCCTTCGTGCCGCGCCCCACGTAGAGGACTTCGCGCGGCCGGAGCGCGTACGCCGTGCCGTCGCACGTCACCGTGCCCGCGCCCCCCACGTTGAGGACGCCGAGTTCGCGCCGCGCGCAGAAGGAGTCGCTCGCGAGCTCCTTCCCCGCCGGCATCGCGAGCGGCGCCGCCGTCGGCACCGCGAAGCCCGCGATGCCCCGCTCGACCTCGCAGTACATGAGCTTGACCTTGCCCGCCTCGCAGAGCGCGGTGTTCAGGAACGCCGCGCGCAGCTCCTCCGTCGTCATGCGCGCATATTCATTCCGGCCTACCGTATAGCGAACGTCCATGTTTCTCCTTTTGGAATGCGGCGTCTGGCGACGCCATGATGAATTGAAGGCCCTTGCGGCGAAGGCTCACTTGCTGCCGTAGCTGATCAGGCAGAACGAGACGAGCAGCACGAGGATGCCGAGCGCGAGGCAGGTCCGCGTCTTTGCGCCCGTCCCCTTCCATTCGCCCATCGCGACGCCGAGGAGGGACGAGAAGAAAATCGAGCTGCCCATCACGACCGCGAAGCCGATGTACTTCAAATCGCCCATCTGCGGCTCGCCGATCTTCTGGCAGGCGAACTGGCACGCCCAGATGACGCCCGCGAGGGCCGCCCACGCCGGCGCGGCCGTCTTCGCCATCCGCCCGTAGTCGGCGAACGTGCCGTTCCGCCCGTTCTGCCAGAGGCACCACGCGACGTTGACAACAAGCCCGCCCCAGAGGACGACGACGAGGACGGGCATGCCGCACCACGCGGCCGACGTCCCCGCCACGGCGGCGGCCTTCTCCAGCGCCGCGCCGCCCTGGAGGCCGAAGTTCATGCCCGCCGAGGCGATGCCCGAGAAGAGCGCCACGAGCATGCCCTTCTTGAAGTCGAATTCCGCGACCGCCGCCTTCTTCTGCTCTTCCGTGAGCTCGCCCTCCTTGAACTTGCCTGCGAGCCCCACCAGCGCAATGCCGGCGAGCGAGCCCAGGACGCCGCCCAGGACGATCTTCGCCCCCGTCGTCTCCACGAGCGTCCCCGCCTGCCCCGTCACGAGCGGCGGGATGAGCGTCCCCGTCGCCGAGCAGAGCCCGCACCCGATCGCAAGCCCCAGGCCGATGCCGAGGTAGCGGATCATAAGCCCCCAGGTGAGGCCGCCAAGCCCCCAGAGCGCGCCGAAGCCCGCGCAGAGGGCGAGCGTCTTCGGTTCGGCGCCGAAAATGACCTTCAGCGTGTCCGGGCACGTCGTCATCGCGAGAACAAGCGGGAAGGCCAAGAGCCCCGAAAGCGCGTAGACGAGCCAGTAGCTTTCATACGCAACGCCCCTGATGCGGCGGAACGGCACCGCAAAGACGGCGCCGGCAAGGCCGCCGAGCGCGAAAATGAGCGAGCCGGCCATCGGATGTGCGGAAACGGATTCGACCATAGCGTTCTTCTCTTCCTCGGATTTTCGGCATTCAGGCGAAAGCCGCCCGCGCAACGCGACAAAGGCACAGACCTCCGAAAAATGCGAAGACGATTGTAGCATTTCCCCGACGATTTTGTCAACGGGGCACCGGCGGCCCGCGTCGGATTCCTTTTCGCTGTAGATTGCGGAAGTAAACGCACCCGATTAGGTGTGGTTACTTCCGCAATGGGGAGTAGGAAGAGGTAAGGCA
>CAKUCX010000040.1 GCA_934643865.1 uncultured Kiritimatiellota bacterium
CCGCGCGCGTGTAGGAGACGCCTCCGATCCGCCCCGCGCGCGGATTGAAGAAGTTGCGCTCGACCCACGCGCGGAAGTTCTCCCGCACCTCCTCCGAGACCGCCCGCGCCGTGTCCGCGGCGGCCCGGCGCGCCGCCTCCGCCGCCGTCCGCAGCCGCTCGGCCGCCGCGGCCTGTCCAGACGCCGCCGCAGCAGCCCGTCCAGACGCCGCAGCCTTTTCGGACGCCGCAGCCCGTCCAGACACCGCTGCCTGTCCAGACGACGCTGCCGCCGTCCGTCCAGACGCCGCCGTCCGCGCGGACGCCCGTTCCGCCGTTTCCCGCATCGCCGTGTCCGATTTCGCCGCCATGCCTTTTCCCTCCTTGCCGCCGCACAGTCTAGCAGAAGGGGCCGGCGGGACGCAATGAGATTTCACTGCGTAATAATCTTGACAATGCCGAGATTGCGGGTTCGGCAGGTCAAGCCAGGGTGCAATGATCGGGACGTAATGAGATTTTACCGCGTAATAATCCAACCTGAAAGTCGTATTCTTGCTTGAAAGCCGTATCTTGCCTGAAACCGTAACTTGCCTGTCAAGATTTCCCATGCCTTGCCTGCCAAGATCTACATTCCCGTGCGAAGCGCGGGCGGCGGGCGACACGGCCCACGCCCATCAAAAAGCATCGGGGCGTCCTTCGCCCCCGGTTTTTGACGATCCCTGATCCTATCGGAAAAATCGGGATAAGGGTGTTTTTTGGAGGTTCCACAGTCTTTCGTGCCTGGCGAGACGCCCCCGCGCCGAGCGCGACTTTCGCCACGCCGATCCCGAATAACGGGGCAAGAAAGCGGATGATTTTCGCTATCATGCGAAGTCCTTACACAAACAAGCGAGGCGACGCCATGCATGATACCACAACCGCGATGAAGCTGCCAGGGCAGCCCAAGGCATTTCCGGGGAGGGTTTCTCCCCATTTCAGCAAGCCCGTGGCCCGTTTCATAGGCGACATGATGTACGGCATCATGAAGGAGAAGGACGTGAAGCCCTCATCCGTCGTCCGCGCGCTCAAGAAGGAAGCCTCCCCGAAAAAGGTCGAGGGCAGGCTCGGATTTTCACTTGCAGCGAAGCGTAAATCGCCCCTTTGCCCTTTGTTTACAGGGGCACGGGAATCTTCATGCCCGGGGAAATGGGGAATCTCCAAGAGAGCGCGGCCGAGGGGGCAGCGCCCCGTCGCGCCGCCCTTCCCATCCCCCCCCGTTACAAGGGCGCGTTGCAAAGGCAGGGAGTTTGGCCTATAATGTGCAGCACGCCTGCCGCGAAAGGCGCGCGTCACATGAATGAAAGAAGTTGGCCGGGCACGGCACAGGGCCGTGGCGTGTACTCAAGTCAACCGCAAGAGCCGCATTGAGGAGACGTTTGGATGAAGACGATCATGATACTGTCGCTGACGCTGGGCGCGGCGGGGGCTTTGGCGGGGGAGCGTCTGTCGTCCGAGCAGGGGGAGCCGGACGCCTTGTTCGGCCCGGCGTCCCCCTGGACGGGCGACGGGGAGGCGGATCGCGTCGAGGAGGGCTTCTACGCGGAGGACCCCGCGCCCGCGTTCACGGCCTCCTTCGTCCTCCCGGAGGGGCGGGCCGCCGCCGACGTCACGATTGCGTGCGCTGGCTATTACTCCATCCGGCTGAACGGAAAGGCGGCGGGCGTCTCGGGGACGTCGCTGATGCCGCTCTGGAGCCCGTTCGGCCAGACAGTCTACGCCGACACGTTCACGGCGTCCGGCCTGCACCCCTATCCGGCGACCAACGTCGTGTCGGTGACGCTTGGAAACGGCTTCTACAACCTCCCGCCGCTGCGGTTCTGGGGGTCGAAGCCCTTCCGCGCGGCGATGGCGCACGGCCGCCCGTGCTTCAGGCTGCGCGTCTCGGGGGTGGAGAAGCCCCTGTCCTGGACCTGCCGGAAGACAAACATTCTCCGCAACTGCGTGTACCTGGGCGCGGAGGTCGATGCGACGCGCGGGCCGTCGGAGAGCCGCCCCGCCGCGCAGGTTCAGGGACCGCACGGGAAAATCGTCCTCCGCCGCGCGCCGGCCGTCGATTTCGTCGGCGAGGCGGCAGGCCGGGTGTCGGCACGCCCGGACGGCGCGCACATCGTCGACTTCGGCGTGAACCTGTCGGGCGTGCCGCAGTTCGTCTTCGCGGGCGAACGGCGCGGCACGCGCGTCGAAATCGTGTACGGAGAGCGGCTGAACCCCGACGGGTCCGTCAACGTGCTGACCCAGACGGCTGGGCAAATCAAGCGGGTGGGGGTCGGCGGGCCGGGTGCCCCCGACGTCGCCTGCCAGCGCGACGTGTACGTCTGCGGCGGCGCGGCGGAGGAGACGTTTGAGCCGCCGTTCATCTGGCACGTCTGCCGCTATGCCGAAATCCGGGGCGCGGCGCGGCCGCCGAAGGCCGCGACGCTGAGGGCCGTCTCCTCCGTCCTCCGGACTGTCGCGGACGAGAGGCGGATTCCCGCCGAGCTGAGGCCGCTCCACGACGTCTGCGTGCGCACGTTCCGCGATAACCTCATCGGCGTGCAGAGCGACTGTCCCGGCCGCGAGCGGCTGGGGTACGGCGGCGACATCGTGGCGACCTGCGAGGCGCTGTGCCTGAACTTCGACATGCTTGAGTTCTACCTCAAGACCCTGCAGGACTTCGCCGACGAGGCCGAGGCGGACGGATGGATCACCGAAACCGCGCCCTTCGTCGGAATCGCCGACGCGAACGGCCTCGGGGCGGGTGTTTCAAGGCGGGCCGGGCCGATCTCGTGGGCCCTGGCGGTTCCAGTGGTGATGGACACGCTGCTGCGGCACAGCCCGGAGGCGGCGGGGCGCATCCTCAAGTTCTACCCGACCTGCGCCCGCTACGCGCGGCTGGTGGACGCGGCGAACCCGACGGGCGTCGTCCCGACGTGCATCGGCGACCACGAGGCGATCGCGCGCGCGCCGAACGCGGTGACCGCGACGGCGCACTGGCACGAGTTCGTGCGCCTGACCGCGCACTTCGCGGGGCTGCTTGGACGGACGGAGGAGCAGGCGGCGTTCGAGGCGGTCAGGCGCAAGGTGGCGTCGGCGTTTGCGCGGACGTTCGTGAAAGACGGCGTCGTCGCGAACGGCACGCAGTCGGCACAGGCGATCGGCCTCTATCTGGGGCTCGTCCCGGATGGCCAGGTCGAGGCGGCCGAACGGCGCCTCGTCCGCGCCATCGAGGAGAGGGGCTGCGCGCCGTCGACGGGCATCTTCTCGACGCGGTACATGCTGCTGTATCTCGCCGAGCACGGGCGGAACGATCTTGCCCGCCGGATCGTCCTGCATCGCGGATTCCCCGGCTGGCTGCATATGCTGGAGCGCGGCGCCACGACGCTCTGGGAGACGTGGAAGGAGTCGGACGACACCTACTCGAACTGCCACCCGATGTTCGGCAGCGTGGACGAGTGGATCCTGCGGTTTTCCGGCGCGGCGGAACACGACCCGCCGGTCGAATGCGCCAACCCGCCCGTCCCCACGTCCTGACCGTCGCAGAAGAGCTTCGAGCCCGCCGTCGCGACGAGCGCCTCCCCCTTCCGAAACGCGAGCACGCCCGTATGGTGCCCCGTGAAGCGCCGACCGTCGATCACGAGGTCAATCTTCGTCGGCCTGCCGGTGAGGATGGCGTCTGAGACGAGCGCGAACGACCCGTCCTCGTAGACGCACCCGCCGGGGATGCGCGAAGAGGCGAGCTGCAGCTCCGCCGCGATCTTCGCGAGATCCCACTCGGCGACGCGGCGCCCCGCGAAGGACGCCTTCTCCGCGTTGACGTCGAGGTCCGCCGGGCCCACCACGACGAGCGCCGCCCCCTTCGCCGCCGCGCCGTTGAGGAAGTCCCAGACGCACCTCTTCGCGTAGCGGGGGTAGAGGAAGACGAGCTTCCTGAATCGTGCCGGCGGCGCGTTGAAGGCCGCGCGGCGGTCGCAGGCGGTCGTGCGGGCGATGGGGTAGAGCGCGAAGGCGCCGTCCTCGAAGCGGAGGCGGCCCTCCTCGACGAGGCGGTCGGGCAACAGCGCGGCGACGTGCCCGGCGCGCCAGGCCTCCTGCGCCTTCTCCATGATCCGAAGCGACGCGTTCTGATCCCATTTACCGCGCGCCTTCTCGTCCGGATACCAGTTCGCGTGCGCGAACTCGCCGAAGACGAGCAGCACGTCGGTGCGCGGCAGGGCGCCCCTCCGCTGGAAGCCGTCGAGCAGCCGGACGGCCTCGTCGAGCTTCTTCACGTTCGCGGTGAACGGCTGCTCCGTGTAGCCGAGCCCCCACCTGCCGTCGTTGTAGGCGTGGTGGAACTCGCGGATCCGCCACGGCGCGCAGTCGATGATGTTGCCGTAGACGTCGTCCGGGTTCTTCGAGTAGAACATGTTGTAGCCGAATTTCATCTTCGAGCCGAGCAGCACGCCGAGCCGGATCGGCCAGATCGTCCCCTCGTCCGTGAAGCCGTAATCGCGCGGAAGCGACCAGTAGTTGCAGGTGTTCTTGATGAAGTCGTCCGAGTCGAGCGAATTGTGGTAGGTCGAATGGCAGGCGAGGAACGGGTCGGTGTAGCGCGCAAGCTGGTAGTCGGCAACCGCATCCTCGAAGGCCATCGTCACCCGGCGGGCCTCGTCGAAGTAGCGGTTGATCGCGCGGATGCGCACGGCGGCGTCGCCGGCGGGCGCGTAGCGCATGTCGAAGAGCAGCCGGCGGAAATCGGTCTTCAGCGCCTCGCGCCAGTAGCGCTCGCCGGCGAAGGAGAAGTAGCGCCCGCGGAACGGCTCGCCGCCCCAGGCGTCGACGGGCATGAACCCCTGCTCGTCGTTCACCGCGCCGTCGAGCGCCGCGTCGGCGAAGCCGTCGAAGGTCTTTTGGAAGTCGGCGTACTGCGCCTCGTAGATCTCAAGGGCGTTGAAGAAGTGCCCCGCCAGCAGGAAGACGTCCTTCCCCGCGTACGGCGCGCCGAGGTCGAGCTCGACGGACATCGACCGGTTGTCCTGGGCGACGACGCGCATGCGCGCCGAGACGTCCTCCAGCGAGCCCGGCCTGTAGAAGCCCGCGCCGGCCTTCTCGAAGACGTACGCCGCGAGCGGCTTCGCATAGAGGGGGATGATCTTCTCGCGGTTCCACTTCGCCTCGGAGCGCAGGCACGCATAGCCCGTCCCGTCGAGTCGGCCCTCGACGTCGACCGTCAGCGCCTGCGCCTGGGCCTGGTCCTTGATGATGTTCGGCAGCGGCCCCTTCACGGAGAGGCCGTGCGCGCTCGGAAAGGCCGGCGCGGCGAAGAAGCCGGGGGTGGAGTAGTCCGTGCGCAGGGCGACGCGGAAGCCCTTTGCGCGCGCGTAGGCGGCCAGTTCCCTCATCGGGGCGCGCATCTGGTCCATGTCGCCCTGGACCGTCCCCTCGACCGGCGCGGGCGAGAGGATGTCAGCCGCCGTATGCGCGCGCAGGTAGTCGATGTCCTTGATGTACTGACGCCGCGCAAGTGTCTTCGCGTTCACCTGCCACACGATCGGCACGGGCAGCCCTTCGCCCCCCGCCGCCAACGGCACGGCAGCAAGGCAGACATTCAGCAGCGTTCTTTTCATATCCGGCGGAAGTCGCCGCAATCCCCTCGTCCGCGCCATTCGCGAGCCAGGCCGCGCGGCCTGGAGGAACTCGCGGAAACACCTTGCACGCCCAAAGGGCCCGGCGCGCCCATTATGCCAAACCCGCGCCCTTGCCGCAAGAAGGGCTGTCCGCTTTTGCTTTCACGCCCCGCCAACGGCATCCGCAACACGCTGCGGCCCGCCCGCGCGGCCGTTTCGCCTAGAACGACGCGGTGAGGGCGAGGCCGCCCACGAAGTGGTAGCTCGTGTCGTCGCGGCCCGTCGCCTCGTAGGCCCGCGCCGCGTCGCGGAGCGTGCTGTCGAAGACGTAGTCGTAGTAGGCGACGTAGCCCGAGAGCGCGACGCCGGCGCCGATGTTCCACGTCAGCTCGCCCTTGACGCAGAGGTCCATCAGGCCGCCGTGGTCGTCGGCGAGGCCGTAGCCGCGCGTGCGCTGCGTGTTGCCGACGCCCTGCGCGACCGACGGGCGGAACGCGAGAAGCGGGTCGTCGCCCTCGCTTTCGCCGTCGATGAGCGCGAAGGTGTGGCCGAGTTCGAGATTCACGTAGGTGCCGTTGTCGCGGTCGATGTCGCGCTCGAAGGCAAGGGTCGGCTCGACCCACAGGTCCGGCAGCGCGACCTCGAACGTCACGAACTGCGTGTCCTCGCCGGCCTCGCCCATCGCCCGGGGATGGTACTCGTAGGCGTAGCCGAGCGAGAACTCGACCGTGGTGGGCAGGAACGCATAGTCGTCGGGGCTGAACGCATGGCCGAGCGAGACGCCGGGGTCGAGTTCGAAGTAGCGGCCGCCGCGGTTCGAGTAGCCGGCCTTCCGTCCGTAGGTCGTCGTGTCGAAGAGGGCCGCAACCTCGAACGTCAACCAGTCGAAGAACGTCACGGCCGCCGAGGGCGTGATGATCGGGTCCTTGTTGTCCACGAGACCGTAGCTCGTGAACTTCGAGTCAAACGCGAGGCCGACTTCCGTGGACATGATCGGCTGCTCGCCGAAGGAGATGCCCTCGCCCGGCGCCCAAGCCAGGGTCTCGGGCGTCTCCGCCGCTTCCGTCTTCGCTTCCTCGGCCAGAACACCGCCGCAGAACGCGGCTGCACAGGCCAACATCATCATGTGCTTTGAGTTCATTTTTTTTCTTTTCTTTCTTCTTTTCCTTCATTTGCCGCAGTGGCAAGATCCTTTGCATCCCCCGCATCCGCACGCACAGCCTCCCTTCCGCTTGAGGTTCCGGCGGATGGCCAGCCCCGCGAGGACAAGGACGACCACAAGGACGACGGCGGATGCGAGGTTCATTTCAGGCGACCTCCTTTTTCGCCGGACGGAAGATCATCCAGAGGACGAAGAGGTCCACGAGGATTGTAATCACCGTCCACACGCCCCAGGCCCCCGTCACGATCAGCGCGCCGACCTGGAAGGCGTTGAGCGCGAGCACGTAGCCGACGAACAGCTGGAAGGCAACCGCGAACCAACCCCACTTCTGGGAACCCATCTCCTTGAAGGTGTTCACGATCGCGACCGCGCACGGCGGCACGAAGAGGTTGAACAGCAGGAAGGAAAGCGCGCTGAGCTTGTAGAGGCGCACGTCCGAGACAAAGCCCTTGAAGAGCTGGACCACGTTCGCCGCCGCGCTGCCGTCGCCGCCCGCGACCATCGCGAGCGTCGCGGTGGCCTGCTCCTTCGCGATCTCGGCCGAAATCGTCGCCATCGCGCCCTGCCAGTTGCCGAAGCCGAGCGGCGCGAAGAACCACGCGACCCAGCCGCCGATCGAGGCGAGGATGGACGTGTCGAGGTCGTCGCCGACCACGTTGAAGCCCCAGTCGAAGGTCATCATCAACGTCAGCACCACGCAGGCGGGGAAGATCACCATGCCGGCCTTCCAGACATACGCCTTGACGCGCTCCCACGTGTGGATCACGATGCCCTTGAGCGTCGGCAGGTGGTAGGCCGGCAGCTCCATCACGAACGGCGCCGCCTCGCCCGCGAAGAGTTTCGTCTTCTTGAGGGCGATGCCGCCGAGGACGATGATCGCGACGCCCGTGAGGTCCATCGCCGCCGCCACCCACCAGTAGTCGCGGAAGAAGCACGCGGTGAACATCGTGATGATCACGGTCTTCGCGCCGCAGGGCATGAAGGTGGCGAGGATGATCGTCATGCGCTGGTCGCGCACGTTCTCGATCGTGCGCGCCGCCATGACGGCCGGCACGCCGCAGCCCTTGCCGACGAGCATCGGGATGAAGCTCTTGCCGCTGAGGCCGAAGCCGCGGAAGAGGCGGTCCATGATGAACGCGACGCGCGCCATGTAGCCGCAGTCCTCCAGGAACGCGAGGAACAGGAAGACGATCGCGATGACGGGCACGAAGCCGAGCACCGTGCAGACGCCGCCGACGAGGCCGTCGTTGACGAGCGCGTAGGCCAGCGAGCCCTCGACGATGCCGAACTTCTCGCAGAGTTCGCCGCAGAGCGCCGCGACGCCGGGAATCCACACGCCGAACTCGCCAGGTTCCGGCTCGCGGACGCCGGAGCTCGCCTTGTAGAGCGCTTCGTCGCACGTCCACTTCATCTCGTTGCCGTCGTCCTTGTCCTCGACGGCAATCACGCCCTTGTCGATCTTCACGTCGCCCGTGCGGATCTCGCCGGACTCCTCGTCCTCCAGCCACACCTCGGCCTTGACCGTCTTCGCGAGGTCTTCGTCGAGGATCTCGAACGCCGCCGGCTCGAACGCTTCGCCGTCCGCCCCGGGCCTGAACGCCTTCGCGGCCTTCTCGTTGAACGCCGCGAGGTCCTTCCCGTAGGCCCCTTCGCCCTTCTTGGCGTCGTAGGCGGCCGTGTAGGCGGCCTGCCACTTCTCGACGTTCGCGCCGTACGGCTCGAAGGCGCCGGTGGCCTCCTCCCAGTCCATGCCGTCGTACCAGAGCTTCTCCTTCGCGTCCGCCGGCGTCTGGGCCTTGTGCAGGGTACCCCAGAGGTGCCAGCCGTCGCCGAGGAAGCCGTCGTTGGCCCAGTCGGTGAAGTAGGTGCCGGGGCCGCCGTCCGAGACGGCGAGCCAGTACATCGCGAGGAGCGAGAGGCAGAAGACCGGGATGGCGAGGATGCGGTTCGTGACAAAGCGGTCGATCTTGTCCGAGAGCGACGCGCCCTTCACGCGCTTCGCGTTCTTCACGACGCACGCGGCGACGAGCTTCTGGATGAAGGCGTAGCGCTGGGCAGTGATGATCGACTCCGCGTCGTCGTCCAGCTCGGCCTCGCAGTCCTTGATGTGGCCCTCCACGTGCGCGAGCACGTCGGCGGAGAGGCCCATCTTCGCGATGGCGTCCGCATCGCGCTCGAAGACCTTGATCGCGCACCAGCGGAGGGAGGCGGCGGGCACCTTGCCCTGGATCGACTCCTCGATGTGCGCGATCGCGTGTTCCACGGACCCCGTGAACACATGCGGCACCTCGCCCTTGCGCCCGTCCTTCGCGTAGCGGAGCGCGAGCTCGGCGGCCTCGCGGCACCCCCTGCCCTTCTGCGCGCTGATGCCCACGACCTTGCAGTTGAGGCGCTGTTCGAGCTTCGCGAAGTCGATCTTGTCGCCCGCGCGCGCCACGAGGTCCATCATGTTGACGGTCACCACCATCGGCACGCCGATCTCGGCGAGCTGCGTGGTGAGGTAGAGGTTGCGCTCGATGTTCATGCCGTCCACGATGTTCAGGATCGCGGCCGGCTTCTCGTTCACGAGGAAGTTGCGCGAGACCTTCTCCTCCAGCGAGTAGGGGGAGAGCGAGTAGATGCCCGGCAGGTCCTGCACGACGACGTCCTTGTGCCCCTTGAGCCCGCCGTTCTTCTCCTCCACCGTCACGCCCGGCCAGTTCCCGACGTACTGGTTGGACCCCGTCAGCTCGTTGAAGAGCGTCGTCTTGCCGCAGTTCGGGTTGCCCGCAAGCGCAATCTTCATTGTTCCATTGGTTGCCATGATAAGCCCTGACTAATCTTGTTAGTTTGTGCTAACTCGTGTTCCAAAAAAATGTCAATCCACCTCGATCGTCGCGGCCTCGTCCTTCCGGATGGAGAGTTCGTAGCCGCGCACGGTCAGCTCGATGGGATCGCCGATCGGCGCGACCTTGCGCACGGTCACCTCCGTCCCCTTCACGAGGCCCATGTCCAGAATGCGGCGGCGCACCGCGCCCACGCCGTGGAGGCGCACGATCTTCGCGCACGCCCCGATTTTGACGTCCTTGAGCGTCTTCATGGATTCTCCTTCCTTCGTTAAACCAAAATCTTCTGCGCGAGCTCGCGGTTCAGGGCCACGCGCGTCTCGTGGACGCCGATGATCAGGCTGCCGGCCATCTCGGCGATCACCGTCACCTCCGCGCCCTCGACAAAGCCCATGTCGCCCAGGTGGCGACGCACGGATGCGTTGCCGCCCACGGCCTTGATGCGGAGCTTCGCTCCGACGCCCATCATTGAAAGAGGCATGTCCGACTCCAGTTCCTTCGTTTCCGCTGCATTCGCCAGTTCGGCAAAGCGGCGGAAAGTTTACCAAACCTAACTTTCGGGCGCAAGGGGAAAGTTAGGAAAAGATAACTTTCTTACGGGCGCCGGCGCGGCCGCCCGCAGGCGCGCGAAACCGCGTCGAGATACGCGCGGCCGTTTCGCGTGTCCGGCACGAGCCACGAGCCCTCGGTGTACTCGTTCCAGGCGTTGATGAGGATCGCGCCCGGCCTCCTGGGGTCTTCCGCCGCGCGCTTCAGCGCCGTGCGCAGGGCCCGCTCGAACTTGGCGGGCGTGGCGCCCGCGAAGATGCCCATGTAGGGGTAGTGGGACGCGCGCCAGGGGAACGGCTCCGCCGGGTCGCAGCGCGCCGTGCAGTCCCATCCGCGCACGACGACCGGGATGTGCATCGGCGACACCTCCGCAAGCGCGCGGTTCACCGCGTCGGACGTCTCCACGAGATCGTCGTACGCCATCACGAACTGGCGGCTCCGCTCCATGGCCGCGCCCTTCTTGGAATGGAAGCCGTGGATGGTGTAGACGGACGTGGAGTCGAAGCCCGCCGCGATCGCCGGGCCGGCGTTCCCGGCGTTGAAGACCATCGCGTTGAAGTGGACGGGCGGCAGCCCGCGCGCGCGCACGAGCGCCTGCGCCTTCGCGAGCGCCGCCCGCGCCTTCGCGGGCCCGCCCATGTCCTTCACGAACGCGTCGCTCGCATAGAGCGAGAAGAAGATCCGCCCGTCCTTCCGGTAGTAGGCCGGATCGCCGAAATACGCCTTCGCGCAGTACGCGAACGCGGCGAGGAAGTCCGCCTCGGTGCGCGCGAGCTTCCAGAGATGGTGCTTCTTCTCCTCGCCGAACTTCGACTGGAACGGCACGTCGCGGTCGTGGTAGGCCCACATCAGGGCGAACCGCATGCGGTCCTTGTTCGGCGCCTTCAGGAAGCCCCGCTCCAGGCCCTCGTGCTGGATGGGCTTGCCATTCGCCCAGTACCAGTCGTAGAGGAAGACGTCGATGCCGGCGTCGGCGGCGAGGTCGATCTCCTGCGCGGCGACCTTCGGGTCGCTTTCGTCGTAGAAGCCCATGAGGGGGACGATCGGCTGGTGGTGGCCGGGAAACCGCGCCACGGTGTTCGAGACGCACATCCATTCGGTCGTCCCCTTCCCGTAATACGCCTCCCATTCGGGGTAGACGTGCCATTCGGGGTAGTAGATGCAGAGGACGTCGATCTTGCCGGGTTCTCCGCCCCCTGCCGTCAGGGCCAGCAGCGACAGGATCGGAATCAGTTTCTTCATCTCTTTCCTCCGCGTCCCTTTCTGAAAGTCACAGGCCTTCCTGCGCCTCGGCGGTCGCGAGGAAGTGGAGCTGCTCGGCGCGCGAGAGGTCGACCCAGCGCGCGTTCCAGCCGCAGACGCGCACCTGCAGGTCCGGGTAGCGCTCGGGGTGCGCCATCGCGTCGCGCAGCGTCGCCGCGCGGAAGCAGTTGAAGTGGATGCACTGCCCGCCCCGCTCGGCATACGTCCGCAGGAGCGCGACGAGGTGCGCCGGGGCCTCGGGGTTCTCCGCGCGCGACATCGGCATGATGACGTCCGAGATGAACCCGTCCGCCGCCTCCGCCTGGTCGAGCTTCGTCTGCGAGAGGATGAGCGCCGTCGGGCCGCCCGTGCCGCAGCCCGCCGTCGCGGAATTGTTCCGCGCGAGCGGCTCGCCCGCCTTGCGCCCGTCGGGCGTCGCCGCCGTCTGGCGGCCGAGCACGAGGTCGTTGTCGATCGACCAGAGGCCCATCTGGAACGTGCCACCGTGCCCGTTCGGCTCGCGGTTGAGGCGGCGCGCAAGGGCGTCGGCCACCGTCCGCGCGAAGGCGTCGGCCCGATCGTCGTTGTTGCCCCACTTGGGCGCCGCGCGCCGCGCCTTGGCGCGCAGCGTCTCGTGTCCGGCCCAGTCGGCCTTCAGGATGTCGCGCAGCCCGGCCATCGTGACAGCCTTCGTCTCGTCGACGAGGTAGCGGACGGCCGCGAGCGCGTCGGCCACCGTCGGCAGGCCCGCGCACATGATGCCGGACTGGTTGTACTTGAGGCCGCCCGCGCCCGCGTCGCGCGCGTTCGCCACCGCGTCGCGGAACGCGCCCGACATGAGCGGCGCGGGGTTCAGCTCCGTCCAGTGCGCCGCGTACACGCGCGCGTCCGCGCACGCCCGCGCCGCCACCGCGTCGAGCTGAACGAGGTAGGCCCTCAGGAGGCCGTCCGCGTCCGTGGGGAGCGGCGTATCCGGCCCGAGGCGGAAACCGTCGAACGTGCAGCCGGCGTTGAGCGCAAGCTCCAGCGGCTTGGCGAGGTTGATCCACGCGGCCATCGACGCGATGAGCTCGCGGCCCTGGATGCCCGGCTCGTAGCAGCCGATCAGCACGGCATCCGCCGCGTCGGCCGCGTCCTTCCCGCGCCGCACGAACATCTCGCGCGCCACGTCGTCGTTGAAGAAGACGACCGCGCTGCGCCCGTCCGCGATCGTGCGGCACACCTTCAGCAGCTGCTCGCGCGGCGTGTGGCGCCCGTAGCGGAACGTCAGCTTGGGGTTGACGTGGTTGAGCTCGTCGTGGACCTCGAAGGCGATTTCCGTCAACTCGTTCCAGACGGGTTCGCCGTCGCGGCCGTAGCCGCCGAAGGCGATGTTCTTGTTGTTGCGGTGGTTCTGGATCCAGTACTTGAGGAAGGCCGCCTTCACGAGGCCCTTCGCGTCCGCGCGCGTGAGGCGCCCCGCCGCGAGGTCGGCGCGGTAGAAGCGGATGAAGAGGCGGTCGAAGAGGCCCTGCGAGCGCACGCACTCGCCCTCCGCCTCCTGACAGCGGTCGTAGAGGAACTGCAGCTGCAGCGCCTCGCGGAGCGTGCGCGGCGGATGGGCCGCGATTTCGCGCAGCGTCGCCGCGCAGGCCGCCGCGCCCCGCGCGGCGGCGACGTCCGCCCAGCGGCGGGCGAGCGCGGCCATCGCGTCGTAGACCTCGGCGACGCAGTCGAGGAACAGCCGTTCCGCGTCGTTCGCCGCCGTCTTGCGCCGTTCCCGCGCGCGCGCGGCCAGCCCCGTCGGGCCGAGCGCCAGCACCGATTCCCAGTCGGGGCACACATGGCTCGTGTCGAGGCAGGCGTGGTACGCGCCGTGCGTGTCGCCCCTCAGGACGTCCGTGCCGCCGCCCGTCGCGGCGAACTCGGGGCGCCCCCGCGCGAAGGCCGCGACGCGCGGGCCGCGCAGCCCGGTCAACAGCCATGTGTCGGGGAACCAGTCGATGAACACGTCGTCCGCCCGTGCCGCCAGCCGCGCATGCGCGAAGACGGCGACGAGCTGCTTCGTGCGCGTGACGAGGTAGGGGCGGCCCTTCGTCTCCTCGGCGATGCGCAGAAGGAGGGCGCGCAGCTCCCGGCCCGGAAGTCCCGATTCGCCCACGACCTCGGCGGCGCGGTCAAACGGATTCGCGGCCCTCTTCCCCTTCGGTGCCTGGGCGCGGGCCAGACCGCCCGCAAACAGGGCAAACGCCGTCGAGCCCAGGACAAATTCACGTCGCTTCATCGCGTCTCCTCCTCATCTGAAGATGAACACCGTGCCGCCCCGACGGACCGTCAGCGCGAGCGCCGCGTCCGTCCGGGCAAGCGAAAGCACATACGAGCCGACCTTGCGCGGCGTGAGCGCGAAGGCCGTCCGCGCGAGCCCCGCGCCGCATGTAATGAGCGGATACGTCCCCGCCTTCAGCCGTGCGGCCTGCGCAAGGGCGATCTCGCAGGCGTCGGGCAGCGCGAGCGTGGACGCCTTGAGGTCGCAGGCGTCGGCGATGCCGCCCGCATCGCACGTGAACACGAGCGCCGCGTCGGCCGCCTCGACGGCGAGGCGCGCCGCGTCCGCGATCTTCGGCAGCCGGCGCAGCGACGGCGTCCGCACCGTGCCCGTGCCCGCGAGCGTCGCCGCGTCCAGCGCCACGTAGCCCTCGGGGAGAAGCCCCAGCCACTTCCAGGAGAGGTAGGCTTCGGCCGTCTTCAGCTCGTCCTCCGGCAGACGCCGGTTCCACATGAGGATCTCGCCCTGCACGGCGGCGCGCGTGTCCGCGCCGTAGAGGCGCTCGCTGTTGCCGAGATGCTCGAAGCAGACGGGGCCGTATGCCTCCGTCGGCTGGACGGCCAGGATTTCCGGCCGGCCGCGGAAGCCCTGCGCCGAGCCGTCCACCGCCTCGCCGTCGAGGCGCGTCACGCCCTTCGCCAGCACGTCAGCCGTGCCCGCCGGGTAGATGGGCGAGGCCGCGCCCTGCCTCTCGCGTTTCTTGTAGAGCGCCTGTTTCTGGTCGGGCAGGACGCTGTTGCCGTCCACGAACGGCTGGCCGCCGCCGTACTTGGAGTCCTGCGCCATGACGAGCGTCAGGAACGTGTTTGTCACCACGCCTCCGCCCCACGCCCCGCCTGCGGCGACGCGGAAGCGGAGCGTGTTGCCGTCGTTGATTGCGCCCTCCCATGCGTTCGACGCGACGTTCGAGTAGTCGAGCCAGGCGCGGACGGGGCCGAACCCATGCGCCGAGCGGTCTTTCCACGGCGCGCGCTCCCGCTGCGTCGCCGCCAGGGCGTGGAAGCCCGCCTGCGGCGCGGCGCCGCAGCGGCGGTCGTAGAGCCACAGGGCGCGCGTCGCGGGCGACTTCGGCGTGGGCGTCTGGGCGGTGTCCGCTTCGACGAGCGCGCCCGCCGCGTCGGGGTCGTACCAGCCCGTCATGCCCGTCGTGTCAACGGCCGTTTCGTCGGGCGGGGCGAGCGCGCCGCCGATCGTGAGCGTCTTCCCCTCCAGCTCGATCGTCCCGGAAAACGCCCCGGAAAGCACGGCGTCCGTCTTGACGCGGACCGTCCCGCTCCCGTAGAGGGCCGCGCGCGCCGTCGGCCCCTTCGGGCCGCGATACTGCGCCGCCAGACCCCACTTCGTCGCGAGGTGCCACTCGATCTGCTGGCGCTGCGCGTCGGTGAGCGCCCGGTCGAAGAGCATGACCTCGGCATACGCCTGCCCGCCGTTGTCCTCGTCGTTCTTCTTCCCGTAGCCGAGCCCCGAGAAGCGGTTCGTCTGCGAGCCGAAGTCGAGCGCGATGATCTGCCAGCCGCCGCTCAGGCCCGTCGTCGTCGGGTCGACGGCCTCGCCGTCGACCCAAACGCGCGCCCCGCACGGGTTCGACGCGAGAATCGGATCGTCCTTCGTGTGCTTTCCCGCCTCTCCGCCGCGCAGGAAATTCGCGTTGCCGCCCAGAAGCGCGCCGCCGCCGCCCTGCTGCGAGCCGTAGACGAGAATCGCCGCGCGCGGCTTCATGTCGAAGTCGTCCGCCCCCGCCGTCGCGCCCGACGCCACCCGGGTGAAGTGGAGGCGGGGCAGCGTGGCCGAGAGCGGCGTCCGCTCCGTCGCGGCGGCCGCGCCCGCCGAGGCCGCCCAGAAGCGGCGGTTGGGGCGGTCGAACGAAAGGTAGTCGCGCCCGTTCAGCCCCCCGCGCACGCGGCGCGGGTGGCACGCCGTCATCACGTTGTGGTTGCCGTTGTAGGGCAGGTCGTAGCGGTTGTTCCACAGCCGCACGGCGCACGGCGCGCTTCGGCAGTCCGCCCATCCCTTGACGAAGGGGTTGCCGTCCCCGTCGCAGATCGTCTGCCCGGTCTGGAGCGGGTCTGCGGCCTCGTAGTTGATGTAGGAGTTTTCGTAGGCGACATCGAGGTCGGTCACCGTCCCCGCCGCCGCCGCGTCCACCCACAGGAGCGGGAGGGACGACCATTCGTCCTGCGGGTCGCGGATGTTGACGGTCGCGCCGGGCGCGCCGCGAATGGGCATCCGCGCGCCGTCGTCCGTCGCGGGCGCGTAGTCGAGCGTCGCCCCCTCCAGCACGTCGATCTGCACGCGCGCGTCCACCTGGGCCACACGCGCCGTCCCGCGCACGACCATCGTCGCGCCGAGGCCCGGCGCCGTCGGCGTGCTGTCCACGACCCGGAGCGTCTTCGTGCCGTCGCCATTGTCGGTGAACGTCGCCGTCGCGAAATCAAGCACCGCGCCGTCTGCCGCGTCGAGGCACACGAAGTCCGCCGCCGTCAAGGCGCAGGACGTCGGCACCGTCAAAATGTCCCGGTCGAAGCCGGCCCTGGACGGCAGGAGAATGCGCACCGCCCCGTCCGCCGTCAGCGTCCCCGTCACGCGCACTGTTCCGCAGTCGGCCTCCGTCGCGTCGAGGAGGCCGCCCGCGCGCACGGCGAGCGTCCCGACGATCGTCTCCGTCCCCGCCGCGAGCTTCAACGCGCCGCCCGCGTCGAGCTGAAGGCCGCCGAACGTCGCCGTTTGGGACGCCCCCCACGCCGCGTTCCCCCCGCCGACTTCGACCGTGCCCGCATACGGCGCGTAGAGCGCGAATTCGGAAGCCGCCTCCTTGCCCTCTGCGAGAACAAGCCGCGCCTGACACGCCGAGCCGTCGCCCCGCCAATGCCACGTGGCAGTGGCATTCTGACCGCTCGTCAACATCACGGTCGCCGTGTCAGGCGCCGTGAGGGCCCATTCCACGCCATAGACTGCGCGTCCATTCACACCGGCAGAGACCTTCAGCTCGGCCTTGTCCGCGAGCGTCAGCGTGCCGACCGTCTGCGGATCGGCCGCGCTCCGCGCGGGGAAATGGTAGACGTTGCCCGCGCCGACAATGCGGACGTCGCGCCCCAGGTCGACGACGCTCGTCCCCTTCGAGCAGTGGGTAATGGTCCCCGACGCGAGCGTCAGCGACTTCCCGGGGAAGGCGTAGCGGCTTGCGTCCGCATTGCCGCCGTTCGGCGTCGCAAGGGGGAAATTCCCCCCGGACACCCAGTAGTCGCAGGCGGCATTCGGCGGGAAGAAGCCCGTGGCCGCTGCATCGGGCGCGCCGTCGCGGTAGAGCGTCCAGCGGTTGACCTTCGAGGAGGCCGTGAGCGAGCTTCCGAAGAACCCCTTTCCGTAGTCCGGGTCCTGGGTGACGGCCGTCTGCGCGTTGCCGCTCAAGGTGTCCGCGTAGAGGTGGTCCGCATTGTAGTCCTTCGCCGTCAGGACGGCATACGTTCCCTCCGTGGGAAGCGCCGCGACGCCCGCCGCCGCCACGAGGCCCGCAGCAAACGCCCCTGTCCACCTGTTGCAATCCTTCATGTCACCGTCCCTCCATCTCAGCGCGCTAATACCGCCGCAGCAGCTCCAGCATCTTACGGTCGAGCCGGTGGCCCCTGAAGTCCTCGTACTCCACGTCCGCGCGGTTGCTGTCGAGCGGGCCGAACGCCCCCCGGAAGTTCCAGAGCGCCCAGCCGATGCCGCGCGCCTTGAGTTCCTTCAAGAGGCTCTCCAGCCACGCAAGCGCCACCGCGTGCGGCGTCCGGTTGAAGACGCCCGTCTCGCCGACCATGACGAACCGGCCCGACGCAAGCACGTCCTCCCAGGGGGCGAAGACCACGCCGCGCAGGTAGTCCGCGTCCGTGAAGGCCGTGCCGTCCTCCTTCACAAACGCCTGCGGCGCGTCCCAGCCCGCGAAGCGCACGGCCGTCCGCGCGGGCTCCCCCGGCGTCCGCCACCGATACGACGGCGCGAGGCGCGCCGTGCGCCCGTTCGCCGCGAAGACGAGCGCGGCCACCTCCATCCAGTCGCCCCGGTCCATTCCGATCTCCAGTCGCGCGCACGCCGGCACGTCCAGCGCGAACGCCGCCACGGGGACGCCCGCCCACTCGCCGTTCGAGCGCGCCACCAGGTTCGTGTAGCCCGGCGCGCGCGCCTGCGGGGCGTACCGCGTGCGGCCGAGCTCGCGCCCGTCGGCCTTCACGACGAGCTCCGCGAGGCGGTTGACGAGGCCCGGCACGATCTCCAGCCGGCAGGCCGGCACCTGCCCGATCGCCATCGGCTCGGCAAGGTCCTTCTTGCGCGACCCGTAGAGCGGGCTCGTCACGGGAACGGGCGGCCACTGCGGCGCCGGCCAGGCGCGTTCGCGCCGGCACCACGGCGCGCGGTAATGCGAGATCTCCATCGGGTCGTAGAGGTGCAGGCTCTGCCCGACGGAGGCGGGCAGCGCGCCGCGCACCGGGCGGCGCGCCGTCTGGACGCCGTCCGCCACGATGAAGCGCGCGGGCGACGCCGCGCGGATCGCCTTCTCGCAGGCGCCGATGAACGCCACGTAGGCCGCCTCGTCGCAGTCGCCGCTCGGCTCGTTGAAGAGGTTGAAGGAGAGGGCCTCGGCCGGAACGTCGCGGTAGCGGTGCGCGAAGAAGGCCCAGCAGGCGACGTTCGCGCGGACGAGCGCGGGGTCTTCCAGGATCGCCTTCTTCGAGCGGCTGACCGCATAGTCGACGCCCGGCGGGATCGAGAAGCAGATCTGGATGTGGATGCCGTATGTCCGGCCCCAGCCGATCAGCTCGTCGATGGGCGGGAAGAGCGCGGCATCCGGCTCGAACGTGCCGGGGCGGCAGAAGTAGCGGTAGTCGATCATCACGCGCGCGAAGTTGAAGCCCCATTCGCGCATGAGGGCGAGGTCGCGCACGTCCCACGTCCCGGAGAACTTCCCCTTGATCGCCTTGCCGTCGAGGTTGAAGCCGCGCCAGCGCACGGCAGGGCGCACGGCCTCCCCGGCGTCCGCCGCGAAGGCGGCCGCGAGGCAGCAGAGGGCCGCGAGATGCGAACGAATCTTCATGACGTGGAGATTATCGCATAAGATTCCACGGGAGACTTGCACAATCGGGCTAAGAAAATGTACAATCGGACCACGCGCGCCCGTTCGTGCATCACCCGCCCCGCCGCCGTCCGCCCCTCGCCGGACCACGCGCGCCCGGCGTCGCCCTCATCGCGGCGTCACGATCTTGATTGAATCGAACGCGGCCTCGTAGACCGCTGCGGGGGTGTTGCGGACATCGACGCGCAGCATCATGTAGTCGATCGTCTTGCCGACGCTCCCCGTCAGCCGGACGCGGACCTCGGACCACTCGCCTTTCCGCAGCGGCCTGGAGGGCCATGACGGATACGGGGAGGTGCGCATGAGCGAGCCGTCCGTGAAATGGAAGTCGAAGGCAATGCGCTGCGCGGAATCGACGGCATCCGTCAGGGGCCGGATGCGGTACGAAACGAACGTGTTCTCGTAGACCGGGATCGCGAGGCCCTTGAGGAACTCGGCATAGGCGTTTGAATGCGGCACGCCCTTAAGGGCCGCGCGGAAGCGGTAGGTCTTCCCGAAGACGTGCGTACACCACGACGAGACGTCGCGGATCGAGCCGTACTTCCCGACGACATGCTCGCTGGGGCGCACCTTCTCGAAGTCGACCACCAGATCGACGGGCGGCTGCGACGGCCGGGGCAGCCTGGGATAGGCATACGCGCCCGAGTCGACAAGCTCCACCTTCGCCATGTCCCCGATGCGGAAGCATTCCTCCCCCAGGGCGTGCGCGAACCGGAAATCGGCGAAGCGGAAGCGCCCGCTCCTGAGATCCGCCCCTTCGGAAAGCGAATTCGCCATCATGAAGTCCGCCACGCCCTTCCCCTCGCCGATCACCGAGGGCTTCGCCACCCAGAACTGGCAGACGCCGAACATCGACCGCCCGGCATCCTCCTTCGCGAAATGGACGCCGGCGCTCTCAAGCCCCGCGTGCGTCTCGAACGGCGTCAGCTGGCAAAGCGCCGCCCTCAGCTCCGAGCCCTTCTCCTGCGCGATCTCCATGCAGCGCCCCCCCGTGTCCGTGCCGTGGATGACAAGCGAGGCTCGGTTCTTCCCGAAGAACGAGATGCCGTCCCGCGCGGCGTAGACGAAGGAGCTGAGGATCCGCTCGTCGGCGCAGTCGCGGAACACATGCGCCTCAAGCCGCCTGCGCATCCACTGGCTGCCCGGCGTGTAGGCAGGGCGGGGCTTTCCGAAGCCGGCGGGGATCTCCCCGTCGACGCGCGGGAGGTTCCTGGGCAGGCGCGACGAATAATGGGGGTTCAGCTGGGTGTTCTCCACCCATCCAGCCGTCCGGCACTTGCCCACGAAGAGTCCGCGGCGCAGCGCGTTCCCCGAAAGGTAGGCGATGCGGTGGCCGTCCGACGGGAAGCTCGCGAAGTCGACCGCCTGCCAGGCGTTGGCGATGTTCACGTCGGCGATCCAGCACGCCGGCCCCAGCGAGCGGACCGTCCACGGATAGGGGAGCGGATCGTACCGGGGGTTCTCGGGATACCAGACCGACAGCCCGCGGAGGCCGGCCCCCGGCTCAAGCCGGACAAACGGCGTTCCCGCCTCGTCGCCCTTGCCGCAGTACACGAGAAGCATCGTGCCGCCCGACACGGTATGGTGCGGCGTCGCGCAGTTGCCGCGCACCTCCACGCCCGTCGGCACCGTCACACCGCGCCGGAAGGCGTACTGGCCGCCGGGCAGGTACACGGTCCCCCCGCCGGCGGCCCGCGCGGCGTCCAAGGCCCTTTGAAGCGCGCCCGCGTTGTCTCGATTCGTCGCCGCCACGCCATAGTCCGTCGCGACGAAAAGCCGGTCCGAATCGGGACGGGGCCAGACCATCGGCCGGTGGCGCACAGGCGCCCCCTCCCCGTCCCGCACAAGGAACGTCGAGAGGGGCGAGCCGTCGTTGACGGGCGCCTTCCCCCCGAAATCGCACGCGAGGAGCTGCACGACCGAATGGAAATTCGTGAGGGCGTGGACCGACGCGCCGCAGTCGCGGAACGTCGCGTCGTACACCCCCACGCCGACCTCGTTGAGTTCGTCGACCTCAAGCCCCGTCCCGCAGCGCAGGAACGAGCACTCCGCCATCACCGCGTTGGAAAGCCCCCGCCGGACGCCCCTCGTGAACCGGCAGCCGACCTTGTAGTCCTCGACGGAAAGCCGCCACACGTTCTCCCAGTCGCTGCGCCCGACGTGGAAGCCGACCGCATCGCGGCCTTTCAGGTACGCGCGGAGGTCCGCCTCGGCCGGCGCGCCGGGGAGCCCGCTCGCGGACCAGAACCGCGGGGCGATCCGCACGTCCTCCGTGCGCCCCGTGTCGCTCGTCGCGTCGATGAACACGCCGCGCTTCAGGGCGCAGATGCGGACGTTCATGAACGTGTGGAGCTCGTTCCCATGCGGGCCGATCGAGATCGCCTGCCAGGCGTTGACGAACGTGCAGTCCCGGATGGTCTGGTGCTCGGGGACTGCCGCCGGCTTCAGGGCGTTCATGACCGTCCAGGGATACGGCTTCGGGTCGGCAAGCGTCTGCTCGGGGTAGAAGAAGCAGAGCCCCTGGAGGCCCGACGCCGCGTTGAGCTGGAAGGCGGGCGTCCCGCCTTCATCTCCTTTCCCGAACAGGATGTCGAAGCGCGTGGACGCCTTCACGTCGCCGGGGAGGTAGTCGCCCTTCAGGGTGACATTGGGCGGCAGGATCAGCGGCGTGGCGATGCGGTAGACGCCCGCCTTCAGGAACAGCGTGCCGCCCTCGGCCTTTCCAAGCGCGTCCATCCGCCTCTGGATTTCGGGCGCGGCGTCCATTTCCGCCGCCGGAGGCCCCATCACATCGTCGGCGACGACGACTTCCCAGGTCGGATGCGCCGTCCTGACGACCGTCGCGACGGCCAGCATCAGCAGGTTCATGCCCATTCTCCATCCCTCCCCGTCATTCCGCCGCACCCGTTTCCGCCCGCGTCGCCATCTCGACCCGCACCGTCGCGCCGCGCACGATGTCCGCGTGGCGCAGCGGCTGGAGGGCGCCCTTCGTGCGCCGCCCGTTCACGGAAATGCTCCGGATGTATTTCGCGTCAGGCGACGCCGCCGGCGCCTCCAGGACGAAGTCGTTCCCGTTCTCAAGATGGATCGTGACCTTCTTGAAGACGGGCGACCCCCATTGGTACTCGGGCAGCCCGGGCGTGACCGGATAGAAGCCCATCATCGAGAAGACCGCGTACGCGCTCATGCCGCCGCCGTCCTCGTCGCCGCACATGCCCATGCGGTCGTTGCGGAACCAGGCTTCCAGCGTCTTGCGGACGAGCTTCTGCGTCTTGTCGGGGCGGCCGCAGAAGTTGTAGAGGTAGGGGATGTGGAAACTCGGCTCGTTGGCCATCGTGAAGACGCCCATGAGCCCCGTGCAGCTGTCGGGCATCTGGCCCGCGAAACGCCACCGCGAGCCAACGGACGTGTTCAGCATCTTGTCGAGCTTCGCCTCCATCGCCCTCTGGCCGCCAAACAGGGCGAGAAGGCCGGGCAGATCGTGCTGGACGTCCCAGACGTAGGTCCACGCATTGTTTTCCGTGTAGTAGTGGCGCGCGCCGTCCCCGCCGCAGAGCATGTAGTCGAAAGGCTCGATGAACCGTCCATCCTTGTCCCTGGGGTGGAAGAACTGCGTTTGGGGGTTCCAGAGCTTCGCATATCCCCTGGCGCGGGCGTCGTACTTTTCCAGCCGCGCGCCCGGGATGCCGAGTTCGCGCCCGTATTCGGCGATCGCCCAGGCGTCGAGCGACGCGCCCAGGGTGAGCGAGACGCACTGGCGATGCTCCCAGCGCCGATCCACGCCCTCCACCCATTCCTGCTGGTTGGTCGGAAGCCCCGGATAGTAGCCGTTCGCCTTGTAGAACCGGTCGAGTTCGGTCAGGGGGCCGCGGTACCAGGGGACCAGCGACTCCGTCTCCTCGGTATGGTCGATGATCTCAAACGCCTTCTCCGCGTCGAAGTTGCGGATCCCCTTCCGCCAGGCGTCGAGGATCATCACCGACGGGTGGCGGTTCACCATCGAATGGCGGTCGCCGGCGATGCAGGGGAAGACGGGCATCCACCCCTCCTTGTTTTCGAGGCCCATGCGCACATAGCTCTGCAGCTTGTCGCCTTCGGCCTGCGGCCGGAGGATCGTCATCAGCGGATGCGCCGCGCGGTAGGTGTCCCACGACCAGTCGTCGACGTAGTAGTCGCGGCCCCCCGCGTCGTGGATCTTCCCGTCGAACCCGCGGTAGCGGCCTTCCTCCGTCACGTTCACCATGCGCTCGTAGGTTCGCCAGAGCGCGGTGTAGAAGACCGCCCGCTCGTCGGCGCTGCCGCCTTCGACCTCGATCTGCCCGAGCGTCCGGTTCCAGACGGCCTTCGCCTCCGCCGCGACGCGGTCCAGGTCGTGGTCCTTCTGCTCCGCCTCAAGGTTCCGCGCCGCCTGGTCGGACGACAGATAGGAGAACGCAAGGCGCAGGCGCACCGTCGCGGGGCGCGCGGGGAACGAAACGACCGTCTTCCCCGCCACCGTCTCGACGGCGGACGGCAGGGTGTCGAACTCGCCGCGCAGGAACACGTCCGCATGGATGTCGCCACGGTAGTTGCCGTAGACGTCCATCGCCTCCAGCGTCCGCCCCGAGACCTTCACGTGCCCGTGTTTGCGGTCCTTGGTCCAGAGCACGAGCGCATGCGGCCCCGGGCGCTCGAAGCTGAAGGCGAAGACGCCGCTCTTCTCGCCCGGCGCGACGGACATCTCCACCCCTTCGCCGTCGAAGAAGACGTTGTAGGAATAGGGCGTCGCGTGTTCCTGGTCCCACGTCCCGAGCCAAGGGGCCTTCACGTTGCCGCTCTTCGGATAGAACGGGAACACGCCGGGGTCGCGATGGCCCGGCACGAAGAAATGGCAGGCCGCGAGCCGGTCTTCGGTAAACAGTCCCGCCGGGCCGTTGAACCGGAACATCCCGTTCGGGCGCTGGACCGTCCGAAACGTCGGCACCAGCATGTGGCTGATGCTGCCGATGCCGGCATTGACGTATTCGACCGGCCCGGCGGCGGCGGACAGCGCGAGCAGCGCGAAGGCTTTGGCAAGTGTGTGGCGCATCGTTCTCTCATTCCTTTGTACTTGATGTTTCCGGGGCGGCCGTCCGGCCCTACTTCAGGATGATGTACAGCCCCCGCGCCAGGAACGTCGCGCGAAGGGCCTGGCGGTCATTCGGCAGCGTCACCACGGAAAGGGCCGCCGCGCCGGACGGATGCGGATTCCCCAAGGCGTCCCTGAAGGCGACCGGCGCCCAACGGGCGGCGCTGCCGGCAACCGCGTCCGCCGTGAAGAGGTCGACGAAGGCCCCCTTCGGCGGCTTCAGCGACGCATCGACCGCGAGGACGACCGAGGCCGCCGCCGGCAGCGTCAACGTGCCGGCGACGTCGACCGCCGTGGCGCCGTCCGCGCCACGGTAGGCCGCGTCGACGACCGCGTTCTCCGCGAGGCGGAGGCCGCCTTCGACCGCGCCCGCGCCCGACGCGGCGAAATGCCCGACGGCGGCGACGGGCCCAAGCGCGACGGCCGCGCGGTCGCCGAGGGTCAGCGACGCGAGCGTCGGCGGCGCGGCGGCGCCGATGTCCGCCGTGTTCCACTTGCGCACGAGGGCCTGCCGCACGGCAGCCCGTTCATCCGCGCCGAGGGAGCGGTCGAAAAGGACGACCTCGCCGTATTTCTTTCCGCCGGCCACGTAGGCGCGGTCCGCGCACAGCGTCTGGACGCGCGCGCAGTTCACGCCCGGCCTGACCGTCGAGAAGTCGTTCGTGATCGCGAACGAAATGACATGGTAGCCCGTCCCCGCCGCCGCGTAGTCGGCCCACGTGTAGGTCCAGATGTCGATCGGGTCGTCGTCGACGCGCCACGCGCACGCGCGCTTCAGGCAGGACAGCGAGTGGTCGATGTCCTGTGAGACGTTGATGAGGTGGGTCGCGTCGGGATGGAAGTGCCAAACGTCCCAGCCGCCGAGGATCGGCGAGTAGGCGCTGCTCTTCAGGACGAGGAAGCCCTCGCGCACCAGCAGATCCCGGTCGAAGCAGAGCGCCTTGCCGGCGTTGGGGTAGTTGTCGTACGCCGTCTTGTCCCCGTCGGCGACGCCCCAGGTCGTCGTCGCGCCGAAGTCGACGACCGGCAGGCCGTTCTGCGCCCCGTCGAGCCGCGTCGGCGCGTCCGCATAGCGGGCGAGGTCCCTCTCGGCGCAGGGATGGCCCGCGCCGCGCACGTCCTTCCAGCGGACGACCTTCGCCGGGTCCGAGGCGTCGTACTCGAACGTCGAGCCGTCTGCGGCATCGAGGTGGACGAGCGCCTGCGACATCGTCATCGACGCGCGCGGCGCAAGCACGCAGGCACCCTCGGCGACGGTGAGCGCGGTCGCGTTCGGGGGCAGGACGGTCGTCAGCCGCCCCGCGCCGGCCTTGGTCAGGCCGGAAGACGCGGCCGCCACGTCCGGGACGGAGAGGTCGACGTCGGTTTCAAGGCGCGCGTCCACGCCCGCCGCGAAGCGGACCGACGCGATCTGCGGCTCCCGGGCGTACGGATGGTCGGCATTGAGCCACTTCTTCATGAGATAGGCTTCCGTATCGCGGCGCTCCTGCTCGGAGAGCCGGCGGTCGTAGACGATCCATTCGCCGAACTCCACGCCGCCGATGCCGTGGGGATGGGCGTCCTGGATGCCGATGGCGTTCACGTGCGTGCGGTCCGTCGCCGAGAACCTCAGGACGACGAACGCGCCGTCCGTCCCTGCGGTGTCGAACGCATATTCAAACGGGTTGACGGGGAGGCCGTTGACCGTCCATTCGCCCGAGCGCATCTGCAGGGAAAAGCGGCGGTGCAGGATATGGTAACGGTCCGGGTAGATGGTCGTCGCGATCGTCGAGCCGAAAGGGTAGATGCAGTACTTCCCCTTGACGACGGCAAAGCCCTCAAAGACATTGCCGCTGCCCGGCGTCGCGTCAGCGGATGGCAGGACGAGCGCCGCCGCCGAACCATAGCCGCCATTTGTGATGGCGTTTGGATCCAGCCGCTCGCCAAGGGAAAGAACCGGGCGCCCGTTCAGGGTTCCCGAAAGGAACGGCCGCGCGAGAGACGTCGGGACGGGAGGTTCGGCGTTTCGCTCCCTGAGTTCAAGCCGGTCCGCCGTCATCGGCACGGCGGCATGCGTGCCGTCGTTCTGGTCCCTTATCTCCGTCACGAAGTTGGTGCCGCCCTCGTTCACGACCGTCAGCGAGGCCGCGTCGCCGACGTCGAAGTGGTAGAGCGGGTTCGGCGCCGGGGCGGCATCCGCGGCGGGCGCCGGGCCCTTGCGGAAGGCGACCGCGCCCTCCTGCACGTCGACCGAGACGGCCCCCGTCGCGGCACGCCCGCAGATGCCCAGCACGTCGAGCCTTCCGGCGCCCGTCTTGGCCAGCCTGGCCCCCGTCGTCAGCTGGTTGACCTTCACGTTCTCCCCTTCGGGGACGGAGAGGGCGGTCTCGTCCGAGAGGGCGAGGTGGTTGAGGTCCGGGGCCGCGCATGCGTCGCGGCCGAGCCATTTCCGCATCAGGTAGGTGTTGACGCATTGCCGCTCGGCATCGACGAGAGGGCTTGTGAAGCCGATGAACTCCGCGACGACGACGCCCCCGATGTGCGTCCTGCCACGCCGGGCGAACGCGCCGATCGTCGATTCGGGGCTCTGGGCGTTGCCGTCTTTGGCGCAGTCGATCGAGACGACCTTCAGGTTCTTCCCGCCGACGGGGAACGTCGAAGGCACAAGGCACCCGTTGACGCGCACGTCCCGTGCGCCGCGGGTTGCCGCGCCGGAGTTGAGGATCGCCCCCGTGCGGGGGATGAGGTTCCTGCCCCCGTCATAGGTCTTCGCCCTGTTGTAGTCGCCGCGGGGGAAGCTGTCGTTATGGCTCTCGGAGAAGACACACTGGCGGCAAAGGGGGTCGTTGTCGCCGAAGACGATGAACGCCTCCGCGAAATTGGCACGGGCCTCCACGAACTGGAGCGCGGCCGCGCCGCTCGTCTCCAGGTCGGCGTCGGTCGTCGCGCGGTAGGGGCCGAAGTCGACGACGCCGAGCTTCGTCCGGCTGTACGCCGCCACGTAGCGCGGCAACGGCGCGTTCGCGCCGTCGAGGCCGGTCGCGCTTCCGTATTTGTTCGTCGTGAACACCGTCGCGCTGTAATGGGCGTTGGGGGCCGACGCCTTCCACTTCGAGATGCGCCCCGCCGCGTCGAACTCGAAGTTGCCGGGGTCCGACGCGTCGAAGCGGACCCTCGCCCGGGCCAGCACCGCGTCGAGATCGATCCCGGTGCCCTTTTCCTGTTCGTGCAGGACGACCGTGCCGCCCCCCTGCGCCTCCAGGTTCACGAACGCGCCGCCGGTCCGGACGACTTCGAGGTCTCCCGCCCCGACCTTGCGGACCGTCCCCGCGCCGAAGAGATTCGAGACCACCAGCTCCTTGCCGGCGTCGACATGCAGCATGACGCGCCCTGACGCCTCAAGGCGCTGGACGACGGCCGTCGTGTCCGTCCCCGCCGGCGCGAAGGTCACCGTGTCGGCGCGGCAAAAGCGCCACCAGCCGAAGAAGTGCGGCGAGCTGAGGAACGAATACGCCTTCTCGTCAACGAACAAGTTCCTCACCTCGTGGACCCACGTCGCGTCGCCGACGAGCCCGAAGCCCGCGCCCCCCAGGCCCGCACCCACGTTGGCGGGCCAGTTCATGCACAGGAACTTGAGGTGCCGGGGAAGCACGGCGTGCCCTTCGGCCGAGAGCGTCACGACATCGCCGGCTGCGGGCAGGTGCCCATCAACGAAGTTCGCCGCGGATGCGGATTCCGTCCAGCCATTCCACTCTTCCTGGTTGCCGGCCGGCCGGAAGGTCACGTCCTTCGCCGACGCCAGCGCGGACAACAGGGCGAGGGGCAAGGCAATTGTCATCGAGCGTTTCATGCGCTGCTTCTCCTATGGCGGTTCTTCCGCGCACATTGTACGGGACGACCCTGCGGCCTGTCAACCAATTGCGGGAACTTTGCGCAATCTATATTAAGGAAGAACGCGCAATCAATGCGTCTGCCGCCAGGTGCGCATCGAAACGCCGACGGCCTTCCGGAACGCCTTTCGCAGCGTGGAGACCTCGCCGTAGCCGCACCGGGCCGCGATCTCGGCAATCGATTCGCCGCCCGCGCGCAGCAGCGCCTTGGCGCGCTCAAGGCGCGCGAGGTCGATGGCCCCCTTGATCGTTCCGCCCGTGACCTCCCGGTAGCGGAGTTCGGCGAGCCGCCGCGAACATCCCATGAACGAAACGGCGTCCGAGACGGAGATCCCCTCGCACGCATGCTGCCGGATGAAGTCAAGGACGCCCATCACCCGCGCGTCCCGGCGGCTGTAATGGCTGGTGGACTGCCGATGGACGACGCCGCTCGTGCCGAAGACGCGCTCCTGGCGCCCCAGCCTCGGGTTCTTCAGCCGCGCCGCCAGCAGCTCGGCGGCGAGATACCCCGCCCGTTCAAAGTCCTGGCCGATGCTGGACAACGTCGGCCTGGAGTGTTCGCAGATCTCCTCGTCGTTGTCGACGCCGAGGACCATCACCTCTCCGGGCACGGACAGCTTGAGATTCCGGCAGATGCCGACGACTTCCTCCGAAACAGGGTCCATCGACGTGAAGATCGCGCAGGGCTTCGGAATCCCGGAGAGCCAGCGGCGGAGCTGCGTCGCGCGCTTGACGCGATCCCCTGCCGAACGGTCGTGGAACGCCCAATGGGACTTGCCGTTGATCTTGACCGCCTCGGCAAAGGCGCTCGCGCGCTCGACCTGCCAGAAGAACGGCCTCGTGAACCCCACGAAGCCGAAATTGTCCAGCCCGAGCTTCAACAGCTCCCTTGCCGCAAGCTCCCCCACCGCGCGGGAGTCGGAATGGACAAAATACCGCACGGACTTCGCGGCCTCGGGGTCGAGGTCGATGTAGACGACCGGGATCCTTCCAAAGGCCGACGGGCGAAGCTCGTCGGCCCCGCTCCCGCACTCGGCGATGCAGCCTGCCGGCTTCCAGAAGTCAAGGATCCGCTTCACGGGGACCGACTCGTACATCCGCTCAACGATCTGGATGCGGTAGTTCGTGCCCTTGAAGAAGCGGAACGCCCCGTTCAGGCGCTTGCGGCAGGAGTGCCGCGTCGCGCTCACGAAGAAAAGGACCGTCTTCATCTTCTTCCACGCCGGAAGGGATTTCGCGCCTTCGCCGCGCCAGCCACCTCCGCCCTCAGAACCAGATCGAGAAGAGCTCGGCGTCCATCGACGCGGGCATGTCCGTGCCGCTCTGGTAATCGCAGACGTTCACGCGGATCGTCTCGCAGCCCGGCTTGGCAAGCTCCAGCCGCCAGCAGCCCCAGGTCATGCCGTCGCCCTTGAGCGGCGTCACGCGCGCGGCATACCCCTTGCCGTTGATGCTCGCCTCGGTGAACATCTCGGCGCGCGTGGCGCCGACGAGGCGCGACTTCGCGAGGAGGAGCGGCCCGTGCATCACGTAGGCCGCCGGCGTCGTGCGGAACATCGGGACGAGGTCCGGGTTGTCCTTCCCGTGCAGGTAGCGGTCGTAGATCCAGTGCTTCGGATCGCGCGTGGAGAGCGCGGCCACCGTCTCAAGGCGGTCGACGACGCGCGTGTTCATGTCGAAGTCGAGCGTCCAGGTGCAGCCGTCGGCGGCGACGGCCACGTCCATCTTCGGGCACCACGACGGCCGGCGGAAGATCGGCTTCACCGGCTTCGACGTCCGCACGGTGACGCGGCTGCCGACGGGGTAGTTCCCGGAGATCTCGAACGCCACGCCGTCGAGCGTGGCCGACGCGTCCTGGTAGACGTTGACGTGGAAGCCGCCCGCGCGGTCGCGCGTCACCGTCACGCTCGCGATGTCCATGAACGTGCGCGGCAGGTTGTTCACGCAGCAGTGGTTGTACGCATAGCCGCACGAGCCGCGGCCGCCGTCGTTCCGGCCCTGCCCGCGCAGGAAGAACGGGCCGTCCGCGCCGCCGCGCCAGATGCCGGCCAGGTAGCCGTTGAAGTAGGCGCGCTCCACGCGGTCGACGTATTTCTCCTCGCCCGTGACGAGGTACAGGTCGATGTTCAGGCGGATCCAGTGGATGATGTCGCACACCTCGTTGTAGGCGGCGCAGAGGCGCGGCGCGCCCCACAGCTTGTCCGCCGCGCCGACGCCGCCGAAGACGTTGGAGTCCGTCCGGTAGAGCGTCTCCGCGATCGCGCGCGCCGTCGCGAGGCAGCGCGCGTCGCCGGTGGCGCGGTGGTACTCGACGAGGCCGGCGAGGCAGCTCATGAACTCGTATGCCTTGGGCCACTGGGAGAGCTTGAGTTCGGGGTACCAGTCGTAGACCGGCCCCGGCCGGAAGGCGTTCCGGAAGAGGTTCGGGCAGGCGTTGTCGTCGCGGTCCCAGTCCTTCAGCGTGTCGGCCGCGAAGGCGAGGTAGTCGGCCTTGCCCGTCTCGGCGTAGAGCATGACGAGCGGCTTGAGGATCGACATCGAGGGCAGGCCGTTCATCTGCGGCGTGCCCGTGTCGCGCAGGCGCAGGTTGCGCCCCTTGAGCATCGCGATGAGCTGGTCCATCTGCCGGACGACCGAATCGAGGATCGCCCTGTCGCCCGTCGCCTTGTAGGCCATGAGCATGCCCCACATCGCGTACTTGCGGTTCCAGATGTTCCACACGGGGTCCCAGCCGTAGACCTTCTTCGTCGCGGCCATGTTGGTGATCGAGACGAGCCCCTTGTCCGCATAGCTGCCGAGATAGCCGTCCGCGTCCTGGTACGCCATCGCGCGGTGGCACTCGTCCCGGACGAAGGCCAGCAGCGCGGGGTCCTGGAGGTAGTCCGCGACGCGGGCGGCGCCCAGCATGAGCTTCCCCCAGAACTCGCCGCGCCACTTGCCGCCCCAGCCGAGGATGTCGTCGTCGCGCTCCCTGAACGCGCGGCGCGCCTCGCCGAAGATGTTCTTCTGCGCGAAGGGCCCCGCGATGCGCTCGCGGATCAGGTCCCGCAGCTTCTCGCCGGGGACGCCCTTGATGCGCACGTCGCGGAGCGGCGGCGTGCGCATCGCGTCCTCGACGCCCCCCGCCGGCAGGAGGGCGGCGGCCGCGAGGCCCGCCAGCGCGACAATCCAGAAACGAACCGATCCGCTTTTCACCGTCACTTCTCCTTCCGCGCGCCGCACGCCGCGCGCTTCGCGTCTTCGAACAGGCCCGGCTTCGGGACGATCTGCCCGTGTTCGGCCAGGACCCTCTTGAGCGCCTCCACGTCGAGCGCCGACGGCGCGATCCGCGCGCGCGCGGCCAGCGCGGCGGCCGCGCCGGCCGCCTGCCC
>CAKUCX010000041.1 GCA_934643865.1 uncultured Kiritimatiellota bacterium
GCGCGCAAGCCAGCCTCAAAACCATCTCCGTGTCCCCGTGTCTCCGCGCGCTCCGTGTTGACCGGCCGGAGGGCGCGGACGGGGCGGGCCGCCGAGGACGTCGGCCCCTACCACCGTTCCGCCCCGACACGCGATGTGTTGACCGGCCGGAGGCCACGCACGGGGCGGGCCGCCGAGGACGTCGGCCCCTACCACCGTTCCGCCCCGACGCGGGACGTGCCTGTTCGACGGATGGCCCGGCGCGCGATGTCCCCACGCCGGGCCGTCGGGAGGCGTGGGGATGTCGTGCGCGTAAAACCCTCTTGGCGGACGAGGTGGCGGATGAAGCCGCGCGCCCGCCAGCCTCAAAACCAATCTCCGTGTCCCCGTGCCTCCGCGCGCTCCGTGTTGACCGGCCGGAGGGCGCGGACGGGGCGGGCCGCCGAGGACGTCGGCCCCTACCACCGTTCCGCCCCGACGCGGGGCGTCCGAACGGTCCCACCCACGTCGGCCCCGACGTTGGTAGGGGCGCGCGGCCCGGCGTGCGGCCTTAGGCGCGTTCCTGCGCGACCGTCACGAGGAGGTAGGCGAGGAACGACACGATCCAGAGGCCCGCCTCCAGGCGCGAGATCTTGCCGTCCTCCCTCGGTCGGCGCAGGTTCAGCCCGAAGAGGCCGATGGAGAGCGAGAGCGCGACCATCACGCCGAGGTCGCGCGTGAGGATGGCGGGGGAGACGTCGCGGAACGGGCTGATCGTGCCGCTCACGCCCACGACCACGAGCGCGTTGAAGAAGTTCGAGCCGATGATGTTGCCAAGCACGAACTCGTGCTGTCCCTTCCGCGCCGAGACGACGGCGGAGGCGAGTTCCGGCAGCGACGTGCCCGCCGCCACCACGGTCAGGCCGATGAAGAGTTCGGAGACGCCCATCGCGCGCGCCAGGTCGATGGCGCCCCAGACGAGGAGGTGCGAGGAGGCGACGAGGACGGCGAGCCCGATGACCAACATCGCCCACGGGTGCCGCACGTCCGCCGGCGCGTCCGCCTCCGCGACGGCGCCCGCCGGCTGGCTGCGCCGGTCGAACCAGCAGTAGGCCGGAAGGAGGACCGCGAAGGCGCCGAGCGAAAGCAGGCCGTCCAGGCGCGAGAACGTCCCGCCCGCGCGGACGAGCAGGCAGGAGAGGAACGAGACACCGACGAGAAGGGGGACGGCGAAGGCGATGATCGCGGGGCGGACGCGGATGGGCCGGATGAGCGCCGCGACACCCAGGACGATCGCGATGTTGAAGATGTTGGAGCCGTAGGCGTTGCCGAGCGAGAGGTTGGCGTGCCCCATGAAGCCCGAAAGGGCCGAGACGGCGAGTTCCGGCGCGGACGTCCCGAAGCCGATCACGACCATGCCGATGACGAACGGCGAGACGCCGAGCGCCTTTGCGACGGCGGCCGAGCCGTCCACGAACCGGTTGGCGCCCCAGGTCAGCAGCCAGAGGCCGCCGGCCACGAAGACCAGGGCAAGGCCCAGCGGAATGTCCATGTACATGTTGTCGTTCTCCTGTTGCGTCCGTTTCCGAGGGCGTGCATCCACGCCGCCCTTCTTTTTAATGTAAATGCCGCGTCGGGGACTTCGGTTCACGGAGACGTGTGAAATCATGATCCTTTCGGGAGGGGCGCGCGATGGACCCGCGCGCCCGTCCGCCTCAAAACCATCTCCGTGTCCCCGTGCCTCCGCGCGCTCCGTGTTGACCGGCCGGAGGGCACGCACGGGGCGGGCCGCCGAGGACGTCGGCCCCTACCACCGTTCCGCCCCGACGCGGGGCGTCCGAACGGGCCCCGACACGGCCTGGCGCGCGAGGCGGCGCCAATTGCGCCGCGCCGCGCCGTGTGCTATACTCCTGCCATGAAAATCAGATTCTACGGCGCGGCGCAGACCACGACGGGCTCCATGCACCTCGTGGAGGTTAACGGCGCGCGCATCCTCCTCGACTGCGGGCTCTACCAGGGGCACCGCAAGGAGGCGTTCGAGAAGAACCGGAACCTCCCGTTCGCCCCGTCGAGCCTGGATGCGGTCGTCCTCTCCCACGCGCACATCGACCACTCGGGCAACGTGCCGCAGCTCGTGCGGAACGGCTTCAACGGGAAGGTCTACGCGCGGCAGGCGACGGTGGACCTCTGCGGCGTCATGCTGCACGACTCGTGCTTCCTCCAGCGGCGCGACCTCGAATACGTCAACAAGCGGCGGCGCGCGCAGGGGAAGCGCCTCTTCGAGCCGCTCTACGAGGAGGAGGACATCGACCGGCTGATGGCGCGCATGGTCCCCGTCGAGATGCACGAGCCGCGCCGCATCGCGCCCGGCGTCACGCTCACGCTCTTCAACGCGGGCCACATCCTCGGCTCGGCCCTGGTGCAGCTCGACGTCGAGGAGAACGGCCGCCGGCGCCGCATCCTCTTCTCGGGCGACCTCGGGCAGCCGAACCAGCCGATCCTGCGCCACTTCGAGTACCCCCAGGGGGCGGACATCCTCCTGATCGAGTCCACCTACGCCGACCGCGTCCACCCCTCGGCCGACGACGTGGAGGGGCGCCTCAAGAGCTACATCGACGACATCGTGCAGCAGCGCGCGAAGCTGATCATCCCGGCTTTCTCGGTCGGCCGCACGCAGCAGATCCTCTACTACCTCAACCGCCTCCTCGCGGCCGGGCGCATCCGCCCGCTGCCCGTCTACATCGACTCGCCGCTCTCCCAGAAGGCGACGAAGATCTACGAGCGCCACACGGAGGCCTACAACGACCAGACGCGCGCCCTGCTGGCGAAGGGGGTGAACCCGCTCACGTTCCCGGGCCTCACGTTCGTCGAGACGCCCCAGCAGTCGATGGCGCTCAACGACCTGCGCGGGCCGATGATCATCATCGCGGCGAGCGGCATGTGCGAGGGCGGGCGCGTCGTCCACCACCTCAAGGCGTCCGTCGGCGACCCCCGCAACATCGTCCTCATCGTCGGCTTCCAGGCGGAGGCGACGCTCGGCCGGCGGCTCGTCGACTACGTGGACCCCGTCCGCATCCTCGGCGAGGAGGTTCCGCTGCGGGCGCGCGTGCAGACGATCAACGCGCTCTCCGCGCACGCCGACCGCAACGGCCTCATGGACTGGTTCGACCACGTGAAGGGCGCCGTGCGCCAGGCGTTCGCCGTCCACGGCGAGCCCGAAAAGGTGTCGAAGATGGTCGACCTCCTCCGCGCGCACGGTTGCCCCAGCGCCGTCGCGCCCGTCCCGGGCCAGGCCTTCGACCTCTAATCCCCCCCCCCCCCCGTTCATCTGAAATCTAGAAAGGAGTCAACATGCAGAAAGCAGACATCGGCCTCGTCGGCCTCGCCGTGATGGGCGAAAACCTCGTCATGAACATGGAGTCGAAGGGCTTCACCGTCGCGTGCTACAACCGCACGGTCGAGAAGGTGGACCGCTTCGTCGAAGGGCGCGCGAAGGGCAGGAACATCATCGGCTGCCACTCGCTGGAGGAGCTGGCCGCGAACCTCGCGAAGCCGCGCAAGGTCTTCCTGATGGTCAAGGCCGGCGCCGCCGTGGACGCCACGATCGAGAGCCTCCTGAAGGTGCTGGAGCCGGGCGACATCATCATCGACGGCGGCAACAGCCATTTCCCGGACACGATCCGCCGCACGCGGTACGTCGAGTCGAAGGGCCTGCTCTACGTGGGCACGGGCGTTTCGGGCGGCGAGGAGGGCGCGCTCAAGGGCCCGTCGATGATGCCGGGCGGCTCACCGGCGGCGTGGCCGTACGTGAAGGACATCTTCCAGGCGATCTGCGCGAAGGTGGAGGACGGAACCCCCTGCTGCGACTGGGTGGGCGAAAACGGCGCGGGGCACTTCGTCAAGATGGTCCACAACGGCATCGAATACGGCGACATGCAGCTCATCTGCGAGAGCTACCAGCTCATGCGCGACCTGCTCGGGATGTCCGACGACGAGATGCACGAGGTGTTCAAGAAGTGGAACACGACGGAACTCGACAGCTACCTCGTCGAGATCACGCGCGACATCCTCGCCTACAAGGATGCCGACGGTTCGCCGCTCGTGGAGAAGATCCTCGACACGGCCGGGCAGAAGGGAACGGGCAAGTGGACGGGCATCGCCGCCCTCGACGAGGGCGTGCCCCTCACGCTCATCGGCGAGGCCGTCTTCGCGCGCTGCCTCTCGGCGATGAAGACCGACCGCGTGGAGGCCGCGCAGGCCTACGCGCGCACAATCCCCGCGTTCATGGGCGACAAGGCCGCGTTCGTGGAGGCGATCCGCCAGGCGCTCTACGCCTCGAAGATCATCTCCTACGCGCAGGGCTACACGCTCATGCGCACGGCGGCGAAGACGTACAACTGGAACCTCAACTACGGCGGCATCGCGCTCATGTGGCGCGGCGGCTGCATCATCCGCTCCGTCTTCCTCGGCAAGATCAAGGAGGCGTACGACAAGAACCCGCAGCTCACGAACCTGCTCCTCGACCCGTACTTCAAGGCGACGATCGAGCGGCTCGTCCCGGCGTGGCGCCAGGTGGCGGCGGCGGCGATCGCGCACGGCATCCCCGCGCCGGCGATGACCTCGGCCCTCAGCTACTTCGACGGCTACACGACGGCGCGCCTGCCGGCGAACCTCCTGCAGGCGCAGCGCGACTACTTCGGCGCGCACACCTACGAGCGCCTGGACGCGCCGCGCGGGCAGTTCTTCCACACGAACTGGACGGGACACGGCGGCACGACGTCTGCTGCGACCTACAATGCCTGAGCTGAAGCTCATCGCGCTCGATCTGGACGGGACGCTGCTCGATTCGCGGAAGCGCCTCTCCGCCGCCAACCGGGATGCCCTCGCGCGGGCGGCGGCGAGGGGCGCGCTCGTCGTGCCGACGACGGGGCGCTTCTTCGGCATGATGCCCGCCGCCGTGCGCGAGCTGCCGTTCGTGCGCTACGCGATCACCGTCAACGGCGCGCAGGTCTACGACCGCGTGGCCGACGCGGCGATCGTCCGCGAGGAGATCCCCCTCGAAACGGCTGTGGCCGTGATGCGCCTCCTCGACGGCTACGACGTCATCTACGACTGCTACCGCGCGAACTGGGGCTGGATGGGCGCGGCGTTCAAGGCGAAGGCGGACGCCTATGCGACGGACGAACACTATCTCGCGATGGTGCGGGACTTCCGCCGCGAGGTCCCGGAGCTGAAGGCGCATCTCGCGGCGACGGCGGCCGAGGGGGACGTGCAGAAGATCATGCTCTTCGCGCGCCTCGACGGCCCGGCGGACGCGACGGCGCGCGTTGCCGAGGCCGTGCGCGCCCGCTTCCCCGAGATCGCCGTGACGTCGACGACGTGGAACAACCTCGAACTCAACATCGCCTCGGCCAACAAGGGCGTCGCGCTCGCGCGCCTCGCGGCGCACCTGGGGCTTTCGAGCGCGAACTGCATCGCCTTCGGCGACGGGCGCAACGACCTCACGATGATCGAGGCCGCCGGCGTGGGCGTCGCAATGGCGAACGCGCACCCGGACGTCCGCGCGGCCGCGGACGACGTGACCCTTTCCAACGACGAGGACGGCGTGGCCGCCGCCCTCGTGCGCTACGGCCTTGTCGGGGCGCGCGCGCCCGGAACGCGCCCGTGACGCGGCGTTGCCGTCCGAATGCGGACCGTTTGCCGCACGTGGCGCCTGTCGCCGCCTGCGGGGGGTGGGCAAGGCGCGGCGGTTTTGCTATAATCTCCCAACTTATCTTGGAGATGAAAAGGATGTTGAGAGAGGCGGGCGCGCGGTGAAGCGGATCGTCCTCCTGGGCGCCACGGGCTCGATCGGCTCAAGTGCGTGCGACGTCATTCGCGCGCACCCGGAGGCGTTCCGCGTGGCGGCCCTTGCGGTGCGGTCGAGCCGTGAACGGGCGGAGGCGCTGGGGCGTGCGTTCGGCGCGCCGGTCTTCTGCGGCCCGGACGCCGCGCTGCGTGCCGTCGCGGAAACGGAGGCCGACCTCGTCCTCGTGGCGACGGTGGGTCTCTCCGGCCTTGCGCCCACGCTCGCCGCGCTTGACAGGGGGCTGGACGTCGCGCTCGCGACGAAGGAGGTCATGGTGGCCGCCGGCGCGCTCGTCGCCGCCCGCGCGCGCGCAGCGGGTGCGCGCCTTCTGCCCGTCGACAGCGAGCATTCCGCGATCTTCCAGTGCCTCCAGAGCCGGGGCCGCGAGGAGATCGACCGCCTGACCCTCACCGCGAGCGGCGGGCCGTTCCTGGACGGCCCGTCCGACCTCTCGCGCGTCACGCCCGCCCAGGCCCTCGCCCACCCGCGCTGGAAGATGGGCGCGAAGGTGAGCGTGGACTCCGCCACGATGATGAACAAGGGCTTCGAGATCCTGGAGGCGAGCGGCCTCTTCGGCGTCCCCGCCGCGCGCATCGACGTGGTCGTCCACCCCGAGTCGATCGTCCACTCGCTCGTCCGCTTCACCGACGGCGCCACGCTCGCGCAGCTTGCGCCGCCCGACATGCGCGTGCCGATCCAGTATGCGTTCTCGTGGCCCGACCGCCTCCCTGCCGCGCGCCCGCCGCTCGACCTCGCCGCCCTCGGTGCCCTCACCTTCCGCGCGCCGGACGAAGGCCGCTTCCCCTGCCTGCGCCTCGCGCAGGCCGCCGCGGCCGCCGGCGGCGTGAAGCCCGCCGCGCTCAGCGCCGCCGACGAGGTCGCCGTCGCCCGCTTCCTCGCCGGCGACATCCGCTTTACCGACATCCCGCGCCTCGTCGAGGCCGCCGTCGATGCGTCGCCGGACCTTCCGTGCGACGCGCTCCAAAACGTGTGGACCGCCGACGCGGCCGCCAGAAAGTTCGCCCAAGCATGGAAACCCTAGCCACCGTCTTCGCCATCGCCGCGTGCATCCTCCTCTTCTCGCTCGCGGTCTTCATCCACGAGCTTGGCCACTTCCTCGCGGCCCGCTTCTTCGGCCTGCGCGTGGACCGCTTCTCGATCGGGTTCGGCCCCGCCCTCTGGAAGAAGACCGTCGGCGGCGTGGAGTACCGCATCTCCGCGATCCCCTTCGGCGGCTACGTGGCCCTGCCGCAGCTCGACCCCGAGGGGACGGACGCCCTGCAGGGCGGCACGGAGAAGGGCGCCGCGCTCCAGGAGATCTGCGCGTGGAAGCGCATCGTCGTCGCCTTCGCGGGGCCCTTCGGCAACATCGTCTTCGCCGTCGCGCTCGCGCTCCTGCTGGCCGTCGCGCCCGGGGCGCGCTTCGGCGAGACGCCGCCCGTCGTGGGCGCGGTGGTGCCGAGCGGCGCGGCGGAGAAGGGCGGGCTGCAGGAGGGCGACCGCGTCCTCTCCGTCGACGGGCGCGCCGTGCGGACGTGGAACGACGTCGCGGTGGCGGCGGCCCTTTCCGGCGGGCGGCCCGTTCCGTTCGTCGTGCGACGCGGGGAGGCGGCGCTGACGCTGCCGGTCGCGGTGGCGCGCAACGAGGTGCTGGATGCCTACATGCTCGACGCCGAGGCGTCCCTCCCGCCCTGCGTCGGCGAACTCGTCGCGGGGATGCCGGCCGAGAAGGCGGGGCTGCGGCCGGGCGACCGGATCGTCGCCGTCGAGGGCGCGGCGGTGGAGACGTTCGCCGAGGTGCGCGCGGCGATCAAGCGGCGCGGCGCGGGGGCGCTCGCGCTCGGCGTCGCGCGCGGCGGCACGAACGTGACGGTGCGGCTCGAAGCGACGTTCGACGCCGAGGCCGGGCGCCCGCTCGTCGGTTTCCAGGTGGCGCGGCAGGCGGCGGCGGCCTCTTGGATGCCGAGCCGGAATCCGCTCGCGCAGCTGAAGTGGGATGCGGGGCAGATCTTCCGCGTCCTTCAGGGCCTCGTGACGCCCAAGGAGTCCAAGGCCGTCGCAGGCGCGCTCGGCGGGCCCGTCATGATCGCGCAGGTGCTCTACAAGCAGGTGCGCCACGACATCTGGGACGCGGTGGGCTTCCTGCGGTTCGTCGACGTGAACCTTGCGATCCTCAACCTGCTGCCGATTCCCGTCCTGGACGGCGGGCTCATCCTCTTCGCCCTCTTCGAGCTCCTCTTCCGGCGCCGGCCGCCGAAGAAGATCGTGGACGGCCTGTCCGTCGCGTTCATGTGGCTCTTCCTCGCGCTCATGCTCTTTCTCGTCTTCCGCGACGTGTCGCGTAGCCGCCGCCTGGGCGCGGCGACCGACCGCCGCGAGGCGACCCTGCGGCAGGACGCGGAACGCGCGCGGGCGGCGAAGGCGTTCCGCCCCGCCTTCGACCTCGGCAAGTAGACGTCCTCCATGTACACTCGCTTCCAGACGCGCACGCTGCAGATCGGCCCGCTGCCCCTTGGCGGCGGCGCGCCGGTTTCCGTCCAGACGATGGCGACGGCCGACCCGCACGACGCGGCGGCCCTCGCGGCGCAGGTGCGGCGCTGTGCGGAGGCGGGGGCGGACCTCGTGCGCCTCACGGTGCCGGACGTCGAGGCGGCGCGCGTGTTCGGTGTTGTCCGCCGGGCAAGCCCCGTCCCGCTCGTGGCGGACATCCACTTCGACGTCCGCTGCGCGCTTGCGGCGATCGAGGCGGGGGCGGATGCCCTGCGCCTCAACCCCGGCAACATCGGCGGGCGCGCGCACGTCCAGGCCGTCGCGCGCGCCGCGCAGGCGCGGCGCGTCCCCATCCGCATCGGCGTGAACGGCGGCTCGCTGGAGCGGGCGCTTCTGGAGAAGCACGGCGCGGCGACGGCCGAGGCCCTCGTCGAAAGCGCGCTCGCCCACGTGGCCCTGCTGGAGGCCGAGGGCTTCCGTGACATCGTCGTCTCCGTCAAGGCGAGCGACGTTGCGCGCACGCTCGCGGCGTACCGGCTGCTCGCGGAGCGGACCGACTGCCCGCTCCACCTGGGCGTCACGGAGGCGGGAACCTTCTTGCCGGGCACGGTGCGTTCGAGCGTGGCGCTCGGCATTCTGCTGGAGGAGGGGCTGGGCGACACGATCCGCGTCTCCCTCACCGACGCGCCGGAGCGCGAGGTGAAGGTGGGTCTGGAGATCCTGCGGGCCCTCGGCCTGCGCGCGCCGGGTCCGTCCGTGACGAGCTGCCCGACGTGCGGACGCACGAAGGTCGACGTCGCCGGCGTCGCCGCCGCCGTGGAGGCGGAGCTTGAGAAGCTGGCCCGCGCGCATGCGGGGCCTCTCCCCCGCGTGGCCGTGATGGGCTGTGCCGTCAACGGTCCCGGCGAGGCGAAGGGGGCCGATGTCGCCCTGTGCGGCGGCGCGCGCGAATTTCTGCTTTACGTGGGCGGGCGGCCCGCCGGGAAGGTCCGGCCCGAGGACGCCGTGGCGGAGGTCCTGTCGGCCGTGCGCGGCCTGATGGCCGAAGAAGCGAAAGGGTAGATCATGGTGGACGTGCTTTTCAGAAACCTGGCGGTGGTTCTCGTCTTCCTGGCGCCGGCTGCGTGTGCCTGGCTCTGCGGCGGCACGCGGGCGGACGCGCTCGTGCCCACGCTGCCGTGGCTGCTCGCGTTTCTCTTCGAGGGGATGCTCTTCTTCCCGCAGCGCCGCCCCTACGAGGACGCGGTGTCCGCGCGGCGGCGCGTCTGGCACGGCCTGAAGCGCGACCCGCTTCTCTACTTCGCGCTCCTCTTCCTGCTCGTGCTGCTCATCCCGTTCGTGAACCGCGGCCTCTGCCCGTCCTGCGACTATCCGCAGATCCTGAAGCTGGCGGCGGCGACGGGGCTTTCCGAAGAGGCCGTCTCGAAGGCGCCCGTCCCGTTCGCGCCGTTCTGCGTGAATGTGCAGGAGCATTTCACCGTGCTGCTGTGGTTTCTGCCCGCCTTGATGGCGATGCTCGCGGCGAAGCACGCGCTTCTGCGACAGGGCAAGCGCATCCTGATGGAGATGCTCGTCTGGAACGCGGTTGCGCTCGCGGTCCTGGGGTTCGTCCAGCAGGGGACGGGCGCGGAATTCCCCTACTGGCGCGCGGCGCCGTCGAAGGTCCACTTCTTCTCCGTCTTCGCCTACCCGAACATGGGCGGCGCGTTCTTCGTCATGGCGTTCGCGTTCGCCGTCGGGCTCTGGCAGCACCGCGTGGCGGAGGTTGCGGCGCTGCCGCCGGTCGATCCGACGGGCGCGACGCGGCAGCGGGCCCTGAAGCGCTGGCTGCACGCGCACTATCCGCTCGCCGCCGTCGTCCTGCTCTTCTTCGGCGTCCTCTGCACGCTCTGCCGCGCCGCGATCCTCAGCCTCTTCGTCCTGTCGGCCCTGGCCTTCGTCTACCACCTCCTCCCGCTCCTCTTCGCCCGCCATGCGCGCGCGCGCCGCGTGCGGAGCGCCGCCTTTGCGCTCGGCGGCGGGCTCTTCTTCCTGTTCCTCGTCGCGGTCTTCGCGCCGCCGGACCTCGGGAAGGAGCTTGCGACGGTGGATTCCCTCGGCGTCCTGGATCGCGTCTCCGGCAAGGCGCAGTACCACACGCGCGTCGCGGCGGAGATCTTCAAGGGCCATCCCCTCTTCGGCGTCGGCGGCTGGGGCTACAAGCACTTTTCGCTCTCCTACATGACGAACGACGAGCTCAAGCGTCTCCAGGCCGTCGGCGGCGCGAACGTCCACAACGACTATCTCCAGTTCCTGTGCGAGCACGGCGCCGTCGGCCTCTTCCTGCTCGTGGGCGTCGCGCTTCTGGCGGCGGCCCCCGTCTGCCGCGACTGGTACCGGCTCTACCGGGCCGCGCGGTTCACGAAGGCGGACAAGGCGCCGCCGCCGCCGCGCGCGCTCTACTGCCTGCCGGCGGGCGCGCTCTGGATCCTCCTCGGCGCGGTCTCCCTCCTGATCCACGCCTGCGGCGACTGCCCGATGCGCTCGGCCGCCGTCCTGTCGCTGGCCCTCGTCTCGCTCGCGTGCGCGGAGGGCTACGTCCCGCGTGAGATTGCAGAGGAGGCGTGAACGCCTGCGGCGGGCGGGAAGGGCAACGACGAAAGCCCCGGCGTCTGCCGGGGCCTGTCGGAAATTGGCTCGGGCGGCTGGATTCGAACCAGCGACCAATTGATTAACAGTCAACTGCGCTACCACTGCGCCACGCCCGAATGCGTGTTGAAAACGGGGAAGAGTTTACCAAAGTCCCTTGGGCGGCGCAAGGGGGATTTTCAGGGATTTTCCTTTTTGCATGTGCGCGGGCGGGCGGCGCCTCCGCAGCCCCCTCCCCGCCGCCGGGTGTGCTATACTACCTGCCGTGAACTTCTCTCCTGAATTCGGCACCTGCCTGAAGCTCGCCGTGCGCGGGGCGTCCCATGCGCGGCGGATGACGTTTACGCTCGCGCATCTGCCCGCCGGGCTGCGCGTCGACGAGGCGGCGCTCGCGGCGTTCATGGAACGGCGCGCGCCGGGGCGCGACGCCCTTTCGACGGCGCGCCGCGAGCCCGACCGCGTGGCGTTCACGGCGGGCCTCGTGGACGGCGTGACGACGGGCGCGCCGCTCTGCGGCGAGATCGCGAGCGTCGACATGCGCCCGCGCGACTACGGCGCGGAGCGGACGATCCCGCGCCCCGGCCACGCCGACTTCGGGCAGTGGATCGAGATGGGCCGCATCCCGACGGGCGGCGGCAAGAACTCGGGCCGCCTCACCGCGCCGCTCTGCGCGGCGGGCGGCGTCTGTCTGCAGTTTCTGAAGACGCGCGGCATCGCCGTCTCCGCGCGCGTCGAGACGATCCACGGCGAGACGGATCCGGAGAGGATGGCCGACGAAATCGCGCGGGCGCGCGACGCGGGCGACTCCGTGGGCGGCACCATCGTCTGCACCGTCACGGGCGTCCCGGCGGGCCTTGGCGGCGCGCTCTTCGAGGGCCTCGAATCGGAGTTGTCCGCCGCGCTCTTCGCGATTCCCGGCGTGAAGGGCATCGCGTTCGGTACGGGCTTCGCGTGTACGCGCCTCACGGGCTCGATGTTCAACGACGCCTTCACCGTGGAGGGCGGCGTGGTGCGCACCGCGACGAACCGCCAGGGCGGCATCCTCGGCGGACGCGCAAGCGGCATGCCGATCACGTTCCGCGTGGCGCTGCGGCCGACGCCGACGATCTTCCTGGAACAGCCCTCCGTCGACCTGAAGACGATGCAGCCCGCACCGCTCGCGATGAGGGGACGGCACGATCCCTGCATCGTCCGGCGCGCCGTGCCCGTCGTCGAGGCGGTGGCCGCCTTCGCGCTGGCGGACGCCCTCCTCGCGGACGAGGCCGCGCATCCACGCATCTGCCTTACCCTGACGGGGCGGACGCTCGCGGAGGACGTGGCGCAGTTCAACGCGCAGCGGTATTTCACGGACCTCGTGGAGCTGCGCGTCGATCTTCTCGATCCCGCCGAACGCGCGCACGCGGCCGCGTTCTCGTCCCTCGTCCCCGTCCCCGTCATCCTCACGTTCCGCCGGAAGGTGGACGGCGGCGCCTTCGACGGCCCCGAGTCTGAGCGCATTGCGTTCTTCCGCGCCGCCCTCGCCCCCACCTCAAATCCCCCAAAACCAACTTTCGCCTACGTCGATTTCGAGGACGACTTCCGGCACGACGACCTGTCCGCCTTGGCGCGGGCGGCGGGCGTGCGGATCATCCGCTCGCGCCACGACTTCACGGGACCTGTCCCCGACATCGTGGCGGCCTGTCGCGCGCTGCGGGGGGACACCGACGAAATCCCGAAGATCGCCTTTCTGCCGAAGACGTTCGCCGACGTGGAACGGCTCTTCGCGGAGACGGCAAACTTCACGGACATCCCGCACATCCTCTGCGCGATGGGGCCGCTCGGGCTCGTCTCGCGCGTCCGCGCGGTGCGCACGCACTCCCTCCTCACCTACGCTTCGACGGGCGGACTCGGGAAGATCGGGCACGTCACGCCGTACGACCTGGTGCGCACCTACCGCATCCGGTCCGTCACGCCGTCCGCGCGCGTCGTCTTCGTGCCGGCCGGCGAGGTGGAACGGACAAACCTGTACTTCGGCGACGAGGACGAGGACGCCGTCGCGTTGCCCCTCGTGGAGGAACGGACATGACACGCCTGGAACCCGGTCTGCGCGCGGGCGAGCTGCGCGTCCCCGTTTCGAAGTCGCACGCGCACCGCGTCCTCATCGCGGAATTCCTCGCGGGGCGCACGGTGTCGCTTGCGCCCGACGCGGCGGACTGCGACGACGTCCGGGCGACGAAGCGCTGCCTCGCCGCGCTTGCGGCGGGGGAGACGACGCTCGACTGCGGTGAAAGCGGCACGACGCGGCGGTTGCTGGGGCCCGTCGCGGCGGCGCTTCGGCGGACGGTTGAATGGGTGATGCGCGGGCGGCTCGCGGCGCGTCCCCAGCTGGATTATCCCGACATGAAGGCGGGCGTCTTCCGTCTGCCGGGCGATGTGTCGTCGCAGTTCGTGAGCGGCCTCCTCTTTGCGCTGCCGCTCCTCGCGGGCGATTCCGAAATCGCGCTCACGACGCCGCTTGCCTCGCGCGGCTACGTGGACATGACGTTGGACGTTCTCCGCGCCTACGGTATCGCCGTCGCCGAGACGCCGACGGGCTTCCGCGTGCCGGGCCGCCAGGCCTACCGCGCACCGGCGGAAGGCCCGATCATCGAGACGGACTGGTCGGGTGCGGCGTTCGGTCTCGCGCTCGTCCACCTCGGCAACGCCATCACCTTCCCCGAAGCGGCGCGGCGCGGCCTCTCGCCGGCCTCCTCGCAGCCCGACCGCGTGATCGGCGCGCATCTCGGCGCGCTCGCGGCGCCCGGCCCCGTCACGCTCGACGTGGACGCCTGCCCGGACATCTTCCCCGTCCTGACCGTTGTCGCCGCCGCGCGCGCGGGCGAGACCGTCTTCACGGGGACGCACCGCCTGAGGCTCAAGGAGTCGGACCGGACGGCGGCAATGGCGGATGTCCTCGCGCGGTTCGGGGTGGAAACGTGCGGCGACGCGAACACGTTCACCGTGCAGGGGTCGGGTCGTCCGTTCCGGGGTGGCGCGTTCACGTCCTTCGGCGACCACCGCATCGCGATGTCAATCGCCGTCGGGGCGACGCGCGCGGCGGAGGCCGTCGAGATCGACGACACGGCGTGCGCGGCGAAGTCGTACCCGACGTTCTTCGCGGACTTCCAGCGGCTGGCGCGGCGCGCGGAAATGCTATAATAGGCCGAATTGGACAGGAGAAGGCTTCTCGTTGTGAAAGGACATCGCATGGACAAGATTCGCGTAGAGATCTGCTGCGGCACCGCCTGCTACATCCTGGGGGCCTCGCGCCTCGTGGACCTCGAAGGGGAATTGCCCCCCGAGATCCGGGAGCGGGTCGAAGTCGAGGCGCGGCCGTGCCTCAACTTCTGTGACGACGAACAGCTTGGCGGCGCGCCCTACGTGCGCATCAACGGCACGGAGGTCCTGTCGCAGGCGACGCCCGAGTCCGTCCTCCTGCGTCTGAGGGAGCTGTGCGGCGAGGAGGTCGCCTAAATGCTGAACGGCGCCATCTACATCCGCCGCGAGCTGTTGATCCGTCTCGTGCGTGCCTTCGACGACGGGACGCTCCGGGAGGAACTGGACCGCATTCCCGTGAAGCTGCGTCCGAAGGACCTTCCGTCCTCGCGCTGCTGCGTCTACCACGACCGCGCGGTGCTGAAGTACCGCCTCATGGCACTCCTCGGCGTCATGCCCGAGGAGGAGACCGACGAGACGAAGACGCTTGCCGCCTACTTCGACGACATGGTCGCGCGCGTCGGCGCGACGCTGGACGCGGCGGCCCCGGCCGCGCAGCCGCCGCTTTCCGTCTGCGGCTGCGCCTGTTCGGCCTGCCCGGACGCGAAGATCGTCTCGACGCCGAACTGCCGGGGCTGCTTTTCGCGCCCCTGCACCTTCACCTGCCCGAAGAAGGCGATCACGGTCGTCAACGGCCAGAGCGTCATCGACGCGGCGAAGTGCATCAAGTGCGGCAAGTGCATCGCGGCCTGTCCCTACCACGCGATCGTGCGCACGACGGTGCCCTGCGAGGAGGCGTGCCCCGTCAACGCGATCCGCAAGAACGAGCAGGGCGTCGCGGAGATCGACTTCACGAAGTGCATCGACTGCGGCAAGTGCTTCAACGCCTGCCCGTTCAGCGCGGTCATGGAGCGCTCGCAGCTCCTGGAGGTGCTGATGGCGATGCAGCGCGGCGTGAAGCTCGTCGCGATGGTGGCCCCGGCGGCCGACCGCCAGTTCCCCGGCAAGATCGAGCAGCTGCTCGCGGCGTGCGTGAAGGCGGGCTTCTCGGACGTGCTGGAGGTGGCGCTGGGGGCGGAGCTGACGACCGCGCACGAGACGAAGGAGTTCGTCGAGCGGATGGCGGCCGACCCGAAGGCGCTCATGACGACGTCGTGCTGCCCGGCCTACGTGAACTTCGTGAAGAAGCACCTCCCGTCCTTCCTACCGCACGTCTCCACGACGCCGAGCCCGATGGTCTACGCGAAGGGCCTCGCGCGGGAGAAGCACCCCGACGCGAAGACGGTCTTCATCGGCCCCTGCGTCGCGAAGCGCGGCGAGGCGGCCGAGAAGGGCGTCGACTACGTCCTCTCGTTCGAGGAACTGGGGGCGATCTTCGCGGGCCGCAAGATCGACGTGATGGCGTGCGATCCCTGGCCGACGCCGCGTCCGGCGGCGGTCACGGCGCGCAACTTCGCGCGCAGCTGCGGCGTCACGGAGGCCGTCCTCGACGAGGCGACGAAGAAGATCCCCGGCTTCCGGCTCTGCGCGAAGCAGATCAGCGGCATCGACAAGAAGACGCTCGCCCTCCTGAAGGTGTACGGCATGGGGAAGATGCCGGAGAATTTCATCGAGGTGATGGCCTGCCCGGGCGGCTGCGTGAACGGCCCCTGCTCGCTGCGCTGACGAGGGAGGGGCGCGAGACGTTGCGGACGACGGAATTCCTGAACCCGAGGCGGAAGCTGGTCGAGGAGGTCGCGGACTGGCTGTGCGGCACGGGGGCCTACGCGGGCCGCGGCCGCGTGCGGACGTCCCCCGAGGGCGCGCGGACGCTCGACCATGTGGCGGTCGTCGTGCCGACGGCGCAGTCGGGGCGCAACCTCCGCCTCGCGGTCGCGCGCCGCTTCCCGGGGCGCGGCGTCGTCCCGCCGCGCGTCGTCCAGCCGATGCAGCTCGTGAGGCCGGCGGACGAAACGCTTCGCGAGGCGACGCCGGTCGAGGTCGCGGCGGCGTTTCTGAAGTTTCTGGAGACGCGCCCGAGGCGACACGTGGAGAAGAGGGGCGGACGGGACGCGCTCGTCGTGGACGAATGGACGCATCTCTTTCGCGGCGAGGCGTTTCAGGACCGGGAGGCGGCGTTTTCCCTCCTCGACCAGCTGCTGGACATCTGGCGCGTCCTCTGCGGCGGCGGCCTCCTGATGCGCGACGTGCCGGCGAACGCGGACGCCCGGAAGGTCCTGGAGGCGGCACTGGGCGACGAGGTCGCGCGCTGGCAGGAGCTGGGCGCGCTTGAGGCGGCCTTCTTCGCGTTCCTGGAGGCGCGCGGGCTGCGGCATCCCGCGGCGCGCGTGCATCTGGCGAAGACGCGCGCGGCGGCGGTGGCCGCCGGCATCGAGGAGGTCGTCTTGCCGGCGCTGGCGGATCCCGTCGCCGTGCTGTACGACGTCTTGCGCCAGCAGCGCGACGCGCTGAAGGTCTCCGTCCTCCTGCACTGCGCGCGGGAGGAGGCTGGGCGGTTCGACGCATGGGGGCGTCCCCGGGTCGACGGGTGGACGGGCCGCGCGCGGCCCGTCGTCGAGGGCCTTGCCGAGGCGGACATCGTGTGCGCCGCGAACGGCGCGGACCTTGCGAAGAGGCTGGTGGCGGATTTTCCCCCGGCGCGGTCGGCGGCGGCGCTGCCGTCGCTCGCGCTCTGCGACGGCGAGCTCTTCCCAGAGCTTTCGGCCGCCTTCCTGAACGCCGGGTATGTCGTCCACAATCCCGAGTGCCATCGGCTCGCCGCCTCCTCGCTCGGGCGGCTCGTCCGCGACCTGCTCGCGGCGTGGACGCCGGCGGCGCGCGGCGTCGACTGGGACGTGTTCGTCGCGGTGCTGCGCGCGGACGACGTCCTCTCGGCCCTGAAGCGGCTCGGCCTGGTCGAAAGCCGGGCCGCCGTGCTGGAAGGGCTGGACATCTTTCAGAACCGCCGCCTGCCGCGCTTCGCGGCGGACGCCATGGAGGCCCCCTCGGTCGAGGCGAGGCCGTCCGAGCGGCCGAAGGTCGCGGCCTTCGCGGCGGCGGCGCGCGCCGTCCTCTCCTGGCTGGCCGAGGCGCGGGAGACGGGCTCCCCCGCCGACTTCGTGCGGGCGTTCCTGAAGCGGACGTTTGGCGAACGGCGTCTGACGGGCGCGGCCGGCGAGGAGGAGCTTCGCGCCGCAGCCGCGTGCGTCCGGGATGTCCTGGACGGCCTTTCGAGCGAACCGGTTCGGGCGCTGGGGCTCGGGGCGCGGGATCTGCAGGCGTTGGCGCGGCGCGCGCTTGAGGCGGCGACGTACGCACTTGAGCCGGCGGCGACGGATGCGGTCAAGACGGAGGGCTGGCTAGAGCTTGGCTGGAGCGAGGGGGACCGGATCGCCCTTGCGGGGCTCCATGAAGGCGCCGTGCCGGACGCGGTGGTCGGCCATGCGTTCCTTCCGGACGCCCTGCGGGAGGCCCTGGGGCTCGTCTCCAACGCGGCGCGGCTGGCGCGCGACACATGGCTGCTCAGGGAGCTTGTCGATTCGCACGCCCCCCGCGCCGTGCGCGCCTACGTCGCACGGACGACGGACGCGGGCGACATCTGCCGCCCGAGCCGGCTGCTCTTCCTGTGCGACGACGCGCGCCACGCGGCCCGCGTCGAATATCTCTTCGGCGACCTCGGCGCGTCGTCGTCCGCCACGCCGCCGCGCGAGCTGGCGGCGCGCTGGCGCCTTCGCCTGCCGGACGCGGTTCCGCTGCCGCACGGACGCCTCACCGCCAGCGCGCTGGAGACCTATCTGAACGCGCCGTTCGTCTACCTTCTCCGCTACGGGCTCGGCATGGAGGCGTTCGAGGAGAAGCGGGAACTCGGCTTCGACGACTTCGGCGCGCTGCTGCACAAGGTCCTTGAACGCTACGCGAACGAGCAGTTCGACGCATCGGAGGCGGGCTGCGACCAGCTTTCGGACGAGGCGGCGATCCGGGCGCGGATCGGCGAGATCGCGGACGGCGTGTTCGCCCGCTTCGGCGCGCCCCTGACGGCGAACCTCCGCCTGCAGCTGGAGGCGGCGAGGGGGCGGCTGGAGGCGTTCGCCAAGGTGCAGGCGACATGGGCGGCCGACGGCTGGCGCGTGGGCGCGCGTGCCGAGCGGACGTTCCAGGTCAAGCCGTTCGCCGACCTGGACGTCGAGGTCAGGGGCAGCGTCGACCGCATCGACTGCCGCGTCGGGCCGGACGGCCGGAAGGAGTTCCGCCTCGTCGACTACAAGACGTGGGACGACGCGTCCCAGGCCGCGTCGCATGTCCGCGCGCGTTCGGCCGAGCAGATTGCGTTCGCCGACCGCCTGGGGCTGCCGACGACGCCGCCGGACGCGGCCGGGGTGCGGACGCGCCTTCTGACGGTCCAGCTGCCGCTCTACGGCAGATGCCTGGAGGTCGACGACCCCGGGACGTTCGCAGGCCGCATTGTCGACTACTGCTACCTCGTCCTGGGCGCGGACGCGGAGAACGTGAAGCCCTACGGCTCGGCCTTGCCGTTCGGGGGGCGGAAGCCGCCCGCGCAGGCCGTCAAGCTGCTGGAGCTGCGCGAGCTGGCGCTTGAGACGGCCCGGACGGCGATGCGCCGCATCACGGAGAACGTCTTCTGGCCGCCGCGCGCGGCGGCGGGATGCGCGCTGCACGATTTCGCCGGCCTCGTCCTCCTCTCGCCCGAGCGGGACCAGGGCGAGGGGGAGGGCCGGAGCGCCTGGCTGAAGGCGCAGGAGGCGAAGCTGGAGGCGCTGGCATGATCGAGGGGAACCTGCTGATCCGCGCGTCGGCCGGCACGGGCAAGACGTTTGCGCTTGCGACGCGCTACATCCGCCTCATGCTGTTCGACGGCGTTGCGCCGGAGCGCATCGTCGCCCTGACGTTCTCGCGCGCCGCGGCGCAGGAGATCTACACGAAGATCCTGGAGCGCCTCTGGAAGGCGGCGTCCGGCGATGCGCAGGCGCAGGCGGAGCGGCGGAATCTCGAAGAGGGCCTTTCGGACGCGCAGCGCGGCGAGATCGCCCGCCGGAAGGCGCCCGCGTGGGGCCGCGGGCTGTTCGCGGGCCTGCTCAGGAAGGTCGTGGACGCCCAGCATTCCGGTGCGATTGCGACCTTGGACAGCTTCATCCTGCGCATCGTGCGGAACTTCCCCCTTGAGCTGGGCTTCCAGAACGCCGTCGAGGTCCTCGACGGGGCCGGCGAGCGGGAGGCGGTCGAGCGGGCGATGCGCGACGTCCTGGCGCGGACGGAGCAGGCCGAAGGCTTCATGGCGGCCTTCCGCGCGGCGCGCGGCGGGAAGATGCCGCGCGTGCTGGCGCATGCGCTGGACTACATGATGGACTTCGAGGGCTGGCGCGCGTTCATCCTCGCGCATCCCGAGAGCCGGGCGTGGACGGCCGACTCGATGGCGGACGAACTGGGCGTGCGGCAGGCGGGCCCGTGCCCGGACGTCTCGGCCGTCGCGGCGGAGGGGGCCTTCAACCCGGCGGCGGGCTTCTTGAAGCATCTCCGGGCATACGACGGGACGAAGCCCGTCTTCCCCGCGACCAAGGCGGGCGAGCTGATGAGGCACCTGGCCCGGAATCCGACGGCGACGGACTTCGGCTGGACGACGGACGGGGGGGGCGTGCGCCATTTCGAGTATGGCGCGGCCGGCGCCGAGGCGATCCGGGAGGGCGTCCGGCACATGGTCCGCCTTTTCCTTCGCCGCCAGCTGGAGGTCGTGGAGGCGAAGCTGCGCCTCTTCTCGGAGATCGACCGCGTCTACAACGAGAAGATGCGGCGCACGGGCAAGCTGACGTTCGGCGATTTCACGAAGTTCTCGGCCGCGAAGGAGGGGACGGAGCGGGGGCTCGCCCTCGAAAACCTGGAGTTCCGCTTTGACGCGCAGTTCGACCACTGGGCGCTCGACGAGTTCCAGGACACGAGCGAGGTGCAGTGGAAGTGCCTGGAGCGGCTCGTGAGCGCGGCCGCGCACCAGGGGGGCGGGCGGACGGTCATCGCGGTCGGCGACCTCAAGCAGGCCATCTACGCCTGGCGCGGCGGCGACGAGGCGCCCTTCAAGGCGATGATGGGCTGGCCGGCCTTCACGTGCGCGCCGTACGGACGGATTGCGGACGCCAAGGTCTCCCATCGGTACCAGAAGAACATCTGCGACTTCGTGAACGCCGTGTTCGGGCCGGACAATCTCCTGCGCGGCGGCGTCCTTCCGGCGGCGCGCCGGCCGGCGCTCGCGCGCTGGCTGGCGGAGGACTGCTGGAAGCGCCACGAGCCGGAGCGGGACGCGGACGGGGCGTTCAAGGCGAACGACCACGTGAAGGTCGTCGGCGTGCCGCGCGCGTCCACGCCGGACAGGAAGGGCGTCGAGGCGTTGCTGCCCGCGTTGGCGGAGCAGGTCGAGGCCGTCTGGCGCGCGCATGCGCGCGCGTGCAGCACCGAAGAGATCGGCGTCCTCGTCCGCAAGAACGACGAGGGGACGGCCGTGGCCGAATGCCTGCGCGCCCGGGGGCTCCCGGTCGTCTGGGAGGGGCTGAACGCCGTGTCCGACGTGCCGGCCGTGCAGGCCGTCCTGTGCCTCCTCAAGCTGGCGGACCACCCAGAGGACACGTTCGCCTGGGAGACCGTGAACCGCCTTCTGCCCGTGCGGGAGATCCTCTTCCCCGATGCCGCCGCGGCGGGGCCCGTCTCCCGGCGCGTGGCGGCGGATCTGTCGCGCAGCGGCCTCGCGCGCACGCTGAAGGACTACTGCGGCCGCCTGGGGAGCCCGGCCGAGGGGCTTGACGCGCTGTCGCGGGAACGCCTTCAGGCGCTTGTGCGCGCGGGCGTCGCCTACGAGCGGCGGTGCCCGAAGGACTTCGGCGTGGACGGCTTCGCGCGCTTCCTGGCGGCGACGGGGCGGCGCGCGCGGGCGGCCTCCTCGAAGGTGATCCGGGTCCTGACGATCCACCGGTCGAAAGGGCTGACGCTGGACCGCGTCTTCGTGCCGATCTGCGAAAGCCCGCGAAGCAGCATCGTGCGCCCGAAGGACAAGGGCGTCGTCTACGGCAAGAACCGCGCGTGGGTGCTGCCGCACGTCCCGGACGACGTGGCGGCGATGAACGACGCGGTTGCCGCCGTCGTCGCGGAGCAGGGCGACGAACGCCTGCTGGAGGCGCTTCGGACGTATTACGTGGCGCTTACGCGCGCGCGGAAGGCGCTGTACGTCGTCCAGCCGGTCGACCCGGACGGGCGGGTCCATTTCCGCACCCTCGTCGAGCAGGCCGTCTGCGGCGGCCCGCCCCGGGACGAAGGGGCGGCGCGCGTCCTCTTTGAGGCGGGGGCCGCCCCGCCGTTCTCCGCGAAGGCCGGCGGACCGAGGCCGCCGGCCGCGTGGCGTCCCGAGGGCGCGCGCGTCTGCGTCGCGCGCGTCTCGCCCTCGCAGATGCACGCGGGCTCCGAGGGGCGGGGCCGGGCTGCGGCGCTCTTCGACACGGCCTGCGGCGCGGCGGCGCAGCGCGGCGTCGAGGCGCATGCGGCCTACGAGGGGATCGAATGGGCGGACGCGGAAGAGGCGGCGAGGCTGCCGGAGGCCTTCCGCGCGGCCTTCGTGAAGCCTTCGGCGGACGCCGCCGTCTGGCGCGAGCGGAGCTACGAGATCTTCGACGGCGCGCGCTGGGAGACGGGGCGGTTCGACCGCGTCGTCTTCACGGGGACGGGCGCGTCGCGCACGGCGACCCTCTACGACTTCAAGACGAACGCGAAGCCCCCCCAGGAGACGCCCGAGGCGTTCGCCAGGCGCATGGGCGAGGCGTACGCCCCGCAGATGGCCGCCTATCGGCGCGCGCTGGCGCGCCTGACGGGGATCCCCGCCGCGCGCATCGCCGCGACGCTCCTTCTGGAGGCGACGGGCGAGGCCGTCGGCGTGCGCGTCCCCGCATCCCGGTCAGGGGCATCCAGGGGAAAGGAGGGGCGATGACGTTCAGGAATCTGCTTTTGGAGGATCGCGCGGTTGACCTCGCCGTCCGGGACGGCCGCATCGCCGCGCTCGCCCCGGCGGCCGACGCGGCGGGGGCGCGCCCGCGCCCCGTCGTCCCGGCCTTCTACAACTGCCATACGCACCTTGCGATGAACCTCCTGCGCGGCTGCGCGGACGATCTCGCCCTCATGCCGTGGCTGCGCGAGCACATCTGGCCCGCCGAGGCGAACATGACGGAGGCGCGCGTCTACGCGGGTGCGCGCCTGGCGATCCTCGAACTCATCCGCTCCGGCACGGTCTTCGCGAACGACATGTACTGGCATGCGCCGATGGTCGCGCGCGCGGCGGAGGAGATGGGCATCCGCTGCGCCGTCTCGATGCAGACGATCGAGACGGGCGGCCCCGGCGTGGACGACCCGCGCAACGTCGCCGCGAACGCCGCGCTCGAAGCGCTCCCGTCCGATGCGTCGAGCCGCGTCTTCACGACGCTCGCCCCGCACGCGGTCTACACGGTGTGCGAGGCGACGCTGCGGCGCATCGCGGACCGGGCGCGCGCGGAAGACCGCTTCGTCCACATCCACGTCGCCGAGACGCGGGAGGAGGTGGCGCGCTGCCGCGCGGAACACGGCGGGCGCACGCCCGTTCGGCATCTGCTCGACTGCGGCCTGCTCGGGCCGAAGACGGTCATGGCGCACGGCGTCCACCTGACGGACGAGGACATCGCGGTCATCCGCGACACGGGCGCCGTCGTCGTGGAGAACCAGCAGAGCAACCTCAAGCTCGCGAGCGGTCTCTTCCCCTATGCGCGCACGGCCGGATGCCGCCGCGCGCTCGGAACGGACGGCGCATGCTCGAACAACGCGCTTTCGATGTTCGCGGAGATGAAGTGCGCGGCGCTCGTCGCCAAGATCGAGAGCGGCGACCCCTCGGTCGCCCCCGCGCCGGAGGTCCTCCGCCTCGCGACGCGCGGCGGCGCGGCGGCGTTCGGCCTCGACGCCGGGGAGATCCGCGTGGGCGCGGCGGCCGACTTCCTGATCCTCGACCCCGACGCCGCGCCGCTCGTGCCGGGCTTCAACCGCGCGAGCGACCTCGTCTACGCGGCCGACCCCTCCTGCATCGACACGGTCGTCTGCGCGGGGCGCGTGCTCATGGAGGGGGGCGTCGTCCCGGGCGAGGCCGACATCCTCGCCGACGCGCGCCGGCAGGCCGCTTGTGGTATAATGCGCCGAAAAGGCATTTGATCGACGTTGGGTACAGGAGACGAGCGCCATGCTGAGAGACGAAGAGACGAGAATCGCGCTGCACGCGGACGCGGGGCCGGGCTACCGGTTCCTCGTGCTGGACGCGCCCGGCCTGGCGGCGGACCTCGCGCCGGGGCAGTTCGTCCACGTGCGCGTCCCGGGCCTGGAGGCGAGCGCCCTGCGCCGCCCCTTCAGCGTGTTCGACGCGGCGGACGGCCGCGTGACGCTGCTCTACAAGGTCGTGGGGCGCGGCACGGAGGCGCTTGCGCGCGCGCAGGCGGGCGACGCGGTGAAGGTGGAGGGCCCGCTCGGGCATGGCTTCCCCTTGGCGTGTACGGGCGCGCCACTCCTCGTGGGCGGCGGCTACGGCGTCGCGCCCCTCCACTTCCTCGCGCGGCGGTTCGTCGCGGCGGGCCTGAAGCCCGTCCTGTTCGTGGGCGGGCGCACGAAGGACGACCTGCTCGCCCTCGACTGCTTCGCCGCGCTCGGCGTGGAGGTGCGCACGGCGACGAACGACGGCAGCGCGGGCGCGAAGGGCTTCGTGACGGAGCCGCTCGACGCGGAGCTGGCGGCCCTCCGCCGGGCGGACGCGCTGTTCGAGCTGTTCGCCTGCGGGCCGGATGGCCTCCTCAAGGCCGTCGCGCAGCGCGCCCTCGACGCGGGGCGCCCCGGCTGGATCTCGATGGACCGCCACATGGTGTGCGGCGTGGGGGCCTGCTTCGCGTGCATCCAGAAGGTGCGCCTGCCGGACGGCGAGGTCTCCAACGCCCGCTGCTGCGTGAACGGGCCGGTCTTCAGGGCGGAGGAGCTTGTATGGTCGATTTAAGCGTGGATCTGGGCGGCCTCAGGATGAAGACGCCCGTCGCGACCGCGAGCGGCACGTTCGGCTACGGTTCGGAATACGTCGGCGCGCTCGACTACGCGAGGCTCGGCGCGGTGACGGCGAAGGGCGTGCGCCTCGACCCGTGGCCGGGCAACCCGATGCCGCGCCATGTGGAGGTGCCGGGCGGGCTCGTGAACGCGATCGGGCTCCAGGGGCCGGGCGTCGCGTCCTTCGCCGACCACATCGTGCCGCACTACGTGCGGACGGTCGGCGCGGCGGTGGGCGCGGAGAACGTGCCGCCGCTCATCGTCAACATCTGGGGTGGCTCCATCGCGGAATACGGCGAGGTGGCGCGGCGGCTCTCCGACGTGGGCGCGCCCGTCGCGGCGCTGGAGATGAACGTGAGCTGCCCGAACGTCAAGGCGGGCGGGCACACGTTCGGGCAGGACCCCGCCGTGCTTGCGCGGGTCGTCGCGGCGACGCGCGCGGCGACGGCGCTGCCGCTCATCGTGAAGCTCGCGCCGAACGTGCCGGACTTCCGCCCCTACGTCGCCGCGTGCGAGGAGAACGGCGCGGACGCCCTGGCCCTCATCAACACGATTCCGGCAATGGTCATCGACATTGAGACGCGCCGCCCCGTGCTCGGCAACCGCACGGGCGGCCTCTCGGGGCGCGGCATCCACCCCGCCGCCGTGAAGGCCGTCTATGACGTCCACGCCTGCACGCGCCTGCCGATCCTCGCGATGGGCGGCATCTACGAGCCGCAGGACGCCATCGAGTTCCTGCTCGCGGGCGCGACGGCCGTCGCCGTCGGCACGGCGACGTTCACCGATCCCTCCACGGCGGCGCGCGTCGTGGACGGCATCGCCGCCTACTGCGCGCGGCAGGGCTTCGCCGCCGCGCGCGACCTCACGGGGGCGCTCGCGCCGTGACGCGCCTGTGGGAGCGCGTGACGGGGCGGCGCGCGGCGGCGCTGCTGCTGCTCACCGGCGCGGCCCTGTCGGTGGGGCTTGCGTGCATGGGCGCGGACGGCGCACTCGCCGCGATGCGGCGCGGCCTCCCGCGCCTCGCCGTGGGCGCGTGCGCGCTCCTCGCGCTGCTCGCCTGCGCGCGCGTCCGGCGGCGGTGGTCGCTCGTCGCGCTCCATGCGGGCTTCGCACTCGCGCTCGGCGGCTGGCTCTACCACGCCTGCTGCGGGCCGGCGGACGGCTACCTGCGCCTGCGGGCGGGGCAGACGGGCCGCGTCGCGGAGGGTCCGTCCGCCGAGGGCTTCAACCTCTCGGTGCGCGCGTTCGCGATCGACCGCTGGGACGACACGGGGACGGTGCGGCAGTACCGGTGCGAGGCCGAGATCGAGCCGGACGGCGCGCCGCGCGCGCCCGTCACGATCTCCGTCAACCATCCGCTCGTCGCGTGCGGCTGGTGGGTCTACCAGAGTTCCTACGAGGAGCTGGAGAACCCGCATACGCGCGCGCCGCTCTACTTCACCGTTCTTCTGTGCGTGAAGGACGTCGGCCTGCCGTTTGCGGCGGCGGGCGGGCTTCTCCTCCTCCTCGGCGCGCTGGGCTTTGCGTGGACGCCGTTCCGGCGCCCGCCGCCCGCGCGGGAGCCGCCGGACGCCGCCGCCTGGCCGCCGCCGCCTGGCTGGGGCCGCGTCGCGTGGGGGCTCTACGCGCTTGCCTTCGCCGGCGCCGTCGCGATGCTCGTCCACCGGGGCCTCGCGACGGGGCATCCGCCGATGCAGAACCTCTACGAGTTCCTGATGTGCGCGGCGGCGGTCATCCCCGTCCTGACCTTCTGCGCGCGGCGCGAGCGCCATGCGCTGGCCATCGACGCGACGCTGCTGACGCTCGTCTTGATTCCCGTCCTCTTCGTCATGGACGGGCGCGTGCGCCGCCTCATGCCGGCCCTCCAGAGCCCGTTCTTCGTGCCGCACGTGGGCGCCTATGTGCTGGGGTACATCCTGCTCGTGCGCGCGGCGCTCGGCGCGGGGCGGCGGCTCGTGCCGCTCGGCTTCTTCCTGCTCACCGTCGGGCTCGTCCTCGGCGCGGCGTGGGGCAAGGTCTGCTGGGGGCACTGGTGGCAGTTCGACCCCAAGGAGATGTGGTCGCTCGCGACGTGGTTCGTCTACGCGGCGTACTTCCACCTGCGCCCGCGCCTCTCGCCGCGCGCGGCGCGCGCGTTCCTCGCGGCGGGGGCCGTCCTCATCCTTCTCACGCTGACATGGATCAACCTCTCGCGCCTTTTCACGGGGATGCACAGCTATGCGTAGCATTCTGCTTGTTCTGGTGTCCGTGGTGCTGGTTGGCGGCGTCGCGGCCGCGCCGCGCGCGAAGGCGCGGAAGGCGCCCGCCGCCGCGCGGCAGGGGCCGCCGCCGCAGACGGGCAAGCCCGCGCCGAAGGGCGCGGGCCCGCTCGCGCCTTATCGCGGCGCGATCGCGGTTGACGCGGGGACGGGGCGCGTCCTCTTCGAGGACCACGCCGACCGCACGGCCTTCCCCGCGAGCGTGACGAAGCTCATGACGTTCCTGCTCGTCCTGGAAGACGTCCAGGCGGGCCGCTACGCCCTCGCCGACCGCGTCGCCGGGAGCGCCTACGCGGCGAAGATGGAGCCGAGCAAGGTGGACCTGCAGCCGGGGCAGACGATGTCGGTGGAGGACCTCCTCTACGCGCTCATGGTCAAGAGCGCGAACGACGGCGCCGTCGCGCTCGCCGCGCACGCGGCCTGGATCCATGGCGGCGGGAAGGGCCCCGTTCCCGCTGCGGCGCCGGTGCAGGACCTCGTGCGGGCGTTCGTCGCGCGGATGAACCGCCGGGCGAAGGCGCTCGGCATGGCGTCGACGCGCTACGAGTCGCCGAATGGCCTCCCGCCGGGGATCAAGGAGGCGCGCGGCTTCGACACCTCGACGGCGCGCGACGTCGCGAAGCTCTGTCGCGCGGTCGTCCGGATCGACGGGGCGCTCCGCTTCACGTCGGCCGTGACGAAGACCGTCACGACGGGCGCGGACGCGCCGCTCGCGCTCGCGACGCACAACTACTTCCTGCCCGGCAGCCGCGACAAGGACGGCCACGCGCGGCCCGTTGCAGGGTGCGACGGGCTCAAGACCGGCTACACGAGGGCCTCCGGCTCGTCGATCGCCCTCACGGGCGCGCGCGGCGGGCGGCGCGCGGTCGTCGTCGTCCTCGGTAGCGCCGGCCGCCACGAACGCGAGGCGGCGGCGGGCCGCATCTTCCGGGACGCGCTTGACGCCGTCTCCGTCTGGTGACCGCGCTTTTCGACTTCACATGTTCAATCCTTCAAGGTTCTAGTTCAATGGCAAGGAAATTCATCGTCGCCTGCGGGGGGACCGGCGGGCATACGTTTCCGGGGCTGGCCGTCGCGCGCGAGCTGCGCGCGCGCGGGCACGAGGTCGTCGTCTGGTCGTCCGGGCGCGCCGTCGAACGTTCGGCGATGACGGCCTGGGACGGCGCGGTCTTCTCGACGGGGGCGCGGCAGCTGCGCGTGCGCAACGCCTTCGCCAACCTCTTCTCCATCCTGCGCTGCCGCGCCGAGATGAAGCGCTTCGCGCCGGATGCGCTTCTCGCGATGGGCGCCTATTCGAGCCTGCCGCCGGTTCTCGCCGCCCGCGCCTACTCCGTCCCCGTCGTCCTCCACGAGGCGAACACCGTGCCGGGACGCGCCGTCGAGTTCCTTGAACGCAGCGCGCAGAAGGTGGCGATTTCCTTCGAGGAGACGAAAGAGCGCCTGCGCGGGCGCAAGACGGTCCTGACGGGGCTTCCCGTGCGGGAGGAGATCGTGGGGCAGCCGCGCTTTGACGAGGTGCCCGAGCAGGCGTTCTGCCTCTTCGTGACGGGCGGCAGCCAGGGCGCGCACCGCGTGAACGAGCTCGCGAGCCAGGCCATCGCCCTCCTGAAGGGCGAGCTTGAGAAGCAGGCCGGCGCGCCCTTGCTTTTCGTCATCCACCAGACGGGCGCGGCGGACGAGGCGGACGTGAAGGCGGCCTATGCGGCGGCGGGCATCCCCGCGCGCGTGCAGGCCTTCGAGCGCGAGATGGGGCGCGCCTATGCGTCGGCGGACCTCGTCATCTGCCGCGCGGGGGCCTCGACGCTCTTCGAGCTCGCGCGCGTCGGCAAGCCCGCGTTCCTCATCCCGCTTCCCGGCGCGGTGCGCAACCACCAGCATTTCAACGCGCAGGCGCTCGTGAAGCGGGGGGCGGCCGACGAAGGCGCCCAGGACGCGCTTGTGCCGCGCACGCTCGCGAACTACATCCTCTACCGGATCGAGCATCCGAGCGACCTCGCGAAGAAGGCGCGCGCGATGAAGGCCTTTTCCGTTCCGGACGCCGCCGCGCGCGTCGCGGACGTCCTGGAGCAGGTCTGCCGTTCCGCGTAGCGCGTCGGTACGGGCCGCCCATTTGCAAAAAAAGTCCCCGACCCGCCGCAGGGCCGAGGACTGCGCGTTCTGCGTGGAAGGGCCTACTTCGCCTTCTTCGCGCAGGCCTTCCGGGCACACACCTTCTTGGCTACAGGCTTCGCGACGGCCTTCTTGGCGGGCGCGGGCTTCTTCGCAGGCGCGGCCTTCTTGGCGGGCGCGGGCTTCTTGGCGGGCACCGGCTTCTTGGCGGGCGCGGGCTTCTTCGCGGGCGCGGCCTTCTTGGCAGGCGCGGGCTTCTTCGCGGGCGCCGGCTTTTTCGCGGCGGCCTTCTTGGCAGGAGCTTTCTTGGTTGTAGCCATTGTGTGTTCCTTTTTTGCGGCTTCGGCGCGCGGGCTCCCGCGCGACAACCGAGCCGATGACCGCATTATACAATTGCGACGCCCCGTCCGCAAGGGCGATTTCGGCGAAATGCGGATAAATTTTCAAAAATCACGGCGCGGACGCCCACGCGCGGCGGTTGAGGCGACGGCGCAGGAGCTTCCATCCCGGCAGACGCGCGTCCATGAGCGCGCAGAAGCGCGGCCCGTGGTTGGGGACGGCGAAGTGCGTGAACTCGTGGACGACGACGTATTCGACGAGTTCGCGCGGCGCATGCGCAAGCTCGGCGTTGTAGGTGAGGGTGCGCGTGCGCCAGCGGCAGCTTCCCCAGAGGGACTTGACGCGGCGGATCCGCCACGCGACGTCCGGCTCGCCCAGGCGCGCGGCCCAGACGGCGTTCAGCTCCCGGAGAAGCGCCTCCAGCGCCGCGAGGTCGGCCGCCGCAGGGGGCGCGCCGGCGTCGCGCGCGCGCGCAAGGACTTCGCGCCGCGCTTTCAGCGCCCACGCCCATTTCGCCTCTAGGAACGCCAAACCCTCCGCGCGCGTCGCGCCGCGCGCGGGAATGGAGAGGCGCACGACGCCGTCCGCGCCGACGCGGAGGTTGATGCGCCGGATCCGCTTTCGGGCGATCTCGACGGGGATGCCGTCGCGGTGCGTCCGCTCGATGGTTCCTTCCTGGGCCATGTGCGGCGATAGTGTACCATGTCGCGCGGCTTTCCGCAGGGCCCCGCTCGGTACACCGTCGGATTTTACAGGTTCCCCTTATCCAATCAGGCCGCCGTGACGCTGGGGAATGTGGTATACTCGCCAACATGGAAAAGCTCGCGACCGACATCTACACGTTCGACAACCTTGTCCGATATGGGTTCACCTACATCGACAAGACCG
>CAKUCX010000042.1 GCA_934643865.1 uncultured Kiritimatiellota bacterium
CGTCCCCGGCGCGCCGCGCCCACGGGGACGACATCGGGGACGACACGTGTACGCGGGCCGCCGGGGACGTCGGCCCCCACCATCATGCACAATGCACACCATGCACACGCCATGCCCGCACCCATGCACGCACCATGCACACGCACCATGCCCGCACACGCACCATGGCACCCATGGTAGGGCGCGACGTCCCCGGCGCGCCGCGCCCACGGAGACGACATCGGGAACGACACAGGCACGCGGGCCGCCGTGTCGCCGTCCCCCGCAACGCCGTTTCCGATTTCGCCGCCATGCCTTCCCCCTCCTTAGCCGCCGCACAGTCTAGCAGAAGGCCGACGGGACGCAATGAGAATTCACTGCGTAATAATCTTGCTTGAAGCCGTATCTTGCCTGAAAGCCGTCGCGGCGCGCGGCGTGACGGGTTCGGCAGGGCAAGCAGTGACGCAATGGTCGGGACGTAATGAGATTTCACTGCGTAATAATCTCTCTTGAAAGCTGCATCTTACCTGAAAGCCGTCGCGGCGCGCGGCGTGATGCGTCCGGCAATTGTGGCCCTCCCGCCGCAGTCGTTCCGAAGTGAAATCGCGCGCCAACATTGGAAGACAATCTTCGCGTCTCCGCGCGCTCCGTGTTGACCGGCCGGAGGGCGCGGACTTCGCGGCGGCGGAATTGCGCGGAGAGAGTCCAAGACGTTTCCCGGGAGGCCCGGAAATACTTTCCCCCAGTGTCTCTTGGTGTCGGGCGGGAAATCGGGATAAACTGCCCCGAAAAATCGGGATAAGGGTGAAGGTCTGTACCCTGTTGCTTCCCGGGGGAAGGTCCGGCGAGGACACGGGCGGGTGCGGCGGCAAAAAAAAAGGGGCGAGAACTTGCGTTCCGTCCTTCTTTATTTTATACTGATGGAAAATTCGAGGAGGTCTGCAATGTCCGAAGAAGAGCTTAGAGAACATGATGCGCGCGCATCCGGAGAGGCCGGGGACGAGGCCGACGTTCCGGCGGAGGGCGAACTGCCCGAAACGGAGATCCGCGACACGGACATCGTCTTCGACTGCCCGCACTGCGGCCACAACCTCGCCATTGACTATCGCGGCGCGGGGCTGCAGATCAACTGCGTCAACTGCGGCGAGAGCGTGCTCGTGCCGATTCCGGACGGCATGAAGATCGACGATCTCGACATCGAGCCGGGCGAGATCCTCAAGCAGCTCTTCGCGACGCGCCGTCATCTCCAGAAGGCCGAGCTGCGCATCGACCAGCTGGAGCAGGAGCTGGAGCAGATGGCGCTTCGCCGGGACGCGCTGCAGGCGGCGCTTGCGTTCGCGAAGGTGCAGGTCGACGAGGTCAAGAACTTCGTGCGCCGGCAGGCCGACGTCGGCGAGAAGATCACCGCGCTCCTGGAGCGCATGGAAGGCGACCTCAACGCCGACGTCCCGGAGGTGGAGGCGCTGGGCCAGGAGGCCGAAGGCGAAGCGGGCGAGGACGGCGCGCGGGATCAATGAGTTCGCGCTTCCACTCCTGCCTCGTCAACGCGCTTACGTTCTCACGCGTCCCGCTCATCTTCGCGTTTCTGGCCTGCGCGGTGCTGGCCCAGTGGCGGGCGCGAGCCGGATGGGCCGTCGCCGCATGCGCCTTTCTGTCGTGCGCCGCGATTTCGGATCTCTACGACGGCAAGCTCGCGCGGAAGTGGCGGGTGGTCTCGACGTTCGGCAAGCTCGCCGACCCGCTGATGGACAAGGTGTTCTTCATCGTGAGCTTCCCCACGCTCCTCTGGCTCATCGGGGCGCAGGGCGAGTCGGCGGCGCATGCGCTCGTGATGCTTGCCTTCACGGTTCTCTACATTCTCCGCGACCAGTGGGTGACGTTCCTCCGCGCCGTCGCCGCAGCCTACCGCGCCGACGTCGGCGCGATGTGGCTGGGGAAGGTGCGCACGGCGCTCTCCTTCCTGGCGGCCGGCTATATCTACGCCTATCTGGCTTTCCACCATCTGGCGCCGTCCGGCTGGAACGGCGTGCTGCTGGCGTCCGTCTATGCAGTGGAGGCGGGGCTCATCGCCCTCAACGTCTACTCCTGCGTGGTGTACACGAGGGCCTACTGGCCCTACATGGTGCAGGCGCTCGGCGCGCGGAAGAACTGACGGGCGCGCGGGCAACGCGGCTTCGGCAAAGCCGAGCAGGTGCGGGCGATTTTGCGCTTTCGGCCCGATTATGGTAAACTCCCCCTCTACTTGCCCCCGGAAGGGGCGGAACGGAAAGAGATGCATCCATGAAGTGGACGAAGATGATGATTCAGACCCTCCGGGAGGACCCGGGGGACGCGGAAATCGACTCGCACAAGCTGCTTGTGCGCGCCTCGCTCGTGAAGAAGGTCGCCGGCGGGCTCTTCACGTACCTCCCGCTGGGGACACGCGCGCTCAACAAGGTGGCGCAGATCGTGCGCGAGGAGATGGACCGCGCGGGCGCCCAGGAGATCGTGATGCCGATCCTGCAGCCGGCCGAACTGTGGAAGACGAGCGGCCGCTGGGAGGCGATGGGCCCGGGGATGTTCCGCCTGCAGGACCGCGGCCAGCACGCCTACGCGCTGAGCCCGACGGCCGAGGAGGTCGTGACCGACCTCGCGAAGAACGTGGTGAGTTCCTACCGCCAGCTGCCCGTCACGCTCTACCAGATCCAGTGGAAGTTCCGCGACGAGATCCGCCCGCGCTTCGGCCTCATGCGCTCGAAGGAGTTTCTGATGAAGGACGCCTACTCGTTCGACACGTCCCTGGAGGCGGCCGACGCGAGCTACAAGGCGATGTTCGATGCCTACACGCGCATCTTTGCGCGCTGCGGCCTGAAGGCCTGTCCCGTCGAGGCCGACACGGGTGACATCGGCGGCACGTCCTCGCACGAGTTCCACGTGCTGGCCGATGCGGGCGAGGACGGCATCGCGTTCTGCGGCGGCTGCGGTTATGCGGCGAACCTGGAGAAGGCCGGGCGGCAGGCGCCGCCGCGCGCCGACGCGCCGTGCCCCGCCGCCGAGGCGGTCGCGACGCCGAACGCGAAGACGATCGACGAGGTGTCGGCGTTCATGGGCGTCCCCGGCGCGGCGTTCGTCAAGTCGCTCGTCTACTGCGCGGACGGCGTGCCCGTCATGGTGTGCGTGCCGGGCGACCGCGACGTGAACGACGTGAAGCTCCGGCACGTCCTGGGCGCGAAGAAGGTGGAGCTCGCGGACTACGAGACGGTCCTCAGGGCGAGCGGCGCGAACGCGGGCAGCGTGGGCCCCGTGAAGCCGGCGTCGGCGGATCTCCGCATCGTCGCCGACCAGGCGCTCAGGGGCGCGAGGGGCTGCATCGTGGGCGCGAACAAGGACGACGTCCACCTGAAGAACGTGGACCTCGCGCGCGACACGAAGCTGGCGGACGCGGACTTCGCCGACCTCGTGGTCGTGCGGGACGGCGACATCTGCCCGCGCTGCGGCAAGCCGCTCGCCATCAGGCGCGGTATCGAGGTGGGACACGTCTTCAAACTCGGCACGAAGTACACGGACGCCTTCAAGGCCGTCTACAAGACGGACGAGCTGAAGGAGCAGGTGATGGTGATGGGCTGCTACGGCATCGGCGTCTCGCGCACGGTGCAGGCCGTCATCGAGCAGAGCCACGACAAGGACGGCATCGTCTGGCCGGCCGCCGTGGCGCCGTTCCAGGTCGTGATCGACCTCCTCGACCCGAAGGACGAGGCGGTGGCGAAGGTCGCGGCGGACCTGGAGGCGCAGCTGGAGGCGGCGGGGATCGACGTGCTTGTGGACGACCGCGAGGAGCGTCCCGGCGTCAAGTTCAAGGACGCCGACCTCATCGGCTTCACGGTGCGCGTCGTCGTGGGCGCGAAGGGCCTCGCCAGGGGCGGCGTGGAGGTGAAGGCGCGCCGCGACCCGAAGGAGGCGATGAAGGTCGTCGCCCCGGCGGACGCGGTGGCCGCGATCAGGGAGCTGCTGGTGTAGACATTTAGGGAGAACGCATCAGGATGACGCGCAATGAGGAACGGGAGAGGCTTCCCTTCCCGTTCTTTTGAAAATGTCCCCTTTACCCGTTCGGACGATTGTGGTATACTGATTCTCATTCGCCGGACCGTAGCGCAGCCTGGTAGCGCGTTTGCTTGGGGTGCAAAAGGTCAGGGGTTCAAATCCCCTCGGTCCGACCATTCGTCTTCCGCTTGTTTCTTGATGAAAAAGGCGGAAGATCTGTTTTCTCGCACGCCCATGCGCGTTTTGGTGGGGATGCCTGGCCTCACGTGCGCACAGGGAGCGTCTCGCCGCGCCCGCCTATTCGGGCGGCATCCCCACCACGGAGGATGGGCTCAGGGCCTGGGATCGCTGGGTGGATACGCTCTCGCGCCACTTCCAAGGACCCTGTATGGGTGGATTTGCTCACGGGGCGAGTCTATGTGTTTCCCCGTGAGAACATGATCGCCCATTCGGCGGGCGTCACGTTTATCGACGTGCCCGTGTACGATTCCCCCTGCGTGTTGACCGAACGCGCGGCGATCGCCTATGCCCCCGCCCCGTGAACGATGGATGGACTGCGTGTGCAGGGGACAAGCCGCTCGTCCAGTTCTTGCTTGAGGGGTTGTTCCTGAAAATGCCGGGCGCTGCGGGTCGCGCTTGCCGGAAGCGGGAAGCGGCCGTCTTGCGGCGGCGCCTACCAATGGATGGGCTCAAGGCCGTGGGACTGCAAGTAGGCGTCCGCCCGGCGGAAGTGGTTGCAGCCAAAGAAGCCGCGGTAGGCGGAGAGCGGCGAGGGATGTGCCGTTTCGAGGACGAGGTGCCGGGCGCGGTCGATGACCGCGCCCTTGCGCTGGGCGTAGGACCCCCAGAGCATGAAGACGAGGTGTTCGCGGCGTTCGGACAGAGCCTTCACCACGGCGTCCGTGAACGTTTCCCAGCCGCGCCCCTGGTGGCTTCCGGCCTGCCCGGCGTTCACCGTCAGCGTGGCGTTGAGAAGCAGGACGCCTTGATTCGCCCAGGCCGAGAGATCGCCATTCCGGTTCAGGAACGGGGCCGCGTATTCGGCCTCAAGTTCCTTGTAGATGTTGAACAGCGAGGGCGGCACGGCGATTCTGGGTGGCACCGAGAAGCAGAGGCCGTGGGCCTGATTGGGACCATGATAGGGGTCCTGCCCCAGGATCACCACCTTCACCCTGTCGAAGGGCGTGCGGTTGAACGCCTCGAAGATGAAGCGCCCCGGGGGATAGACAACGCCCTTCGCGTAGGCGGCGCGCACGAACTGCGCCAACGCGGCGAAAGAGGGGCTGTCGAACTGTTCCTGGAGGATCGCCTTCCAGGATGCGTCGATTGCCACGTCCATCCTCATGTCTCCGCCGCAGGCTTCGGCCCCTCGTCCGCAGAACGCCGCAGCACAAGCGACAGCAGCACCGCCAGCGCCAAGAGCGGCTGGTAGTAGAGGCACGTGATCAGCTCGAACGACCCCACCGCCGCCTCGGCGCCTTTGGCGATGCCGATGGCGATCAGGATCTGCGCGCCGTAGGGGATGACGCCCTGCACGATGCAGGACACCGTGTCCAGCACGGACGCCATGCGGATCGGATCGGCCTTGAAACGGTTCGAGCACGCCTTCGCGATGGGGCCGGCGATGACGATCGCCACCGTGTTGTTCGCCGTGAAGCAGTTGACGAGCGCAACCAGAACCCCCATGCCGAACTCGCAGGAGCGCGGGCCGCGCACGAGCTTCGCGATCTTCTCGGTCAGCCAGAGGATGCCGCCGTTCGCCTGGATGGTCTTGAAGAGGCCGCCCGCAAGGATCGCCACGATCAGCGTCTCGCTCATGCCGAGCGTCCCCTTGCCGAGCAGGTCGAGCGCGCCGAACGTGTCGAACCGTCCGAGCGCCACGCCGATCGCGGCCGCCAGCACCGTCCCCGCGAAGAGGAGCAGCATCACGTTGAGCCCGACGAGCGCGAGGACGAGGATGAGGACGTAGGGCAGCACAAGCACGAAGTGCTGCCAGGTGACGGCGGGCGTCTCGACCGAGCCGGCGGACGCGCCGACAATCGCATAGGCGAAGAGCGCCACGAGGGCGGCGGGCGAGGCGACGAGCGAGTTCGCGAGGAACTTGTCCTTCATCCGCACCCCCTGCGTGCGCGTCGCGGCAATCGTCGTATCGGAGATCATCGAGAGGTTGTCGCCGAACATGGACCCGCCCACCACGGCACCCAGCAGAAGCGCGGGGGAGAGCTGGAGCGGCGCCGCGAATCCGAGCGCAATCGGGCTCACCGCCGCGATCGTCCCGCACGACGTGCCGATCGCGAGGGAAATGAGGCAGGAAATGAGGAACACGCCCGCCACCATCAGCCGCGCGGGCACGATCGACTGCGCAAGGGTGACGGCGGCGTCCACGGCCCCCGACCCCTTCGCCACGCTCGCGAACGCGCCGGCGAGGATGAAGATGAGGCACATCATCATGATGTTCGTCTCGCCCATCCCCGCCGCGTAGACGTCCACCTTCCGCTCCAGCGTCATGCGCCGGTTGAAGACGAGCGCCGTCGCCGAGGCGATGAGGAAGGCAATCGTCATCGGCACCTTGTAGAAGTCGTTCGCCCACACGGAAAGCCCCACGTAGAAGACGGCGAAGACGAGAAACGGAATGAGCGCCCACGCGCACGGCCGGATGTTGCTGTCGTTGTTCATGGCGAATAGTATAGCATACTGGCGGGCACCGGCCCGTCCGGGTGGAGGGGGAACGCGGGGCTAGGCAAGCGCGGCGGCGAGGAGGTCGACGCCCTTCAGGAGCTTCGCCTCGTTCGCCTTGGTGTCGCACGCGGCCCACGGCGCCATGAGGAAGCCCTTGAGGTGTTCCTTCGAGATGCAGCCGCGACAGGTCTTGACGAGGCTGCCGATCACGTCGTCCGCCCCGACCTTCTCCTTCTGGCGCTTCCAGCCGGCCCAGTTCGTGCCGCAGGGGACCTGGTCGTATCCGGCCTCCTCCAGCTGCCAGTATTGGCGGAGGCGCACGCGGTCGGACGTCTTGTTCGTCTTCGGGTCGAAGCCGCCGTGGGCTTCGTCGTAGTACCAGTTCGAGAGCAGCACGCTCTTCGGGCACCACGCCATGAACGCGGGCTCCTCCCAGCCGTAGTCGCTCCACGCCCAGGCCCGCGCGCCCAGCCCCTCGACCGTGCGGACGAGGTGGAGGAAGTCGTGCTTCCAGACCTCGCCGCGCCGCACGACCACGTACTGCCGCTTCTTCGACTGCATGACGTGCCACACGCCGTCCTCCTCGTCGCAGCCGATGTGGATGAGGCGCGGCGAGCCGAAGATCTCGCTGACGTCCCTCAGGCAGTCCTCGCAGACGCGGTAGTAGGCGGGCGTGCCGACCATGCGCCGGTAGTGCTTCATCCAGCCGCTGTGCGTCGTGGAGAAGTTGAGCTTCGGGATGACCTCAAGCCCCAGCCCGTGGAGGCGGTCAACCTCGGCGGCCAGCTTCCCGGCGGGCCAGCTGCCCTTGATGGCGAGCTCGGGATGGCGCGGGAAGACAACGCCCTCGCCCACGTCGACGACGAGCTGATTGAGCCCCTTCGCCGCCACGTGGTCGACCACCCTGCGCCAGATGTCGTCGCGGCAGATCAGCTCCCTGTCGGGCAGGCCGTCCGGAATCTTCGAGGTGTCGAACCCCTCCGGATACCAGTCGCACCACATGTTGTGGCCGAGATGGACCAGAAACGCGCGGATGTCGCCCTCCGGCGCCACCGGCCCCTTCCCGGCCTTCGCCGTCATGCACCCCGCAAGGGCGCTTCCAACCGCCGCACCCGCACCCATCTTCAGGAATTCGCGTCTGTTCATGTCGTTCTCCTTGTGTGCAAAAGTCTGCCAAAAAAGGGGTGGTCTGTCAAATCGGGGCGGGTGTTGGGTGATCATGGACGCTCAAGGACCCCGACGTTGGTAGGGGCGCGCGTCTCGCGCGCGCCCGGCCTCACGCACCAGGTCCGACTGTCGGACGCCCCTCCCCTTGAATCGTCCGTGTGGAAAATATGGTAGAATGTGCTGCGGCAAGACGGCAAGACGGAGACAAAGGCATGGACATCACGAGACGGACATTTTTCGGAACGGCGGCGGGGCTCGCGACGACGGGCTGCGCCCTCGGCGGCGGCCCGGCGCCATGCTCCGCGCGCGGCGCAACGTCCTTCGCCCTCACCGGCGGAGGGGCGAATGCGGTGCGCCTCACCGTCCCTACCCTCGCGCACGACCTGCGCCTCTTCGTGATCGGCGACACGCACTTCGCCTTCCACGACGCGCGCGACGCCGCCTATGCGGACTTCTACAAGCGCATGGCCCAGTGGCCGGCGCCTCGGGAACCCTTCGAGAAGATGCTCGCGAAGGCCCGCGCCGAACGCCCCGACCTTCTGCTGCTCGTGGGCGACAACCTCAGCTTCCCCACGCTCGCCAACGTCGACTACCTCGCCGCGCAGCTCAGCGCCTCAGGGCTCGACTGGTACTACGTGGCGGGCAACCACGACTGGCACTTCGAGGGCGTCCCCGGCTCAGATGAGGCGCAGCGCGCCGAATGGGCGCCGAAGCGCCTCGCGCCGCTCTACCGGGGGCGCGACCCCTTCATGTCGTCGCGCGTGGTCAAGGGCGTGCGGTTCGTGGCGATCGACAACTCGATCTACCACGTCTCCGAGGCGCAGCTCGCATTCTGGAAGGCGGAGGCCGCCAAGGGCGACCCCACCGTCCTCTTCATGCACATCCCGCTCTGGCTGCCGGGATGGGGGCTCTTCACCTGCGGCAACCCGGACTGGGGCGCGGCCCGCGACCCCTACGCGGCCGTCGAGCGCCGTGAGACGTGGGCCCCGCGCCAGAGCCCCTCCACCTTCGCCTTCCGCGACGCCGTCCTCGCCACGCCCAACCTCGTGGGCGTCTTCACGGGGCACGAGCATACGCTCATGGCCGGCGCCGAGCGCGGCAAGTTCCTCTTCTCCGTGCCCTCCAACCGCGACGGCGCGTTTCTCGACGTGTCCCTCGCGCGGGCCTGAGTCCCCCGATTCCGCGTTGGCGTCAAGGCTCCGGTTGTGGTAGACTAAAGGCGTTTTTCCGAAGGAGATTCGAGTACATGCCAGAGAAGCGCCGCATTGTCGTCACGTCCGCCCTGCCGTATGCCAACGGGGACATCCACCTGGGGCATCTTGTGGAGTACATCCAGACCGACTTCTGGGTGCGGTTCCAGAAGATGCGCGGGCACGACTGCGTCTACGTCTGCGCCGACGACACCCACGGCACCCCGGTCATGATCCGCGCGGCGAAGGAGGGCATCACGCCCGAGGCGCTGATCGCCCGCAGCCACGCCGCGCACCTGAAGGACTTCACGGACTTCGAGATCGCCTTCGACAACTACTACTCGACGAACTCGCCCGAGAACAAGGCCCTCTCCGAGCAGTTCTTCGCCGCGATGGAGAAGTCCGGCGGCATCACGACGCGCACGACGCCGCAGCTCTACTGCGAACATTGCAAGATGTTCCTGCCCGACCGTTTCGTGAAGGGCACGTGCCCCAAGTGCGGCGCGGAGGGCCAGTACGGCGACAGCTGCGACCGGTGCGGCGCCACCTACGCCGCCGAGGAGCTGGGCCGCCCCGTCTGCACGACGTGCGGCGCGACGCCCGTCGTCCGGGACTCCGAACACCTCTACTTCGAGCTGGAGCCCCAGCACGGCTACCTGCGCACGTGGATTCCCGAACACACGACGAGCGACGTCTCGAACAAGCTCCTCGAATGGTTCAACGAGCCCCTGCGCGGCTGGTGCATCTCCCGCGCGGCGCCGTACTTCGGCTTCCAGATCCCCGGTCATCCCGGCAAGTACTTCTACGTGTGGGTGGACGCCCCGATCGGCTACCTCGCCTCGCTCCAGAACTGGTGCGCGAAGAACGGGAAGGACTTTGCGGACTACTGGCAGAACCCCCGGGCGGAGCGCTATCACTTCATCGGGAAGGACATCATCCGCTTCCACTGCCTCTTCTGGCCGGGGATGCTCCACGCCGCCGGCTTCGCGCAGCCGGACAAGATCTTCGTCCACGGCTTCCTCACCGTCAACGGCGAGAAGATGTCGAAGTCGAAGGGAACGTTCGTGAACGCGCGCACCTACCTCGACCACCTGCCCGCCGCCGCGCTCCGCTACTACTACGCCTGCAAGCTCGGCGGCACGACGGACGACATGGACCTCAACCTGCAGGACTTCGTCCAGCGCGTGAACGGCGACCTCGTGGGCAAGATCACGAACCTCGCCTCGCGCGGCGCGCAGATGCTCAACAAGAACCTCGAAGGCCGCCTCGGGGCGCTCGACGCGGAGGGTGCCGCGCTCGTCGCCCTCGCGCGCGGCCGCGCGGAGGCGATCGCCCGCCACTATGAAGACCGCCGCTTTTCGCAGGTCCCCGTGGAGGTGACACGGATCGCCGACGCCGCGAACGAGTACTTCGACCGCCGCGAGCCCTGGAAGACCGTCAAGACGGACGCCGAGGCGACGCGCACGACGCTCACGGCGATCCTCAACGTCTTCCGCATCCTCGCGATTTACCTGAAGCCCATCCTCCCCGTCTACGCGGAGAAGGCCGCCGCGCTCTTCGGCGAGGCCCCCTATGCCTGGGACGACGCGGCGCGGACGGTCGAGAACGCCACGATCTCCACGTATGAGTACCTCGCCACGCGCATCGACGCGAAGCAGGTCGAGGCGATGGTGGAGAAGGCCAAGGTGAAGCCCGCCGACTCCGGCGAGGTCGCCCACGAGAGCCGCGCCTCGAAGAACAAGGCCGCGCGCGCGGAGCCGAAGGCCGAGGCGGCCCCCGTTCAGCCCGCCCTTAAGCCCGAGGTCGCGTTTGCGGACTTCGAGAAGCTCGACCTGCGCATCGGCCGCGTCGTCGCCTGCGAGACCGTCCCGAAGAGCGCGAAGCTCCTGAAGTTCGATCTCGATTGCGGTGCGTTCGGGCACCGCACGATCTTCAGTGGCATTCGCGGCGCGTACCCCGACCCGGCGGCGCTCGTCGGCAAGGAGGTCCTCTTCGTCGCGAACCTCGCCCCGCGCAAGATGAGCGTGGGCGTCTCGGAGGGCATGGTCCTCTTCGCCGGCGAGCCCGGCAAGTGCGGCGGCGTCCTTTCGCCCCTCGCGCCGGCCGGCGCGGGGACGCCCGCCACCTGATTCACATCTTGGCAAGGTCGTGTCCACGTGAAGACGTTCTTCTGTGTTGTCGCCGCGCTTGCGCTGCTGGCCGCGTTCGCGGGCGGCGGCTGGCTCGGCTGGATGCTTTGGCAGGAAAACGCGCGCCTGCGGGAGACGGCGACCGTCGCGCGCATCGGCGAGGGGCGGCTTGCGGCCGAGCATGGCCAGTGCGCGGCGCGGTTCGCCCAGGCCGCCGCGGCGCATGCGGCGCTGGCGGATGCGCGCGACGCGGCGACGAACGCGCTGGCGCGCGCGCAGGACGACGTGCGGACGCTGCGGGCGGAAACCGCGCGCCTGAAGGCCGCGCTGGCGCGCGCGCGCGACGAGGCGGCGGCCGCGTGTACCCGTGCGCAGGACGAGGCGAAGGCGGCGAAGGCGGCGGCGGAGGCCGCGCGCGCGCAGCTGCGGGCGGAGGCGGCCCCTGAGGCCGTCGAGTCGCTTCGGGACCTGCTGGAGCTTACGGACAGGGCGCCGCGCCGGAAAGATGTCGTACAAGGTCAAAACTGAAAGGAACGGAACAGGATGAAAATGAAGATGTTTTCGATGTTCGCGCTGGCGGCGGCGGCCGTCTTCGCGGGCGAACTGGACAACGGCCTCCTGCGCGGCGCCACGGACAAGCGGGCGATCGACTACGCGCCGGGCGAGCCGATGACGTTCACGCTCAAGCTGGACGGCGTGAAGAAGCTGCCCGAGGGGCAGTGGTTCATCCAGTGGGAACGCTTCGGCGACGACGGGAAGAAGTGCGGCGAGAAGGTGCCCGCCGACCTCGCGAAGCCGGTCGTCGTCAAGACCTCCCTCGACCGCCCCGGCTTCGTGCGCGTGCGCGCCCAGCTCGTCGACGGCAAGGGACAGGTCTACCGCAAGAAGTACACGGGCGACACGACGACGCCCGAGGGCAAGCGCGCGCAGAACGAGTTCGAGCGCCGCGACCGCCGCATCTTCTTCGACGGCGGCGCGGGCGTGCAGATCGACAAGCTCGTCTCCTACCCCGAGCCGAAGGACTTCGACGCCTTCTGGGCGAAGCAGGCCGACCGCCTGAAGCTCGTGCCCATCAAGGCCGACCGCATCGAGCTGCCGTGCAGCAACCCCAAGGCGCGCCTCTACGCGGTGCAGATCGCCTGCGCGGGCCTGCGTCCCGTGACGGGCTACCTCTCGGTGCCGAAGGCCGTCGAGCAGGGCGCGACGTTCCCCTGCCGTCTGGAGACGCACGGCTACAGCGGCGACACCTGCCGCCACGACGCCCCCGGCTGGGCGCGCGACAACGAGATCGTCCTCAACATCAACGCGCACGGGCAGAAGCTGCCCGCGTTCGGCGCGACGGAGGCGGACCGCAAGGCGCTGCGCTGGGAGATCCGCTCGCATGACTGCTCCTACGCCTTCGACGCGAAGCAGAACGAGGACCCCGAGGTCGCCTACTTCAACGGCATGGTGCTGCGCGTGAAGCGCGCGCTCCAGTACCTGAAGACGCTGCCCGGGTGGAACGGGAAGGACCTCATCGCCTCCGGCGGCAGCCAGGGCGGCCTGCAGACGATCTGGGCGGCGGGTTGCGGCGAGGGCCTCACGCGCGCCGAGAGCGGCATCACCTGGTGCTGCGACATGTACACGAGCGGCAAGCTGCGCAAGGACCCGGCGCAGAACCTCGCGAGCGACGGCTGGTACATCCCCTGGACGGACGCGATGGGCTACTACGACGCGGCGAACTTCGCGAAGCGCATCCCGAAGACCTGCACGACCGTCATCACGCGCGCCGGCCTCGGCGACTACTGCTGCCCCCCGACGGGCCTCGCCAAGATGTACAACAACATCCCCGGTAACAAGAAGATCTGGTGGGTGCAGGGCTCGACGCACGGCTACGTGCCGCCGGAGCCGAACCAGCACTTCTGGATCGACGATACGGCGAAGTAGGATGATCCGCAACGCCGTGGCGCTGGGCGAGACCTGCGCGGCCCTCCGGGCCGGCGGCCTCGCCGCGCTGGACACTGAGTTCGTCTGGCGCACGACGAACCGCCCCAAGCTCGCCCTCGTGCAGCTGGGGGCGGCGGACGGGACGAGTTGGGCGGTGGACTGCCTCCTCGCGCTCGACACGGCGCCGCTCGCAGACCTCCTGCGCGACGCGGCGACCGTGAAGGTTCTCCACGACGCGCACCAGGATCTCGACCACCTCTGCCACTACACGGGCGCGAAGCCCGTGAACGTCTTCGACACGCAGCTCGCGGCCGCCTTCGCCGGCTTCCCCGCCGGCCTTTCCCTCCAGAAGCTCCTTCTGGAGGCCGTCGGCGTGGGCCTCGCGAAGACGGAGACGACGACGGACTGGATGCAGCGCCCGCTCACCGACGCCCAGGTCGCCTACGCGCTCGACGACGTGCGCTACCTCGGCGAGGCGCGCGCGGAACTGCTGACGCGCGCGGACGCCCTCGGCACGCGCGCCTGGCTCGACGAAGACCTGGCGCGCTACGACGACCCCGCCCTCTACGGCGACCCCGACCCCGCGACCGTCTGGACGCGGGTGAAGTGCGGGCGCGTCCACCTCGACCGCCGGGGCCTCTCCTTCCTGCGCGCGCTCGCCGCCGTGCGCGAACTGCGCGCGCGCGAGTGGAACCTGCCGAAGACGTGGCTCGCGGACGATGCCTCCCTCGCGGAGATGGCCGCCTCCGGCGAAACCGTCGCCGCGCGCCTCCGCTTCCGCCACCGCCTGCGCAGCGGCGGCCAGCGCGACGCCCTCGCGGCCGCATTCGCCGCCGCCCTGCGCGCCGCGCAGGACGAACCCGAGGCGGCGTGGCCGGACGATCCCCGCCCGAACTACCTCCCCGAGGTGCTGGACGCGGCGAAGGAGGCCGTCGTGTTCCTGCGCGAACGCGCGGCCGAGGTCCACGTCGACGCCGCCGTCGTCGCAAATCGCGCGGCGGTGACGGCGTTCGTGGACAACCCGGACGACGCGGCGAACCCCCTCGCGAACGGCTGGCGCCACGAGGTCTTCGGTCGCGACATCGCTACGCGCTTCGCCGTGCCATGAGGGCGAAGGGCGAGATCCGCACGGCGATGCGCGCACGGCGGCGCGCGCTCACGGCGGCGCAGCGTGCGGCGGCGTCCGAAGCTGTCTCGGCGGCGCTCCTCGCCCGCGCCGACGTGCGGGCGGCCCTCGCGGCGAAGCGGCCCTTCGCCGTCTACCTCGCCGCGCCGCACGAACTCGACCTCGCGCCGTTCGTCGCGGCCCTGTGGGCGGCCGATGTGACGGTGGCCGTGCCGTGTTGGGATGCGGCCTTGGCGCGCTATGTGCTGGGGGCCTACGACAACACGACGCCGCTTGTGGAGGGGGCGTCGCGCATCCGCGAGCCGGCGGAGGTCCGCCCCGTCGCCCCGGCGGACATCGGCGTGTGGATCGTGCCCGGTCTCGCGTTCACGCGCGCGGGCGGGCGCCTTGGCTACGGCGGCGGCTGGTACGACCGCCTGCTCGGCGAGGCCGCGCCCGGGGCCGTGGCGCTCGGCGTCGCCCACGTCTTCCAGATCGTGGATGCACTGCCCGTGGAGCCGCACGACCGGACGCTCTCCGGCGTTGTCAGCGTGTAGGAAGGACGTTCCCCGGCCATGGAGATCATCGACGGAAAGCCCGTGAACGTGGACGTCGCGGGGCGCGACTTCAAGTACTACATCTTCGACTGGGACGACAACATCCTCCACATGCCCACGCGCATCTACCTCGAACACCGCGCGGATGACGAGGATGCGTGGCGCCCGGTCAGCGTCTCGACGGGGACGTTCGCGCTCGTGCGCACGGATGCGGCGCACTACCGCATGCCGCAGGACGGCGGGCGCGCGGCGGCGTTCCGCGACTTCCAGGACGCGCCGGACGCGGCCGTCGCCGACCTCGCGTTCATCCGCGACACGCGCGCCGCGCTCGCGCGCATCCGGGCGGGCGCCTCCCCGGGGCCGTCCTTCCAGACGCTGCGCAAGACCCTGCGCGAGGGGCGCATCTTCGCGATCGTCACGGCGCGCGGCCATGCCGCCGCCACGATCCGCGAGGCCGTGAAGATCTTCGTCGACGAGGTTCTGACGCCGTCGGAGCGCGCGGAGATGCTCACGAACCTGCGCGGTTACCGCTACTGCTTCGACAAGGTGCAAACGTTCGGCACGGACGCGGAGGAGCTGGACTACTTCCTCTCCATGTGCCGCTACCACGCCGTCACGAACCCCGGCTTCAAGGCGCGCATGGCGGGCGACGCGGACTTCGGCGCGCGGCTCGCCGAGGCGTCCTCGGAGCAACGGCCCGAACTCGCGAAGGAGTTCGCGATCCGGGATTTCGTGGAACACCTCTACCGCACGATGCGCCGCACGGGCGGCGTGGGGGCGCGGCGGCAGGTGGCGGTGGGCTTCTCGGACGACGACCCGGGCAACCTGCGGGCCGTCTCCGCCTACGTCCGCTCGGAACTCGTGCGCCGCTTCGGCGCCTGCAAGTTCGTCGTCTACGACACGAGCGACCCGTCCCTTGAGAAGGGGCGCAAGTTCACGCTCTCGGGCCAGATGGAGCTTGGCCTCGACGACTAGTCCCGCGTGGAGAGGCGGGGGACGAGTTCGGCGTCGAGGAGGACCTGGCGCGGCGGCAGGTCGCGCTGGCGGATCCGCTGGAGAAGCGTCTGCACGGCGGCCCGTGCGATCAGCTCGCAGGGTTGGCGCATCGTGGTGAGCGGGGGCGAGGTGAACGCACTGATCCGTTGGCCGTCGAACCCGGCGAGGAGGAGGTCCTGGGGGATGTGGAGGCCAAGCGTGGCGCAGGTGCGCGCGAAGCAGGCGGCCGTGACGTCGTTCGCGCAGATAACGGCGTCCGGGCGCGACGCCTTGCGGCGGAAGAGCGCGGCGACGGCGCGCGCGTTGTCCGGTTCGACGGCGTGGACGTGCGCGGGCGACCAGGGGAGGCGGGCGTCCAGCGCGGCCGCGGCGATGCCCTGCGCGCGGAGGCGCACGGTGGGGGCCGAGCCGGGCCGCGCCACGAAGGCGAGGCGGCGCGCGCCCCGGTCGATCAGGTGGCGCGCGAGGCGGCAGCCGGCCTGCACGTTGTCGATGCCCACGAGGTCGTAGGCGCTGCGGGCGGGCGGCGCGAGGATGTCGCGGTCGAGGAGGACGACGGGCACGTGGCGGGCGTCGAAGAGGTCGAGGATCGTGCGCGTCGCCGCCGCCGCGCCGGGCGCGAGCTCGATCGGCTCCAGGAAGACGCCCGCGACGTGCTGGGCCATGTAGTCGCGGGCGAGCCGGAGCGTCTGGGCGACGCGCGTGGCGGGGTCGCGCGCGGAGACGTCGCCGAAGAGGGTCGTGTAGCCTGCGTCCCGGCTCGCACGCGCGATCTCCGCGCAGATGGGCGCGAAGATCTCGGCGGTGCCGTGGCCGGGGACGATGAGGCCGAGGAAGCCCGTCGCGTTGCGCGCCGCGCGGGTCAGGTAGGTCCCGGATCCCGGCCGGCCCTCCAGAAGCCCCATGCGCTTGAGTTCGAGGAGAGCCCGCGTGACGGTGGGGCGCGAGACGCAGAAGCGGCGCGTGAGCTGGCCCTCGCTCGGAAAGCGCGCGCGCCCGTCGAACTTCCCGAGGAGGATTTCGTTGCGGAGCGCCTCGAAGATGGCCTGGTACTTGGCTTCGGCGTTGTGCATGACGCCGAGTATAGCACATCCGTGCCGTGCGAAAGCTGCATAGGCAGCTTTCGCGCGGAAATCGGGCGGGACTGCGCATGGAAATGAAAAATCGTGATAAGATGTTTTCGTCTTGAAGGAGAAATCATACATGAAGAAGCTGTTTTTGCTGTGGACGGCGGCCTGTGCCCTGGGGACGCTGGCCGGAACCTACGTCTGGCAGGGCGCGGCGGGCGGCGCGTTCTCCTCGTCCGCGAACTGGCAGGGCGGCGCCGTGCCGCCGGCGGACGATCCGGCGACGGTTCTCGACCTGTCGGCGGCGACGGGCGACCTCGTCCACGACCTCGGCGCGCTGAAGGTTTGCGGCCTGCGCCTCGGCGCGGGCGCGGTCACGGTGTCCGGCGCGGGCGGGTTTGTCCTCGCCGGTGCGGACGAGGCGGTCGTCTCCCTTGCGTCGGGTGCGTGTACGCTCGCCTGCCCCGTCGCCTTCGCGGGGCCGACGGCGTTCCTCGGAAGCGGAACCTGCACGCTCGCGGGCGCGCTCACGGGCGCAGGCGAGGTGCGCGTCGCGCTGGAGACGGCGAACGACTGCGTGACGCTCGCGGGCGACGGCACGGCCCGCACGGGCGCGACGCGGCTTGACCGCGGCATCCTGGAGGTGACGACGGCCGGCGGCTTCGGCACGGGGGCGATCTACGCCTGCACGAACGGCCTGAACGGTACGTCCGTAGGCGTCTACTCGTGCCTCCGCTGGAAGCCGGAGGTCGACGCGACGCTGGCGAACGAGCTGCGGGTCGGGAGCGAAATCAACGGCAACGCCGTCTTCGCCGTCCATAACGGCCGCGCGGTCGTACTGGAAGGCGCTCTCCATGTCTATCCGCCGACGCCGAAGCTGACCTTTGGGGGGCGCACGGAGATCAGGGGCCGGCTGGTCGGCGTGCGCTTCACGCCTGCCGACAACCTCGTTCTCTCGCCCGCGAGCAGCGTATCCGCGCCCGTCGTCCTCGCCACGTCGCCCCAGATCAACGGCGGCCGCCTCTGGTCGGGCGGAGGGGCGGACTCGCGCGTCGTCGTCACGGCGATGTGCCCGGACGTGGGCGCGCTCACGGGCTGGGGAAACGCGCGCTTCGTGTGCGGGCGCGCGCACGTCTTTTTTCCGGCGCAGCCCCATGTCTTCGCGCAGAACGCCGCCCAGTCGATCACGGTCGACCTCAACGGCTTCGACAATGAATTCGGCGGCTGCCAGGACGGACAAGCCGCCAAGCCGGGCGTGGTGACGTTCCTCAACTCGGCGGCGGAGGCGTGTCCGACGCTCACGCTCAACCAGGCCATCGACCACCCGACGTGTGGCTACCGGATCGAGGGGGCGCTGAACCTCGTTTCGCAGGGTTCGGCGTCGCTCACGGTCACGAACACGGTCGCCGTCGACGGGACGCTCACCGTGCGCGACGGGCAGCTCACGTTGGCCGGCCCGGCGGCGGACGGGACGCCGCTTGCGACGCGCGTCGTCGTGGAGACGGGCGGCGCCCTCGACCTGAACGGCGCGACGCGCACGTGTACGGCGTTCGAGCTGAACGGCGGCACGATCCAGCACGGCGCCCTGCGCGCCCTGACCAATTCGGTGACGGAGGGGCGGATCGCGGCGACGCTCGCGGGCGACTTCGACAAGACGGGCGAGGGCACGGTCGCGCTCGACATGCCGCTTGCGGCGACGCCCGTCCGCGTCCCCGCCGCGTACGACGTCCCGGAGGGAACGGTTGCGTTCTACTCCTTCGACGAGGCGGACGACGTCTGCAGGGACGGAGGCCCGAACGGCTACGGCCTGGCGCTGGGTGGCGCGGGCGCCGTGGCGACGAACGGCGTATGCGGCGGCGCGCTCTACTTCGACGGCACGGGGTACCTGGAGCGGAAGGTGTTCCCGGAGCGGATGCCCGTCGGCATGAACGCCTTCTCCGTGGGCGCGTGGGTGAAGATCGAGGCGGACGTGCGCGACGCGATGACCTCCAACACGGAGGTCTGCCTGTGGGGCTACGGCTTGGGCTCGTCCTTCATGGGCAACACGATGGCCGTCAAGTGCGAGGTGGGCGGCTTCTATTACCACAACTACTGGAACAACCACAACCATTCGTTCCCCTGTGAGACGCTCGTGGACGGCGCCTGGCACCATGTCTGCGAGGTCTTCGACGCGGCGGCGAAGAGGCGCCACGCCTACGTGGACGGCCGGCTGGTCCACACGAAGGTCCAGGATGCGTGCCAGCTGACGAGCGGCGTCTTCCGCATCGGCGCGAGCGCGAACCATCTCGGCTCGAACATGCGTGGCTTCCTCGACGAGGTGCTGTTCGTCGCACGCGCCCTTGCGGCGGACGAGGTGGAGGCCCTCTACGCGCGGCACGTGCCGCGCACGGCGGCGTTCGAGCGCCTCCCCGACGTCCGCGTGGCGGAGGGGACGGTGGCCGTGGCGCAGGACGCGCCGGCCCTCCTCTACCGCTTCAACTCGGCGGACGCCCTCCTGAAGAACGACGGCCCCGGCGGCCACGACCTTGAGGTGGCGGCGGGCGAACCGGCGTTCTCGGACGCATCGCCGTACGGAACAGGCGGCAGCCTCTACCTGGCGGACGGCGCCTACCTCACGCTCGCCGCCTACCCCGATGAGATGCCGCGCGCGCGGCAGTCCTTCACGATGGGCTCGTGGGTGCGCATCGACCGCGAGAAGGCCCTGGCGCGCTACCTCTCTTCCGGTGAGATCGGCTGGCTCCACTTCGGCGGCGAAGCGGCCTACACGGGCATTTCGCACGCGAAGCTTGCCAAGGAGGCCACCGACCCTGATCTGGGAATCAACTTCTACTGGAACAACTTCAACGTCTACGGGACGCTGGCGGGTTTCCTGGACGGCGCGTGGCACCATGTCGTCACGACGTGGGACGAGGCGACGAAGACGCGCGTGACCTACTACGACGGGAAGGTCCACAACCGCGTGACGGCCTCGGATGAGGTGTTCGCCCAGCTGGACATTCAGCCGAAGAACGTCTTCGTCGGAAAGGCCATGAACGGGAACGCCTTCTCCGGCTGGCTGGACGAGGTGGCGTTCTTCCCGCGTTCGCTGACGCAGGAGGAGGTCCTGCGGTGGCAGGCGGCCGAGCTGGCGCAGACGGACAGGTCGCTGCGCGTCGTGGGGCGGCTTTCCGGCGCGGGGACGGTGGCGGGCACACTCGCCCTCGCGCCGGGCGCCGTCGTCGAGGGCGCGGCGACGCCGCTTGCGGTCGAAGGGGAGGTGCGCCTTGAGGGCGCGGGGGCGTTCGTGCCGCCGGCCTCGCCCGAGGCGTGGGGGGCGTCGGCGCGCTGGCCGGTCCTCGCGGCGACGGCGTTTGCGGGCACGGAGCATCTTGCGGACTGGACGGTGGCGGGCGCCAAGCCGTCCGCGCAGGTTTCGTTCAAGGTGAAGGACGGCGTGCTGACGGCGCAGGTCGCCCAGGCGGGCATGGTGCTGATCATCCGCTAGGAGGAGGGACGAATGAAGCGACTTTTTCTGCTGGGCGTGGTGGCGATGGGGGCGATGGCCGACGCGCGCGGGTTCACCGTGCGCGTCTGCCCCGAAAACCACTTCACAGACCAAGAGGCCGCGTGGTGGACGGAGCGGGCCGACCGCACGATCGTCCTCTCGAACGCGGTGACGGCGGCGCAGGGCGCGCAGCTCGACGGGGTGTGGCTGCCGCCCGGGCGCACGGCGACGCTGCCGCCGCCTGTCCCGGCGGGCCGCGCGCTGCGTATGGAGCGGCTCTCGGCGTCGCGCGCGGCCGTCACGAACGGCGGCTTCCAGGCGACGCTGCGCGTCGATCTCGCGGACGTACGGGAGGACGAGCGCCTGTGGGCCGTGCCCGGCGGCGTGGAGCTGTACGTGCGCAAGGCGGGACGATTCGCCTACGACCGGGGCATGGGGAACTACCTGCCGTTCAGCCGCGCGGACGGGGCCTGTCCCGTCCTGGAGGCGAAGCTGCCCGGTCCGGCCGCCCGCATCGGCATCCCGCTCGCGGCCGTCCCGCGCGACCTCGGCGAGGAGGAGGTGCGCCTCAACTACGACGGCACGCATTGGCAACTGTCTCTCGCGGGCCTCTTCGACGAGGAGTTCCCGTGGTACGCGGCGGCCTGGCCGGAGGAGCCCGTCGCGACGACGTTCTCGCCGCGCGTGCGGGCGGCGGCGTTCCGTCTCGGCGCGGCGTCGGACCTCGTTCAGGCGGATTACGGGCCGTCCGCCGCGCGCCCCGTCACGCGCCCAATCCAGTACTGGACGCCGAACGACCATAACGCCTGGGTGGGGGATGTCGTCTGTGGGTTCGACCGTGGGCGCTTCCACGTCTTCTACCTCTACGACCGCCGCCACCACAAGTCGCGTGCGGGGCGGGGGGCGCATTACTTCGCGCACCTCTCCACCACGAACCTGACGGAGTGGTTCGAGCATCCCGCGCTCGCGCTCACCGCGCCGTGGGAGTCGCACGGCACGGGGACGCCGTTCCGTTGGGAGGGGAAGTACCATCTCGCCTACGGCCTCCACACCGTGCGGACCGTGCCGTGGGCGCAGACGACGGGGCCCGCGATGGCTGCGTGGCGCGCCGCGCACGGCGGTGCGGAAGGGATTTTCCGCATGGCCGACCTCGCGCCCGCCGTGCCGCAGGGCGGCACCTACGCCTCGTCGGCGGACGGTCTGCGCTTCGAGAAGTCGGGCGTCCTCTTCACCGCCGCGCAGAATCCCACCGTCTACAACCGCCCGGACGGCTCGCTCGGCCTCGCCGACTACGTGCGCCTCTGGCGGAGCGACCGCTTCGGGGGATGGACGGTCGCCGACGACACGAAGCACGCGCGCGGGGACTGTCCGAGCGTCTTCTCGTGGAAGGGGCATTCCTACGTCATCCAGGGCTTTTTCATGATGGACCACTCCGCGTCCGGGAAGCCCGGCACGTGGGAGGCCTGGGAGGAGAGCGGCGACGACCTCTACGAGGGGCTGGCCGTGCCGATGGTCGCGCCCTGGCACGGCGACCGGCGGATTCTCGCGGGGTGGATCAACCACGTCCACGGCTGGGGCGGCTGGCTCTGTCTGCGCGAACTCGTCGCCGAGCCGGACGGGCGGCTCGGGACGAAGTGGCTGCCCGAGGCGCCGCCGCCCGGCGACGTGCGGACCTTTGAGGTCGCGGCGGGGGCGACGTTTGCGCACACGTTCGTCTCGGAACAGGGGGCGCGTCTGGAGCTGCGCGTCGACGCCGCTGAACGGCGCGCCCAGTTCTCGGACTGTGGTGCGGACGGCGTGGCGCCCCGGCGCGAGACGCTGCGGGAGATCCTGATGCGCCTGCCCGCGAAGGAGCGGACAATCAACGCGGTCAACCGCCAGGAAGTACCGCATCGCGGCGGGAACTTCGCCATCGGGAAGGTCCGGGGGTTGGACAGGGACTACACGGTGCGCGTCGCCGTGTGGTACGACGCGAAGTCCGACGCGACGCTGTTCGACGCGGAGATCGCGGGGCGGCGCACGCTCGTCTGCCGGCGGCCCGGGAAGTACACCTACGCGGAACAGCCGGACCTCGCGCGCGACCCGAACCGTCCGCAGCTGCGGTACACGCCGCGTTTCGGATGGGTCAACGATCCGAACGGCCTGACGTGGCAGAACGGCGAATGGCGCTTCTTCTACCAGCACAACCCCACGGGGACGCAGTGGGGGAACATGCACTGGGGCTACGCCGTCTCGACGGACCTCGTCCACTGGGAGGAGCGGAAGCCCGTCCTCGCGCCGGACGCGATGGGGATGATGTTCAGCGGCTCGGGCGTGGTGGACCGGGAGAACACGGCGGGCTTCGGGAAGGACGCGCACGTCCTCCTCTACACCGCCGCCGGGGAGAAGGGGAAGCCGTTCACGCAGTGCCTCGCGTTTTCGCGCGACGGGCGGCGGTACGAGAAATACGCGGGCAACCCCGTCATCCCGCAGCTGTCGCCCGGGAACCGCGACCCGAAGGTGTTCTGGCATGCGCCGACGCGCGCGTGGGTGATGGCGCTCTACGGGGAGGAGAACGGGCGGCACGTCGTCTGGATCCTCACGTCGCCCGACCTGAAGACGTGGACGAAGCGCTCGACCGTGACGGGGGGCGAGACGGCGAAGAAGGACCGGTGGCTCTACGAGTGCCCGGGTCTGGAGGAGCTGAAGATCGAGGGCGAGGACGGGACGGCCTGGGTCCTCTGGGGCGCGGACAACGCCTACGCCGTCGGGACGTTCGACGGGGCGGTGTTCCGCCCCGAGGCGACGCGCCTTGCGGGCGTCGTTGCCGCCCGGGAAGGGGGCATGCCCTACTATGCGGCGCAGACGTTCTCGAACGCGCCGGACGGACGCGCCGTCTGGGTGGCGTGGTACCATCTGCCGAAGCGGCCCTGCATGGACTTCACGCACGCCTTCAGTCTGCCGCAGGAGCTGTCCCTGCGGCGGACGCCGGAGGGCCTGCGCCTCGTGCGCCGGCCGGCGCGCGAACTCGCCGCCCTGCGCGACGGGGCGGCGGTGCCGTTCGCCCTCTTCGACGGGGAGCTTGCGGAGATTGACGTCGCCTGCGCGGTCGCGTCCGACGGACGCCTCGCGCTCGACCTGCGCGGCGTGCCGCTCGTCTACGACGCGGCGAAGGGGACGCTCACGGTCGCGGGACGGACGTTCGACTGGCCGCTCGACCGGGGACGGCTCGCCTTCAAGGCCTTCCTCGACCGCGTGGGGCTGGAGATCTTCTCGGCGGACGGCCTGCGCGTGGCCGCCGTGCCGGAGGCGTGGCCCAAGCCGCCGTGCCGGTCGCTTGCCGTCACGGCGCGCACGGGCGTGACGGAGGCATCGTTCAGGGCGACGCGCCTCCGCTCGATCTGGACGCCGCGCGCGGTGAAGCCGTCCGCGCCCGTCGCCTTCGACGACTTCGAGCGTGCGGACTGGGGGGCGTGGACGGCGACGGGGACGGCGTTCGGGAAAGGCCCCGTCACGAATACCCTGCCGCGCCAGGCGCGGGTCGGCGGCTTCAGGGGGCGTTCGTTCATCACCTCCTACCACGGCGGGGACGGTGCCACGGGTACGCTCACCTCCGCCGCCTTCACGATCACGAAGCCCTACGTCAACTTCCTCATCGGCGGCGGCCGCGCCCCCGGCCGCGCCGAGCTGCAGCTTCTCGTGGACGGCAAGGTCGTCCGTGCGCAGATGGGCTGGAACGAGCCGGCCGACGGCCCCGGCATCGGCGAGACCCTCCACCCCGCCTCGTTCGACGTGCGCGCGTTCCGGGGCCGCACGGCGCGCCTGCGCGTCGTCGACACGGCGCGGGAGGGCTGGGGGCACGTCAACGTCGACGCGATCACGTTCGACGAGGCGCCGCCCGCCCCGCCCGTCCCCGCCCATACGCGCACGTTCGTCGCCGCGAAGCCCTACGTCCTCTTCCCGATGTGGAACTGCGGGCCCGGCAGCCTGCGGCGACGCCTCACGGTCTTCGCGGACGGCGCGCCGATCCGCGTGATGGACGTCCTCCTGCCGGAGAAGGATCCCGACTGGTGGGCGTGGATGAACGTCTCCGCCTACAAGGGTCAGGCGCTCACCTTCCAGATGGACGTCACGGGGCTTTCCTACGACCCGCTCGCCACGATTGAGGCGGCAGACCGTCCGCGCGAGGCGGCGAACCTCTACAACGAGCCGAACCGTCCGCAGCTCAAGTTCTCCCCGCGCCAGGGCTGGCTCAACGACCCGAACGGCCTCGTCTACCGCGACGGCAAGTGGCTCCTCTTCTACCAGCACAACCCGTTCAGCGTGTGGTGGGGCAACCTGCACTGGGGCTATGCCGAATCGACGGATCTCGTCCACTGGACGGACCACGGCGCGGAACTCATCCCGGAGCCGCCCCATCGGGACATCATCAGCGGCTCGGGCGTGGTGGACCGGGAGAACACGGCGGGCTTCGGGAAGGATGCGCACGTCATCCTCGTGAAATACGGTCCCGGCCTCTGCGCCTGGACGGCGCCGGACGGGCGGCACTATGCCTACTGGCCCGGGAACCCGCTTTCGCGCGCCGTGCCGGGCGCAGACCCCAAGGTGATCTGGTACGCGAAGGGGAAGAAGTGGATCTGCCTCACGCACGGCGTGGAGGATCGGACCTACACCGTCTACATCTGCTCGTCGCCGAACCTGCGGGACTGGACGCTGGAGAGCAAATTCTACGGCGACCACGTCTCGAAGGGCCGCCAGCAGTACCTGCACGAGTGTCCCGGCCTGGAGGAGCTGCGCATCCGGGGCGAGAAGGGGACGGCGTGGATTCTCTGGGGCGCGAACGCCGTCTCCGCCATCGGATCGTTCGACGGGAAGGTCTTCACGCCCGTGGAGGAGCGCATTCCCACCTACCAGCGGCAGCCGGGCGCGAAGGGCTGGCCGTGGTACGCCGCCCAGGCGTTCCAGAACGGTCCGGACGGGCGTGTCGTCCTGATGCCGTGGCTGACGCTGAACATGGTCGCCCTCGATCGGCGTAGCGCGTTCAACCAGGCGCTCGGCATCCCGCAGGAGCTCGACCTCGTGCGGACGGCGGAGGGGCTGCGCCTCGCGCGCCGTCCCGTGCGGGAAATGGACGCCCTGCGCGCCGGCCCCGCCGTGCCGCTTGCGGACTTCGCGGGCGAATTGGCCGAAGTGAACGTTTCGTGCCGTCCCGGTCCCGACGCACGGATCGAATGGGACATGCGGGGCGTGCCGTTCGCGTGGGACGCGCGCACCGAGATGCTCACGATGGGCGCGCACGGGAAGGTCGCCGCCGAGTCGGTCAAGTGGCCGCTCGTGAACGGCACGCTCGCCTTCCGCCTCTACGTGGACCGCGTGGGCTTCGAGGCCTTCTCGCCGGACGGCCTTCTCGCGGCGCCGTTCCGTTCGGCGTTCCCCGACCGCGCGAAGCGGCGCATCACGGTCAAGACGACCGGCCCCGTCGCGGACGCCTCTTTCACGGCGACGCCCCTCCGCTCGATCTGGTCCGCGCGGTGACGGCGGCTCATGGCCGCCGGCGCGCGAGGGCTGCGAGCATCCGGCGTTCGAGGAAGGCGGGGACGTCGCGCGCGGGAATCGGGGGAATGGCGTCGTCGGGCGCGCCGAGGCGGGCGGGGTCCTCGGAGCCGGGCGTGTAGGCCGTCTCGGCGTCGGCGCCGTCCAGCTTGCGCCCCGCGAAGCCGAACGCCGCGAGCGGCTGGCACGTGCAGGCGTTCGGGCAGCCGCTGATGCGCACGTCGTCGAGGAGCGCGCGCGCGACGGCGATCTTCTCGGGCGTGTCGAGGGGCCGCCACTTCGCATCGAAGTAGGCGGCGACGGCCCGGCCGACGGCGGGCGCGTCGGTGACGCCGCTCGTGCAGACGGTGCAGCCGACGCACGTGCGGACGTTGCCGACAAAGCTGCGCGCAACGTAGTCGCGGCCGAGCGCCGCGACTACGGCGTACACGCCCGCGAGCTGCTCTTCGGGGACGACGAGGCCGAGGTCGAGCGTCGGGAGGATCTCGAAGCGCACCGCGCCGAAGGGCGCGAGCGCGGAGACGAAGGCGTCGAGTTCGTCCGCCGTGAAGTCCCCGAAGGGGACGAAGAGGCGGACGGCCGCGCGGCCCCGGGCGAGCGGCGTCACGGCGAGCGCGCGCCAGACGTCGAAGCCGGCGGCAGGCGCCGCATGGGCGGGGAACGCCGTCTTCCCCAGCGGCTCGACGGGCGGGAGGGCGACGTCTTCCGCCGGCGTCTGCGCGAAGGCCTCCGCGAGGAGGCGCGCGAATGCGTCGTCGCCGAGGTCTTCGCGCAGGAAGCGGATGCGCGCGTGTGCGCGGTTCGTCCGGCAGCCGCGTTCGTCGAAGAGGACGGTGAGCGCCTTCGCGAGGCGGATGCAGTCCGTCGCGGGGAGGGCGTCGAAGAGCCGGAAGCCGAGGCGCGGACGGAAGCCGAGGCCGCCGCCGACGAAGACCTCGAAGGCAGGCGCGCCGCCGACGGTCTTCGCGCAGAAGCCGAGGTCGTTGGCCTGCGCGAGGACGCGGTCGGCGGGGCGGTCCGCAAAGCCGATCTTGAGCTTGCGCGGGAGGGCGTAGGCGCGGTCGAAGGCGGCGAAGGCGCGCGAGAGGGCCTGGGCGTAGGGAACGACGTCGAAGACGGCGTCGGCGCGGAGGCCCGAATAGGCGCTCGTGCGCGTGTTGCGGAAGGTGTCGCCGCCGCCGCCCCGGAAATGGAAGCCGACGGCCTCGCAGGCGTCGAGCGCGGCGGGGACCTGCGCGGCGGGGATGCCGTGGAGCTGGAAGTCCTGGCGCGTCGTCAAGTGGACGTGGCTGCCGCCGTGGGCGCGCAGAAGGTCGGCGGCGTGCCTGAGGTCGTCCGCCGTCACGCGCCCGCCGACGCGCCGCACGCGCATCATCGCGCGTCCGTCGCGCTGCTGGTAGATGCCGAAGCCGGCGGAGTGGCTCTTGAGCGTCTTCGCGTCGATGCGGCCTGCGGCGTAGTCCGCCCAGGCCGCGACGAGCGCCCTCTGGTATTCCTGCATGATCGTTTGTCCTTTCGGTAAGAGAGACGGTCTAGATTCTACCACGTTCGGCGCGGAGGGCACAACCGCGCCGTCGCCTCGCCCGCCTGCGCGCACCGGGCGCGCAGCGCCTCAAGCCCGTGCCGAAGGCGGCGTGCTCCGCCGGCCGAACTGACGGAGACGCGCAGAAACGCCTCCTTCGCGCCGCGCGCGACGGCAAAGCGGTCGGAATGGAAGACGCGCACGCCGGCCTCGCGGCACGCGCGCTCGATCTCCGGCCCGCGCCCGGACGTTCCCGGAAGCGGCACCGTCCGGAAGAGCCGCGTCGCATCGCCCGCCTCCGCGCAGCCGAAAACCGCATCGAAGAGCCGGTTCGCCTCCGCCGCCTTCGCCGCCTTCGCCGCGAGCACGCGCTCCGCCGCGCCCGAGAGGACGACCTCGCCGAGAATCTCGGCGTCGAGCGCGCTTGCCTTGATGGCCGCATGGCGAAGGCCCGCGAAGAGGCGGCCGCAGACGCGCGCGGGCGCGCAGACGTACGTTGCGCGCAGCCCCGGCGCGAGGAGGCGCGTCGTGCCAGAAAGATAGACGGTCGCGTCGGGCAGGCGGGCGAAGAGCGTCTTTCGCCGCGCGCCCGGCGGGCGCAGCGAGGCGTCGTCTTCCAGGACGAGCAGGCCGCGCCGCGCCGCGACGTCCGCAAGCGCGTCCTTCCGCCGCTCGGACAGCGTCTGCGTTGTCGGGTTCGCGCAGTTCGGCATGAGGAAGACGCCCGCGACGCCGCGCCGCGCCGCCACCTCGTCGAGCGCCGCGGGGAGCATCCCCTGCGTGTCGCCTGCGACGGGCACGAGCCGCACGCCCGCAAGGCGCGCGAACGCAAGGAGATTGGCGTAGGTGAACGTATCGACGGCCAGCGCGTCCCCCACGCCGAAGACGGAGAGGAGCGCCGTCGAGAGCGCGCCCTGCACGCCTGGGAAGACGGCGATGCGCGCCTCCGGCGCGTCCACGCCGCAGCGCGCGAGCCAGCGCCGACCGGCCGCGCGATGCCGGGCAAGGCCCTCCCGGTCGGCGTAGGTGAACAGCCGCCGCGCCGTCTCGCGCGCGAGCACCGCCTGCGCCGCCGCGACGAGCGCCGAAGCGCCGACCTCTGGGAACGCCTGGACGACGCCGAGGTCGACGACGTCGTCCGCCGCGCCGTCCGCGCATCCGGGAAGAGACGAGACGAACGTGCCGCGCCCCGTGACGCCGTAGACGAGGCCCTTCGACCGGCAGACGCCATAGGCGCGGGTCACCGTCGTGAAGTCGATGTCGAGGAAGTCGGCCAGCTCGCGCTGGGGCGGCAGGCGCGTCCCCGGCGGCAGCGCGCCCGCGCGCACGTCGCGTTCAAGCGCGGACGCAAGCGCGAGGTAGAGGGGCCCCGGCCCCAGGTCCGCGCGCGCGGGCTTCCAGGGCATCGGGTAGTTGTCGAATGAGTTGACGGGCATCCCGCGTGTTCTCCATGCAATCTTCTGAATTGCATGGAGTATACCACAAGGCCGCGCGCGCCGCCCGCCATGCGTCCGGGGGCGGAGATGCCGCAACGGCGAACTCGTCCTTTCGCGCCTGGACGAGGACTCTGCAGCCTCTCTCGTCACGTTCACCAAATGATGCTCTCGCGGAACGGCGTGGCTCCGTCATGGAGCGGTGTCCTGCGAGGATTGGGCCTCTGCATGGCGATTCCGCCCTGAAACATCCCCAGTTTTGGGCTTCTGAAACGAGTTGGGTGCCTGATGGCGCAGACGTCGTTCGCACACGGCTCGCCCCGGCGAACCCGCCACACGACGGAAGGCGGAGGCCCAGTGGGGCGTGCCGCGCGGGGTTGCCATCTCTGCCGTACGGCAGCAACGCTTCGTCGATTTCTTCATGGCGTGGATCGCGCGCGAAGAAGGCGCGATGGGATGAAGAAGGTGATTTCTTGACGCCATCGACGGTTTATCATAGCGAATAAAAGACGTTGCGCGCGAAAGTAAACGCACCATCGCGAAAGTAAACGTACCAGTTCTGCCTGACTTTTGACAATGCGTCGC
>CAKUCX010000043.1 GCA_934643865.1 uncultured Kiritimatiellota bacterium
GATCAAGACGCAGTGCGACATGTACGCGAACCGCTACCCCTGGGAGATGGCGCTCAAGCTCTTCGGCGCGCTGAAGGACAAGGGCGCGCAGGCGATCAAGTAGCGCCGCCTTCCGCTTCACAGGCAAAAAGCGCGCCGAAGGGACTTCCCTTCGGCGCGCTTTTAAACGCCCCTGCGCCGTGCCTTCACTTCGCGGCGGGGACGAGCGCGCGGAGGTAGACGGGGCCGAGGATGCCGCTCGGCAGCAGCTCGTCGTTCTTGTCCCAGTGCTTCCACGTCGTGAACGTGCAGCGCCCGGTCGGCGACTTCTTCCCCTCCTTGACCCACTGCGGGATCTCCTTGAGGCCGATCTCCTTCACGCCGTCCTTCATGCCGCCCTGCCACGTGCAGTCGTCCGCGTGCTCGCGGTCGTCGCCGATGAGGCGGTTCGCCCAGAGGTTCGCGACGCGGATCCGGAGGTCGGCGGACGCGCCCGGACGGACGGCATCCGTGATGTCCACGCGGAACGGCGGCTTCCAGAGGACGGGGAAGGTGGTGCCGTTCACCGTCACCTCGGCGAAGTTGCGCACGTCGCCGAGGTCGAGGACAAGGCGCGTCCCCGGCGCCGTCCGCAGCTTCGCGAGGTCGGCGCCGTCGAGCGTCTTCGCGTAGGTCGCGATGCCGGAGAAGTAGCGCACGCCGGGGTTGCGGTTCTCGCTCCACGAGGCGAGCCGGTCGAACGTGACCGTTTCATCCGGCCCCTGCGCGAGCTTGTTCGGCAGGAACCCGTTCGGGAAGGAGACCGTCCACGCACCCGCCACGGGGAGCGGCAGGGGCGGATCGGCCTTGAGCGTCCGCACCGTGCCGTCCGCCTGCGCGAGCGTCGCCGTGAGCGGCTGCCACGCGAAGAGCGCGCCGTCCCGCCACGCGCTGTCCGGCAGCGGCAGGGGCGCCCGCGCGCTCGGCGGGAGGGCGAGTTCCTGGTTCTCGGGGACGACGGCCTTCTTCTCCACGCCGTCGTAGACGTAGGTGACGTAGAGGCGCTTCGGCGTCATGGGGGCCGGATCGCATCCCGCGAGGCCGTTCGTCGCCCGCGCGGAGAGCGTGCCGTTCGTGACGAGCCCGGCGAGTTTCGCCGTCACGTCCGCGAGGCGGTCTTCCCCGGGCTTCCACGCCGGGTCAATCACGCCGTACCAGGCGCTCACGAGCCGCGCCCGCGCGGGTAACGTGTAGGCGGCGAACTCCTTCACGACGTCGCGCTTCGTCGTGCCGTCGAGCGTGTAGACGACTTCGAGCGCCTTGTGCTGGCCGTTTGCGGGGTCGCCGCCGAGCGCGTCGTTCGTCGCCGCGACCTTCTTCCCGGGCTTGACGAACGCCGCGACGTCCGCGCAGTTCGGGCGCGTCTTCTCGGCCCGCACGCCGTACTGCGCCGCGCGGATCTCCAGCGTATGCTGGACGGGATCGGCCACGACGGGATCCGCGCGCCGGTTCGCGGCGACCGTGCAGGCGGTCGCGTGCGGCCCCTTCGCGGCGGTGCGGAAAACGACGAACTTCGAGCCGCACACCGAGAACGGCACCGTCACGAACGTGCGCCCCTTCTCCTCGCGCCACACGTCGGCCGGCGCGCACGTGCCCGTCTCGGCGTCCCACAGCTCGGGCACGCGGCCCGTCTGGCGGAAGGAGAGGACGGCGGAGGCCTCCGCGCGGTTCGGCATCGCGACGAAGTACCAGTCCGCCTCCGCATTGCGCCGGTGCAGCCAGCGAAGGCGGTCGACGTTCTTCGCCTCGTTCGAGACGACCGCGACGTCGGGCGCCACGCCCAGTTCATTGAGGGCCTCGACGGGCGAACCCGCGAAGATGCCGCGCGCCCACAGCTCGTCCGCGAGGAGGCGCACCTGCCGGTCGCCGTCCCGCCCCCACTTGAGGCCGGGGGCGCGCACGGGCTTCTTCGGCCAGACGACCGTCGCGCCCGCGTCGCGGAGCTTCGTCACGCACACGACCATCTCGGGCGAGACCGCCTCCATCGGCGGGAGGGCGAGGACGCGGTAGCGCACGCCGCCGGGGACAACGACGCAGCCGTCCTCAACCTTCAACTGGTACATCGCGTCCGTGGGGCAGATGTCGGAGGCGTAGCCGTCGGGCAGCGTGAAGAACGCCGCCGCCGCGCTGCCGCCGTCCGTGTTGCCGCCCTGGTTCGGGGCCGCCTCGCCCGCGAAGAAGAGCACGTCCGCGCAGAAGGTCCCCGCCTGCAGCAGGTACTGGCAGCGCGTCTGGTAGGCGAACCAGGGCTTCGCGAACGCCCACCACGTCTGCGTGCGGTCGAGGTGCATGCCCCAGCGGCCCATCGTCATGCCGGGGAGGTACTTGTCGTCCGCCCAGGGCTGGTGCGTGAAGCGGTGGTAGATGATGCGGTTCACACCGCTCGCGTAGGCGCTGTCGCCCTGCGCCTTGATGGAGAACGGCGTCGTCATCCAACGGCCGCTGCCCGGCCCCGGACTCGCCGTGAACGACTCCGTGCCGCAGTAGGGCTTGCCCCAGACGTGCGCGACGGACGAGACGAACTTCGCGTTGCCGCAGCCGGTCCCGTAGGGGTTGGCCGCGTGGCTCCAGAACTCGCCCATCGGGATGTCGCAGTGCTGGCCGTACTGGAGGTTGTCCGCCGGACAGTTCCCGTAGGGCTCGATCGAGCACTTGAGGCCGTAGGCGTGGCACTTCTTCGTGAGCGCGCCCGCGTAGTTCTCCGCGAAGAGATCGCTCACCACGCGGCGGAAGTCCTCCAGGAACCGCTCCGTCGTCGGGACGTCCTCCAGGATGTAGCCCGCGAAGGCGGGCATGAAGGGCCGCAGCGAGTAGCCGCGCCGCTTCTGGAACTCCGCCTCCATCTTCTGCGTCCAGTTCTGCGAGCCGACCTCGAAGGAGTCGACGAGGATGTTGTTGAAGCCCGTCGCGACGTTGCCCGCGAGCGGACCGAGCGTCCGGCAGAGGCGCGCCACGTACTGCTCGAAGTGGTAGTCCAGCGCCTCGGCGGAGAGCTTGTCCACCTCAAGCCCGCGTCCGTGGTCGGAGGCGGGGTGGTTGCAGTGGCCGTTGCAGAGGTAGCCCACGCGCAGGATCGTCCAGTCGCCCGCCGGGACGTCCCACGCGAGCGTGCCGTCCGCCCGCAGGTTCGCCGTCAGGTCGCGCACCGCGCCCTTCGCGACGACCTGGTCGGGCGTCGTCGGCGCCGTGTCGCACGCCACCTCCTGGCGCACGGCGAACGTCTTCGCGGCGAGGTTCGAGAGCCGCGCGCGTCGTTCGGGATGCGCCTCCTTCAGCGTGGCCTTCACGCCCGACTGCACGATCTTCGCGCGGAGCGCCCGCATCGTCGTCTTCTTCGGGAAGGCGTGGAAGCGGAGGGACGTGTCGCGCGAGCCCGAGCGCGCGAGCGGGAAGCGGAATTTCTCGAACGGCCTGAACGTCGTGCCGTCCTCGGAGATCTCAAGGGCGATCTCCGCGTCGGCGCTCCACGCCCACCCGTAGTCCAGGCGGAACGAGAAGCCCGCCGCCTCGAACGGCTGCGCGCCCGTCATCGTGAACCCGTCCGGCTCGACCTTCGTCGTCACGCCCGGGAACGTCGCCTTCTCGGCGGGCGGCGTGGGGAACGCGAAGACGCCGATGTCCGCGTAGAAGCCGTGGTCGTTCGTCTCGCGCGGCAGCTTCGCCTCGAACTTCGCCGGGCCCGTCGCCGTCACCTGTCGGAAGGTGACGCGCTTCATGCCGTTCGACGGCGGGTTCCACGGCCCGCCCGAGCTCGACCAGCCCGAGCAGTTCGGGATGCAGATCTCAAGCCCGAGGCGGCGCGCCTCCGACGCGGCGTGGCGGAACATCTCGAACCACGCCGGCGAGTTGAAGTCGAGCCCGCCCGCCGGAATCGCGCACCCGGCGTCGAACATCTGCACGCCGCCGACGCCCGCGCGCGCCAGCTCCTCGAAGTCGCGCGTCAGGCCCTCCTTCGTGACGTTGCCGTTCATCATGTGGAACCAGGTGTGGGGCTTCGCCGCGGCCGGCGGCGCCTTGAAGCCCTTCTCCAGGTCCGCGTGCAGGGCGGCGCACCCAAGCGCCGCCACGAGGCAGAACACCGATCGTCTCGTCATGTCGTTTCCTTTCCTTGCTCGTAGAAATGCTTGTCCAGAATCGCCACCGCTAATGCGGCTTCCTTCGGTCTGGGCGGCCGGCGCCCGCTCTTCGTGAACGAACTGGGTCGACGGCCACGCTCTCCTCAAGGAGCCTTTGCGAACCCGCAAGCAGCGGCTTCAGCTCTTCAACCGACCAGAACGCCAAGGCCGTCTGGCGGATATAATACCACCGCTCAGGAACCGACGTGCATCCATAGAGGATGGCCATGTGCTGCGTGAAGCCGACGCAGAAGAACGCCGCCAGGTCCGACTCGTTCAAATCGTCAGTTGCCAACTGACGAATTTGCGGAACGGCGTCAACGTCAATCTTCGAATCGCCGACCGCCGGCTGGCGATTCGGGCATTTTCCCCAGCGCTCATAGAAGATGCGCATATTCTTGATGTTGACGGGGGAGAACCCCCGAAGCCCCGGAAGCTCCAGGGACAGGCGTTCCGAAATCGCCTCGATCGCGCCCGTTCCCCAGGTCCCTGCCCGCGAATGCGCCGACACATACGCGCCAACGTTGAAGTAGAGCTTCAGCATCTCGGCATTCGCCTTGCGCGCAGCCAGGTACCGGCTCTTCAGAATGGCCGTCTTGATGGTCTTGACGGCGCCTTCAAGCCCGCCCGGCCCCGAACGGCCCTTCGGCGTCCCCCTCATCGCGCAGCGCCCCTCTCCCCCGCCGGCGCGGGTCCCGCCGCGACATCCATCAGGTAGACCTGACGGCTGCCCTCGTGGACCGAATTGAACGCGATCTGCCGCCCGTCGTCGCGCCACCGCGCGTGGAGGTCGCACCGCCAGTACGTCTGGCGGTAGGCCGGCGGCACGAAGAACGAGCCGATCGGCATCGCCGCGTCGTCTTCGAGGCGCACGAGGATCCACGGGCGCTCGTAGCTCTTCGACCAGTACGTCTCGCCGCTCATGAACTTCCCGTCCGGCGAGTAGAAGCAGTGCCAGTCGAGGTCGTAGGCGCCCTTCCCGATGCGGCGCACCTTCTCCTCCTCGCCGACGGTGAACTCGACGGGGCTCCACGCGCCCTTCGTCCAGTGCTCCATCCTGTCGCCGTTCCAGATGGCCGTCACGACCATTCGGTGGCTGCCGTCCGGCGCCCAGTTGAAGTGCGAGCCCGCCCAGCCGTCCTTGAAGCAGCGGCGCAGGTTCCTGCCGTCGCGGTCCACCGTGAAGCTCGTCGTCTGCCAGATGGAGGCCTTGTGGACCGTCTTGTCGAACCAGTCCACGCTGCGCGCGAGGAAGAAGATCTTGCGGTCGTCCTTCGAGATGACCGTGTGGCAGTAGTAGGCGAGCGGCTGGCCGGGCTTGCCCTTCACGGCCTTCGTCGCCGGCATGCGCGCGCGGCCCTGCGCGACGGAGAGGACGAGCTTCGAGGCGCCCGTCTTCAGGTCCATCACCCACAGACCGTCGTCCTCGGGCCAGGTCACCGCCTCCAGCGGATCCTGTCCGGGTCCCGCGTAGCCGTAGTCCGGGCGCGTGAGCGAGAGGCGCGCGTAGTTGATCGAGACGGCCCACGTGCCGTCCGCCGAGACGGCGGAGACGGGGCGCGGCAGGATCCGCTCCCGCTTCGTCCTCCAGTTCAGGACCACCGTCACGAACCGGCCGTCGCGGAGGTCGTTGAAGAGGAATTCGTCGTTCCCCAGCCAGTGCGCCATCGCGGCTTCCTGGAAGTTCCAGCACGCCGTCGTCGTGACCGGGATGAAACGGTTCCCGTCCCGCAGGTCGACGACGCCGAGCGTGCAGCGCTCGCCCGCCTCGGGGAGGCGTCCGTTGAGGTCGGTCTCCAGCACGAGGACGTAGCGGTTGTCGGGGCTCCAGGCGTTGATTGCGAAGTAGTTCGCGAGCAGGTGCTCGTGCGGTCCCTTCGTGATTGCATACGGTCGCGAGATTTCCGGGAACGGCGTCAACGCCCACGCGCAGACCGTCAGGCCGACGAGGCATCCAAGCAGCAGGTTTTTCATGTTGCACACTCCTTTTCGCGCGCCAGTATAGCATAAAGGGACACGCCCCCGGCGGACGCTACAGTCGCCGCACATGGGCGCCGAGGGCGGCAAGCTCCTTCTCGACGGCCTCATAGCCGCGGTCGACGGACTCCGCGTTCAGGATCGTCGTCGTCCCCTTCGCGCACAGGGCCGCGAGGATGAGCGCGATGCCCGCGCGGATGTCGGGCGACGTGACCGTGGAGCCGGCAAGTTGCGTCGGGCCCGTCACGACCACGCGGTGTGGGTCGCACTGGACGATCTTCGCGCCCATGCCGATGAGGTGGTCCACGAAGTAGAGGCGGCTCTCGAACATCTTCTCGAAGAAGAGGCACGTGCCGCGCGTCTGCGTGGCGAGGACGATGAGGATTGAGACGAGGTCGGAAGGGAACATCGGCCAGGGGCCGTCCGCGACGGACGGGATCGCGTCGCCGAGGTCGTACTGCATCCTCTTCCGCCGCCGCACGCCCATGCGCAGCGTGCGCGCCGCCGCATCGACCGTCCACTTCACCCCGAAGCGCGCGAACGCCTTCTCCAGGACGGCGAACACCTCCGGGTCGATCTCCGTGAGCGTCAGCTCGCCCCCCGTGATCGCCGCCGCCGTGAGGTAGCTCGCACCCTCGATGTAGTCGCACCCCACGCGCGCCTCCGTGCCGTGCAGCGTCTCCACGCCCTCCACGACGAGGCGGTTCGTGCCCGCGCCCGCAATCCGCGCGCCCATCGCGTTCAACATCGCGCAGAGGTCCTGCACGTGCGGCTCGCACGCGGCATTGTAGATCTCGGTCGTCCCCTTCGCGAGCGCCGCCGCCATGAGGATGTTCTCCGTCGCGGTGACGCCCGCCTCGTCGAGGAGGATCTTCGCGCCCGCAAGGCCGCGCGGCGCGCGCACCGCGAGGATGCGCCGCCCGGCCTTCACCTTCGCGCCGAGCGCCGCGAAGCCCGCGACGTGCGTATCGAGGCGCCGGTGGCCGATGACGTCCCCGCCCGGCGGCGGCAGCGAGACGCCGCCCGCGCGCGCGAGGAGCGGGCCGGCGAAGAGGACGCTCGTGCGGATCTGCCGCGCAAGCGCGGGGTCGAGACGCACCGTCTTGAGCCTCTTCGCCTCGATCGTCACCGTGCGCGCGGCCGCGTCGCGCGTCACCGTCGCGCCGAACCGGCGCGCGCAGTCGAGCATCCGTTCGACATCGGAAATCGCCGGCATGTTCCGCAGCGTCACCGGCTCCGCCGTCAGCAGCGCCGCCGCGATCATCGGCAGCGCCGCGTTCTTGTTTCCGGGCACGCGGTGCGTCCCGGCGACCGTCCTGCGCCCCTCTATCTGGAACTTTCCCATTTCCCGCACAGTATACCCATTTCCCCCCTTGCGCGCCACACCGAAATGTAGTATACTAAAACCCGTTTTCGGCACATTGACCCGTGGTGTAATGGTAGCACTGCAGATTCTGATTCTGCCTGTTGGGGTTCGAGTCCCTGCGGGTCAACCATTCAAGAATGCCGCCGCGTACGGCGGAAGCCGATTGTGCGCGCCTCTTCGTCGTCGCCGAGCGCGAATGAGACGTGCCAGGCCGTGTCGGGGATGAGATCGCCCGCGCGGTCGGGCCATTCCACGAACAACACCGCGCCACGCGAAAGGTAGTCCTCCCAGCCGATTGTCAGCACGTCGTCCGCGTCGTGGAGGCGATAGAGGTCCATGTGGACGAGCAGGAAGCGGTCCGTCGGATGCTCGACGACGAGGCAGAACGTGGGGCTCGTCACCGCGCGCTTCGCGCCGAGGGACGCGGCAAGCCCCTGCGTGAACGTCGTCTTGCCCGCGCCGAGGTCCCCTTCGAGGCACACGACGTCGCCCGGCCTCAGCTCCGCCGCGAATTCGCGCGCGACGGCCCACGTCTCCTCCACTCCGTTCACCTGGTAGACATCCTTCATGCGAGCGCTCCTTCTGCGGCAAGTTCCCTGAAAAAGAGCGGCAAGTAGTCGGGCGCGAAGGCCGAGGCGTGCGGCAGGCGCACAAGCCCCGGCAAGTCCGCCGCGAGCGGCGACGCCGCCGTGAGCGGTTCGCGCCGGTAGACGTCGAGGTACGCACCCGCGAGGCGGCGCGTGGCGAGCGCGTGCGCAAGCGCCGCCTCGTCGACGGCGTTGCCCCGCCCGACGTTGATCAGGACGGCGGTGCGCTTCATCGCCTTCAGCACCGCCGCGTCGACGAGGTTGTCCGTCCCCGTGTCGCCGGGCAGCGCGACGATCAGCCAGTCCGCCGTCTTCGCCTCCGCCCTGAGGTCGCCGATGTTCGCGCGGCGGATGCCCGTCACGGCGACGCCCAGGGCGGCGAGCCGGTCGCCGATCGCGCGCCCAATCTTCCCGTAGCCGAGGATCACCGCCTTCGTCCCCGCCACGCGCGTGCAGAAGGGCGAAAGCGCGGCGCGGGGCCAAAGGTCGCCCGCGCGCTGGAAGCGGGCGGCGGCGTAGAGCCCGCGCGCATGCGCGAAGATGAACGCCAGCACGGTCTCGCTCATGATCGCCCCGTGGAACGCGCCGTTCACGCGCACGACGCCCGGCGGCAGCTCGGCGTCCGTCGGCAGCAACTCGCGCCCGGCGCCCGGCGTCGCGAGGACGCGCAGCCTCTTCGCGCGCGCGAACCACGCCTTCCTGAACGCCCATACGATTGCGTGCGTCGCCGTCGGAAGCTCCCGCAGAAACGCGCGTTCGCTACGGACCATCCTGACCTCGCCCTCCACAAGCGATTTGAACACGGCGAGCCCCGACGCATTCAGGCGGAACGCGCCAATCGGCCAGTCGAGCCACAGGAGATAGCGGTTGAAGGACATCTGAGTCGTATTGTACCACAATTCCGCCGCCGTGAAGCGATTCGCGCAAGAGACTTGGGCGGGAGAATCGGGAAAAAGCATCTGCCAGACCGTACAGCTCATCACCGCCCCCACCTTGGGTCTTGTGCAGGAGGAAAAGAACCCCTACCTCGCGTTCTGCGGTATTCTCCCCAAGGAAGGTACAGACGAATTGCGCAAAAGCCTTGAATCCCAGCGGACCATCGACCCGGAGTTCTGGAAATGAGATTTTTCGTCCACCGCGCTACCGCATCACCATGCAGCTCGCGGGCGAGACGTGGATGCCGTGGCACGCGGCGATGGCGATGCCGTAGTTCGTGATCGGCACGCCCGCCGTCCGGCACCGCGCGATGCGCGCCTGCACCGCCCGCCGCGTGAGCATGCACCCGCCGCACTGGATCACGAGCGCGTAGCGGGAAAGGTTGTCCGGAAAGGCGTTCCCCGAACAGAACTCGAATGTCGGCCGCACCCCCGCGTACCGTTCGACCCAGCGCGGCAGCTTCACCGTGCCGATGTCGTTGCACTGGCGGTGGTGCGTACACCCTTCGGCGACCAGCACCACGTCGCCGTCCCGCAGGTTCTTCATCGCCCCGACCCCCGCGCAGTACGCCGCGAGATCGCCCTTCGCCCGCGCGAAGACGATTGAGAAGCCCGTGAGCGGAACCTCCTTCGGCACAACCTTCGACACCGCGCCGAACGCCTGGCTGTCGGTGATGACGAAGCGGGGGGGCGGGCAGGCGGCGAGGACCTTTCCCAGCATCTCCGGCTGGCAGACGAGGGCGGCGGCGCCCGCGTCGAGCAGTTCGCGGACAATCTGCTGCTGCGGCAGGATGAGGCGTCCCTTGGGGGCCGACTCGTCGATTGGGCAGACGCAGACGACCGTGTCGCCCGGCCGCACGAGGTCGGCGATGAGCGGGCGCGGCACGTCCGCAAGCTGGATCTCCGCAATCCTCCGCTTCAGGCCCACCACGGAATCGCCGCGCCGGTAGACGAGGACGGGGATGTTCCGCGCCGCACACGCCGCACGGAAACGCCCCTCCGCGTCATCCGGACCGTCCGCCTCCACCCACACGGCGACATCGACCTTCTCCAGCACCTCCAGCGACCGGCGCACGCGCTCCTCGCCGAGCGGGCCTTCGTCGTCGAGCCCCGCCGTGTCCGTGATGAGGCAGGGGCCGAGCGGTAGGATCTCCATCGCCTTCGAGACGGGGTCCGTCGTCGTGCCGGCGACGTCGCTCACGATGGCGACCTCCTGGCCCGTCAATGCATTGACGAGCGTCGACTTGCCCGCGTTCCGCCGCCCGAAGAAGGCGATGTGGATGCGGTTGCCCGACGGCGTTTCGTTCAGTCCTGCCATGCGATGCGCTCCTTTCGAAGGCGCGCAGTCTAGCACACGCGCCCGAAGGCGTCCACCGTAAAATCGCCGCGCAATTGCGTGGAAACAGCGGCTATGCTATACTAGCGCGAGTTTCTGCCAAGGAGTTAAGAGCATGTTCAACAACAAGGTCTACCATCGCATCGACGCGCTTTCCGGCTCCATCGCGACGCTCCGCGCCGAGGGCGTGAAGTACAGCGAAATCGCGGAGGTCCATTCCCGCGCCGGCACGTCGCTCGCGCAGGTCATCAAGCTCGACGGCCCGAACGTCACGCTCCAGATCTTCGCCGGCGCGCGCGGCGTCGACACCGACGCCTCCGTGCGCTTCCTCGGCGAGACGATGAAGGTGCCCTTCTCCGACGCCCTCCTCGGCCGCGCCTTCACCGGCACGGGCGAGCCCCGCGACGGCGGTCCCGCGATCGACGAGAACCAGATCCCGATCGGCCAGCCCTCCGTCAACCCGGCCAAGCGCATCATGCCGAGCCGCATGGTCCGCACGAACATCCCGATGATCGACCTCTTCAACTCGCTCGTCGTCTCGCAGAAGCTCCCGATCTTCGCCCGCGCCGGCGAGCCCTACAACGAACTGCTCGCGCGCATCGCCCTCCAGGCGAACTCCGACGTGATCGTCATCGGCGGCATGGGGCTCAAGTACGACGAATACCTCAAGTTCCGTTCGACGCTCGACCAGAACGGCGCGCTCTCGAAGACCGTCATGTTCGTCCACACCGCCGCCGACCCCACGGTCGAGTGCATGCTCGTCCCCGACGTCTCGCTCGCCGTCGCCGAGAAGTTCGCCCTTGAGGGGAAGGACGTCCTCTGCCTGCTCACCGACATGACCTCCTTCGCGGACGCGATGAAGGAAATCGCCATCACGATGGAGCAGATCCCCTCGAACCGCGGCTACCCCGGCGACCTCTACTCGCAGCTCGCCGCCCGCTACGAGAAGGCCGTGGACTTCGACGGCGCCGGCTCCATCACGATCCTCGCCGTCACGACGATGCCGGGCGATGACGTCACCCACCCCGTCCCCGACAACACGGGCTACATCACCGAGGGCCAGTTCTACCTGCGCGACGGCCGCATCGAGCCCTTCGGCTCGCTCTCGCGCCTGAAGCAGCAGGTCAACAAGGGCGTCGACCCCTCCTGCCCCGACCAGCGCTCCTATCTCATGGACAAGGTGCTCGACAAGGCCGACGCCGAGATCACCGACAAGGAGCTTCTCCGCCGCAGCAACACGACGCGCTACGACCACCGCACGCTCATGGACGCCATGATCAAGCTCTACGCCTCCTACAAGGAGACGGTCGAAAAGCAATCGATGGGCTTCAAGATGAGCGGCTGGGACCGGAAGCTCCTCAAGTACGGCGCGCTCTTCGAGGAGAAGATGATGGACCTCTCGGTCAACATCGAGCTCATCGACGCCCTCGACCTCGGCTGGCAGATCCTCGCCGCCTGCTTCGACAAGGACGAGGTGGGCATCCCCTCCAAGTACACGGACGTCTTCTGGCCGAAGCGATAGGCGCCGGCGCCGGGCTTCAAGCGGACGACGGGACGCCGAGCAGCCAGAAGGCCAGGCAGGCGGCGCACGTCGCCGCGCAGGCGACGAGCGGCAGGCTCAGGCGGCAGAACGCGAGGACGACGGCCGTCGCCGTGCCCGCGAGGGCGGGGACGGGCACGCGCCCCGGAAAGGCGGCCGAAGGGTCTGTCGCGTAGAAGACGTCCGGGAAGATCATCGCCGAGAGAAGCGCGTAGGGCATGTATTCGAGAAGCGCGACGAGGAACGGATTCCGAAGCGGACGCCGGAGAAGGACGAGCGGCACGGCCCGCAGGAGGTAGGTGACGAGCGCCGTCACGAGGACGAGGCCCAGGAGCGTCCCGCGATCGCACCACTCAGGCATCGGCCGCCTCCGGCTTCTTCGGGAAGAGGACGGCCGCGAGAACCGCGCTCGAAACGCCCGCGATGAGCGTGAGCCAGCCGACGTCGAGACCCGTCGGGACAAGGCGAAGCCCCACGCTCGCCAAGGCGGCCAGCCCCGTGCAGAGGAGCGCGGGGCGGCTCTTCCGCATCTCCGGGAGGATGATCGCGAGGAACATCGCGTAGAGCGCAATTCCAAGCGCGCGCTGGAGCGCGACGGGCATGAGGCCGCTCGTCCGGTCCCACGCGCCGAGAAGCGTCCCGCCGACCCAGCCCGTCCAGGAGCAGGCCGTGAGGCCCATGTAGTAGGGGAAGGCGAGCGGTCGCGGCGCGCGCACGGCGACGCCGACGATCTCGTCCGTGTCGCCCACCGCGACGAGGAGGCGACGGGCGAGGCCGACGGAGGCGGGCAGGCGCTGCGCGACGGCGAGCGCCATCAGCACGTAGCGGAGGTTGAAAACGAACACGGCAAGCACGATCGCGAAGTACGTGCCATGCTTCTCAAGGAGGTTGACGACCGCGAACTGGCCCGTCCCGGAAACGTGCGTCATGCTCATCAAGACGGGCGACCAGAACGGATGGCCGTTCTGGCAGCACGAAATGCCGAACGCGAACGCAACCGCAAAGTAGCCGAAGAAGATCGGCAGCGCGTCGACAAGGCCCTTGCGGAAGCCCCAGGGCGAAGGCGGCAGTCCTTCGCCGTCCATCAGAGGAAGAGCCCCCCCACGTAGCCGAACACGACGCCAAAGACGTAGACCGTCGCGAGAAGCGCGAGGTTCTGGAGGAGATGGCGGTGCGTGCGGAAGAGGACGAGGAAGCCGACGCCCGCGCCCGTCAGCGACGAGGCGACGAGCGCGCCCGCCGACATGCCACCCTCGGCGTAGACGTCCGCGCAGGCAACCGACGCCGCGCAGTTGGGGATGAGCCCCACGAGGCCGCCCAGCAGCTCGCCGACGAACGGCCTGTTGAGGACGCAGCCTTTGAGCGCCTCCTCGCCGCCGCAGAAGTGGAGGACGAGTTCAAGAAGCCCGGAAATGACGAGGAGGAAGACGAAGATCTCAAGCGTGTGGATGAGCGCGGGCACGACGATGCCCTTCCGCGCCGCGCAGCAGCAGCGGCTCCGCGCGCACAGTTCGCCCACGTGCGGCGAGGGACCCCGGCGGCCGATGCAGGCGAGGAACGCATTGACAGCGAAGCCGGCGAAGACGGCGAAGGCAATCTTAAGGCCCACGAACTTGAAGAGGAACGGCGCCGGCACCTGCTTCGAGAGGAGGACCGGGATGAGTTCGTCGGACGTCGACAGGAACACGGCCACGAGGGTGCCCGCCGTGACGACGCCGCCCGCGTAGAGCGAGGCGGCCGCCGCCGAGAAGCCGCACTGGGGCACGACGCCCGCAGCGGCCCCGAAGACAGGCCCCCATTGACTGACGCGCCCGAGCTTCCGCCCGAGCGCGTCCCCTGCATGCGCCTCCACCCACTCCAGCACGAGATAGGCAGGGAAAAGGAATGGCAGGAGCAGCAGATTCTCGATGAGAACGTCGATCACGCCGGGGTGATCGCTTCGTTCGGGCAGGTCGCCGCGCAGGCGCCGCAGTCCACGCACTTGTCGGCGTCGATCGTGTAGGGCGTCCCCTCGGCGATCGCCTCGGCCGGGCAGGCGTCCTTGCAGCAACCACAGCCAACGCACTTCTCGGCGTCAATCTTATGAGCCATTTTCACGTCTCCTTTTCTTGGGTTTGAAAAACGTATTTATTATCCCACATCGCCCCGTGTTAGACAACGATAAGTTCACGGCGCGCGAAGGGTCGTCCCGCGATCACGCCTCGATGCCGAAGAAGTCGTAGAACTGATACCACTGGTCGGGGTGGGCGAGTGTTTCCGTCTCCAGGAAGGCCGTGTACTCGTCCAGCATCCGGGCGGGTGAGGAGGCTGGACCCGTGTAGCGGTGGAAGTGGCATTCATAGGCGTTCCACCCCGTCCGCACGCACGTCACGAAGAAGACGGGGCACGCCATCAGCTTCGCGAAGACGAAGACACCCTTCGGCCAGCGGCACGGCCGGCCGAGGAAGGCGTGGTCAAACGTCTTCCCCGACCCGGCGCCCACCCGGTCGCCCGCCATCAGCACGAGCTCGCCGCGCCCGACCGCCTCCTGCATCCGCACCGCCGTCTCCACGCCGATCTCCTCGACAGCGTGCAGGGTGACGTGCGTGGCGTCGAAGTGGCGCATGAACATCCGCGTGAACACGGCATCGTGCCCCATCTGCTGGAAGGCGTGGACGTGGGGGGCTTTCTCCCCCATGCCCCGGCGCGCCGACGCCAGGGCGGGAAGGACCTCGACGGTACCGAGGTGGGTGGAGACGAGGAACGCGCCCTTCCGCGCGGCGACGAGGTCCCGGAACGCGCGTCCACCGGCATCGTCGCGCACGGACATCTGCGGCAAGTCCTTTCGGAGCGTGCAGGCGTCCGTCTTGTCCGCAAGCGACCAGGCGAAGCCGAGGAGGTGGCGGTAGAGCGTCCACGCGCCGACGGGCGGCGCGTCCTTCCGTCCGCGAAACGCCGCAAGCACGGCGTAGTACGTGCGCAGCGCGCACCGGGCCGGGCCGGCGAAGGGGTAGATGAACGCCATCACCGGCACGGTGACGAGTTTGAGCGCCGTCTTCCCGCATCGCGCATACACGGCCCACATGAACCACATGCGCCCGCGCCCCGCGCTCTGCTCACGCTGCGCATGCCAAGGCGCGGCGTGCCGGCCGGTGGGAGCCGCCGAGACGCCGGACGGCGCCACGCCCTCCTGGTCGGGCGCGGCGTCCCCGGCACGCCGCGTACCGCCCGCCGCCACAACACCCTGGTAGGGCGCGACGTCCTCGGCGCGCCGCGTACCCTCACCGCCGAGGGAGAAGACGTAGGCGAAGAAAAGCCCGAAGGCGAATGTGACGCCCATCGCCTGCGTGACGGGGAACGCCGTGAAGGCGAGCAGGCCGAAACCCGCAAGCGACGACAGGAACGAGGCGCGCACCGTGCGGCGCGTCGCCGGCCCCGGCCGGCTTCGGTGGAAGACCACGTAGTCGAGCCCCAGCCCGACCATCACGAAGAAGCAGAGAAGCGTGAAGCTCGTGAGCGGAATCCCGAGCCACCCCAGCATCCCGCCCGTCGCGGCGACCGACGCGACCACGGGTCCGACGTACAGGAAGAACCGCTTTCGGAAGAAGGCGAGGAGGAGGACGGCGAGCAGCCCGAGCGACACGCCGAGAAGGCGGCACGTGGAGGCGAGGAACCGCGCGAAGAGCCCCTCCAGCGCCGTGCGCGGATCGAGGACTTCGACGTGCGGATCCGCCGGGACGAATCCCGTCGGGCACGGCGCGACAAGGCGCGTCGGCGCGAGGCGGAACGGCGCAACGAGGCGTTTCAACGCGCCCGTCGCCGCCATCTCCGCATCGAGAAACATATTCGTCACCGCCCCGCCGGGCATGCGCAGCCCCGTCAGCGCCGCGTAGCGCGCCCCCTCGTGCGCGGCGAGCCGCGCGGCCAGGGCCGCATTCTCGCGCTGGCGGCGGATGGACGGGATGAGCGCCGAAAGCCCCTTCAGCCCCGCCGCCTCCTCATGTTCGAGGCACGCCTGCAGGGAGTCGCCCGTGACGAGCGCAACCCGTGTACCCGCCGCCGGACCCACTTCCAGGAACCGCCGCTCGCCCGCCGCGAGGTAGGCGTCCGGCCTGTAGAAGGCCGCCGGGCTCGTGGAGACGTCGAGGCGGAAGAGGCCGAGCGCGGCGCCGCACAGGAGAAGCGCACGCGCCCAGCGTCCGGCCCGTCCGGGCCCACGCGCACGCGATGTTTCCTCCACCGCCGGGAGGCCCGGTCCGCACGGCCCCCAGGCGAAGACCGTCATGAAGACCGTCCCCAGGCCCGCCATCGTGAAGAGCGCCATCTGCCGCAGGACGGTGACCTCCGCGAAGAGCAGCGGCGTGAAGCAGGCGAGCGTCGTCGCGAGCGAGACGCCGAGCGGACGGGCGACACGGGCCACGTCCCCGGCGGCGCGCGCATGGTAGACGTAGTCGACGGCGAGGCCGATGAGCGTCGTGCCGAAGACGAACGTCAGCGCGTGCGGACGCGGGCAGACGGCGAAGAGCGCACCCGACGCCACGAGGAAGGACGCCCCGACGGCGCACAGCAGCTGGGGAACGAAGCGCAGCGAGCGGAAGAGGAGGACGCCGAGGAGGACCACGCACGCGACCGACACGCCCGAGAGGACGTTGACCTCCGCCTTCGCCCGCACGGCGGCGCGCGCCGTATGGAACAGCGGGCCGCAGCACCAGATCCGCACGCCGTCCGCCGCCGCCGCGTTGCGCGCCTCCGCGCGGCGGCGGAGGTCGTCGGCAGCGTCCAGCGAAAGGCGGTCCGTCTCCAGGGCGACGAGCAGGACGTGGACGCCGTCGCGCGTGCAGACGGCGTCGCCGTCCCGCAGCGACCACCCCGGAGCGAGGCTCGACGGGAGCGCCAGCACGTAGTCCGTCGCGAGCAGGAACGGGTCGTCCTTCACCGAGAAGAGCGGCGGCACCGGGCCGAAGAGACGCGCCGCCGAAGCCGTCGCCACCTCCCCGTACCGGCCCGCGCGCAGAAGGCCGCGCGTCTCCGCCGAAAGGAGGCCCGCCGTCCGCCCCGCAAGCGCGCGCAGGGCCGCCGGCAGGTCGAACGTCGCGCGCACGGGAAGGTTCGATGAAAAGGCGTCCGCCGCCGCGCGCACCGCGTCCGCGTCGGGCCCCTCGAAGAGGAGGCGGCCCTGGCGGGCCCTGCCCGCCGAGACGTCGCGCAGGGCCGGCGCGCCCGCCGCCGAGACGAGCGCGGCGAGGTCGGTCTCGACCCGCAGTCCCCCGCCCGCACGCCACGCGAGCACGCCGGCGGACGCGGCGAGCAGAAGGCCGAACGCGACGCGCAGTCCCTTCATCGCCTCAGCTCGATCTCCAGGCTGTCGCCGTTCTTGAACGCGACGGCCACCCGCTCCGGGAAGCCCGTCCCGGGCACCGCCGTCACGCTCTTCACGAACTCCTTCACCTCCTTGATCTCGAAGATCTGGACAATCGAGGTGACATCGTTCTCCAGGCGGTGCGTCGTCGTCCAGCCGTTCACCGTCATCGCGTAGTTCGTGGGTGTGGCGAGGAAGGAGGACGGCAGCGGTTCCTCGGTGTTCCATTCGAAGAAGCGTCCCTTCTCGAAGCGAAACGTGCCCTTCGACGTGATCGTCACGTCCACGTCGGCGAGCGTCTTGCGCTGCACGAACGTCCCCGCCGCCCGTTCTGGCATGCCGTCGTCGTGCGTGGCGGCGTGCAGGACGAGGGGCCAAGCCCCGCCGAGCAGCAGACACGCCAGCCCCGCCGCCAGCCGCCTCAGAAGCACATCACACCGCTTGCGCATGTCGCCGCCCCCTCCCGGTATTCGTATGAGATCTCGTGGTCGGAAATCCGCGCGAGCGTCAGCCGCACGCGCGCACCCGGCACGACGACGTGCGAGAACTTCATCTTCTTCACGGCCGCGAGCGTCACCGCGCGGCGCAGGAAGCGTTCCGCGAAGAGGTGCGCCATCCCAAGCAGCACGACGCCCGGCAGCACGGCGAAGCCGGGGAAGTGGCCCTTGAAGTACGACGCGTCCGCGTCGAAGACGAGCGCCGCCGTCCACGTCGTCGCCGTCTGGGCCACATCGAGGACGAACGGCTCCACGAGGTTCGAGGCGAGGAGGTGCGCGACGGCGGCCGCCTGCACCTTCCCCTGCGCGTTGCGCGGGATCTCCGAGACGAAGCGGTAGCGCTTCGGGGCGGTGCCCTTCGGGAAGACCGCGAGGAGACGGCGGCGCAGCGCACGCGCGAGCGCGCGCTTGCCGGCGGCGACGTCCACGGCGGACAGGTCCAGCACGACGAGCGCGCCCAGATACGGGCCGTGCGGGCCGTCGAGCGGCGCGAGCGCCGCCTCCCGCACCTCGGGGAGCGTACACATCGCCGCCTCCATCTCGGGGAGGGAGACGCGCTGCTCGGCGATCTTCACGAGGCGGTCCCGCCGCCCCAGCAAACGGAAGCTCCGCCCGTCCGCCGCAAGTTCCACGCCGTCGCCCATCGTGAAGCCGCGCCGGAGGGAGAACGGCGAATCGACGACGAGGCGGCCCTCCGCGTCCACGCGCACCTTCACGGGGTCGAAGACCGTCCAGTCGAAGCCGTCGGCCGGCGCCGCACCGCCCTGCCGCCGCCACGCGACGCCGCCCGTCTCCGTGCTGCCGAAGATCTCCAACGGCGCGATGCCGAAGACGCGCTGCGCCGCCGCGCTCGTCGCCGCCGTCAGGAGCGCGCCCGACGTCGTGACCTCCACACAGTTCCGGGGCACGTCATACTGGTCCGCATACGCGCAGAAGCGGTCGAGGAAGCTCGGCGTCGTCACGAGGACGACGCGCGCCGCCGCGCGCATCTTCGCAAGCAGCGACTCGGGGGTGAGGATCACCTCGGGATCGACCGCACACCCGGACGCGCGCGGGAGAAGGACGCGCCAGAGCATGCCGTACATGTGCTGCGGCTCGACGGTGGAGAGGAAGACGGGCCGCGCGTTCAGGCACGGCAGGCGGGTGCGGTGGTAGGCGACCTCCTTCGCAAGCGTGGCGAACGGCTTCACGATCGGCTTCGGCTTCGCGGTGGAGCCGGACGTGTGGAACGTGGCGGCGAAGCGCCGGCGGCGGTACAGCATCTCCGCGAGGACGATCAGGCCCGTCGCGCAGTAGGAGAGGCAGCAGTTCCAGACGACCCACACGCACGGCACGTCGAGGCCCGCCCGCTCCAGGTGCCAGACGGGACCCGGCACGTAGATCGTCGCGCATGCGATCAGGCCGTTCACCACGAGCCACGCCGCCCAGAGGGCCGTGTAGGCCCGGCAGTAGCGCGCCGCGCCCTCCGGCAGCACGTGGGGCGGAATCGTCCGCGCGAGCGCGAGGCAGAGGGGCTCGCGCCCTAGGAGCGAGAACGCGAAGACGCCCGCCATGGCGGCGCTCATCAACACGGGATACCAGGCCACGTAGGCGAAACGCCTGAAAACAAGCGCTGCGGCGATGCACGCCGCCAACGCCGCCAACGGGACATATCGGCGGAGGGGCGTCACGGCGCGTTCACGAGCTTCGAGACGGCCTTCGTCACGTCCGCGAGCGTGCGGATCTGGCGGAAGTCCTCGGGGTTGACCCTCTTCTTCGTCTCCTGCTGGAGGCGCACGACGAGGTCGACGGCGTCGATGGAGTCGAGGTCGAGGTCCGCGAAGAGGTTCGTCTCCGGCTTGAGCGCGGCGGGGTCGCACGCGAACTCGGCGACGAGGATGTCCTTGACGGCCTTCTCGATGTCTGCGTCCGTCATGGCTCAGGCCTTCTGCTGCGCGGCCACGTAGTCGGCCAGCGTCTTGACCGAATGGAAGATCCGCCTGTTCTCGGCGGGCACGGCGGAGAAGGAGACGCCGAACGCCTTCCTGACGGCCATGCCGAGTTCCAGGGCGTCGATGGAGTCGAGGCCCAGGCCCTCGCCGAAGAGCGGCATGTCCGTCTCGACGTCCGCCGGCGTCAGGTCCTCCAGGTCAAGGGCGGAGACGAGCGTCTCCTTCAGCTTCGTTTCGATTTCTTCGCGTGTCATGGACTTTGCAGTTTACCACAAACGGCGTGGCTCTGCACGCGCGCCGCGCGGGGCACGGGCCGGCGATGGCCTGGAGATGGCCTGATTGCTGTCGGAGATGACGGTTCTGTCCATGGATGAGATTTTATTACGCACTGAAATCTCATCTTGAAATGTGGGAGGGAATGACGGCTCCGGCTTCGCCCGGCACGGATTTGCACAGATGAGAGGGGGGGGGGGATCCGTGTGAACGGACGCGACGGAGCGCGTCCCTCCCGCATACAGCCGTTCGGACGCCCCGCGCCGAGGGCGGCGCGGGTACAGCGCGCACCGCCCCATCTACACCGTTCCGAAGTGAAATCCTACAATCCTCCTACGCCACGTCTGAAGATGAGATTTCAATGCGTAAGAACATTCACACAGCACACAAACGCCATAACTCACGAATAAACGACAAGACGGCCACGTCTGTCGTTTATGCGAATAGGTTCCATACGTCTACCACCCAGCCGAGATGCGGGACTTCGCCTCGGAATGATGGTGAGATGGCGCGCGCACGACGGGCGCGGCGTGGGCTTTACGGCGGCCTACAGCACGCCGAGCGAATCGATGAAGGGGAAGAGGACCGCGTGGACGAGATCGGCGTTCATGCGGTGGCCGCCCTCGAAGGTCTGCGACATGCCGGGGTAGTGCCGCTCGAAAACCGGCCGCGCCTCGACGGCAAATTCGTCCGCATCGCCGAAGAGGCCGTGGCAGAAAAGCCGATCCACCTCGTCCAGCCCGTCGAACTGGTGCGCCTCCATCTCGGCGAAGTGGGCGATAGTCTCCTTCGTGATCTGGAACGTGAGCGCGCCGTCCTGGCGGGGGTTGAGCCACTTGTGGCGTCCCACCGAAAGACGGGAATAGAGCTTCGACATGCTGAAGAAGGGATTAATGCAGATGCGCTCGAAACCGCGCAGCTGCTGCGCGTACATCGCCCCCATCGACGTGCCGACGATGAGCGCGGGCTGCTCGCGCGCGACCAGCTGCTTCAGCATCGGCAGCGCCTCCGCCGGATCGACGGGGATGTCGGGCGCCAGGACGACGACCTTGTCCGTCCTGCGGCGGTCCCAGTACGCATGCCGCAGCAGCGCGACGGTGCCGCTCGCGCCCGAGGAGGCGAAGCCGTGGAGGTAGAGGAGCTTCTTGTGCGCGTCCACGTTCATCGCTCAACTCTCAGCGGCGCGGCGCGTAGACGATGAAGCCGCCGATCCCGAGACGGCCGCCCTTCGCGGCGAGCGTCAGCGTGTGCGGCCCGTTCGCGCAGTTCTGCACGAGCGTCGTGCGCGTCTCGGCGGCGGCGGGGACGTAGGGCGCGGCGAAAAGCGGCTGCGTCCGCCACTTCACCTGGAAGCCCGGCTTCGCCTCCTTCTTCGCGTACTTGTACTGCCAGACGCAGTTGATGTCCTTCGGGTCGAGGACGGCGCGGCCGGACTTCGAACGGAAGCGTTCGCGCGTGTTCCCCGTGCCGTCCGGCCCCGTGACGCTGCCGACGACGGAGTAGATGATCGGGTTGGCGTCCGGCTTCGTGCCCTCCAGGAAGGTGAGCGTCCAGTCCTCCGCCACCGCCGGCGCGTCGATGTCCACATGGTCGACGAACGGCATCCACATCGGGCCCGTCCCCGGGCGCGTCGTGTACCACAGCTCCGGGAACGTCGCCGGATTCCGTCCGTCCAGGGTCAGCGAGCCGATCGCGTCCGCCACACCCGTCCCGTCCGACACCGCGACCACGCGGTTGCCCGTGAACGCGAGCGTGAGCGAACCGTCGGCGGCGACCTTCACGCGCGGGTCGTCGAGGGGGATCGTCTCGATGGAGCCGTTCACGGCCGGCTCGGCCTCCGCGCCCGGAAGGCGCGCCATGTCCTCGTAGATGAACTGCGCGTAGAGGTCGAGCGCGGGCGTTTTGCGGTCCATGTGGATGCCATCCGCCAGAAGGTCGTACTCGGCCCAGCCGTTCCGCACCAGCATTTCGCACCACTTCCGGTTGAGGTCCACGTACATCGTGCCGTAGCGCGTCGCGATGTCGGCGATCGTCTTCGTGCGCGCGTCGCGCTCGGCGAGCATTTCGCGCGGGCGCTGACCGCGCGAGAGGTGGCTGGACCAGAGAATGATCTCGGCGGTCGTCGTCTCGCGCACCTTCTTCACGATCTCCTCGTACTTCGCGAGGCTGCCGTAGTCGTGGAAGAAGAGGAGGTCGGGATAGAACGGATAGAGGTCGCTTTCCGCCGTGCGGCTCAGGCGTTCCGCCCCGTAGCCGCCGATGGCGCGGTTCTGCACCTCGAACTTCACCGTCGGGTAGCGCCGCGTCAGCTCCTCCATCACCTGGCGCGACCAGTGCTGGCCGACGATGGACTGACCGTAGAAGAGGATGCGCACGCGCGCGGGGCGCGCCGCCGTCGATTCCGCCATCGCCTTCATCGTCCGCTGGATGTGGCGCACGGTGGGGTTCCGGGGCGCGGCGTCGGGATCCACCGCCGGGAGGCGCTTCAGCTCGTAGCGGTGGGGCTTCGGCGTACGCAGCTTCAGGAGTTCCGCCCAGCGCGCGTCCTGGTCCCGCTCCAGCGCGGCGCGTTTGCCGTAGTCGCGGATGTAGTCGGGAAGGCGGCGCTCGAAGTAGCCGGTCTTGTCCTTGAGGCCGTCGTAGTGGGCCTGGACGGCCGCGAAGTCGTCCGGGTTCACGCCCCGGAGACGCAGATACCAGCGGGAGGCGGCGAACATGCGCAGCTCGTTCTGCTCGATCGCGCAGCGCGCGGCGTTCGCGCGCTCGACGGCGGCGGCCTGCCTGAACTGCGGCGTCTTCGGGTTCATCGCGAGGTTGACGCCGAAGCCGAGTTCGCCCGCCGTCCACGTGCCGACCTCCTCGCCATCGATGAGAAGCGCGTAGCGGGCGCCCTTCTCAAGATCCGTGACGGCCAGCGTCTCGCGGTTCAGGTCCTCCAGGATGCGCGCGAGCGGCAGGGCCGCCTCGGCGCCCTTCTGGATGGGCCAGGGGAGGGCCCGTTCCAGGACCGTGAACGCGCAGCCGTCCGCCGTCTTCGCGAAGCCGTCCACGGCCGCGTTGACGCTCCGCGCCACGGCGCCGCTTTTCGCGGAGACGGCAACGTCGCAGACGGGGTTCGTCGCGCCCTGTGCCTTCAGGAACTCGTAGGCCATGAAGAGGTGGCCGGGCGCGGCGGGATGGACGCGGTCCGGGCGCACGAACGAGAACGCGGGATCCTTCCGCTGCTCGGCGACGACGAGGTTCTGGTAGGCGGTGTTCCAATCGACGACTTCGCTCCCGGTTTCGGCGGCGAGCGTCTTGCCGAAGTCCGCAAAGCGCTTCAGCGCCGCGACCGTGCCCTTCAGCGCGGGCGTCGGCTTCGGCCCCTTCTGCACGGCCGTCTCGTCATACGGCGTGGGGGTGAGGAACATGAGCCGCGCCCGGGGCGTCCCCGCGCGGAGCATGCACGCAAGGCGCGTCAGGTTGTTCGTGTAGGTGGCGTAGCACGCCTGCTCGCGGGCGGGAACCTGCGCGCGGTGCTTCGGGTCGGCCATCTTCGCGGGGCTGTAGATGTCGCGCCGCGAGTCGTTCATGCCGAACATGAGCGCGACGACGGTGGGGTCCCAACGGCGGACGTCCTCCTCGAAGCGCGTCCGCGCGGCGCCCGCGTTGTCGCCGCCCACGCCCGCGTTGTAGAACCGCACGGCGCGGTCCGGGTAGCGGGTGAGGTAGAAATCGGCGAGCATCTTCACGTAGGAGCCGCCGTGCGTGATCGAATCGCCCCAGAACACGACCCGGTCACCGTTCCCGAAAGGCGCCGCCCCCGCAGCCAGGGCAAGGCAGGACGCCGCGACAATCATCAATTTATTCGCTTCCATGCCGACAGTATAGCATAATTCCGCGAGGACAACCGCACTCCTGCCCTAACCCGCCGCCGTCAGCAACATTCCCAGCGCATGTTCCACTGCGGCGGCACGTACGGTCGCCCGGTCGCTGGGGAACACCACGTTCTCGCTCGTCACGCCGCGTTCCGTGGCAAGGCCGAACCAGACATCCCCCGCCGAGTGGACGCCATCCCCCCCCCCGGACCGGCCAGCCCCGTCACGGACACGGCCACATCGACCTTCAGCCGTTCGCGCTCGCTTTCGCAGAACCAGCAGAAGCCAGCCTTCTCGTCGCCAAGCCAGACGGACGCGAGGAACGGCCAGACCTTCGTCCCCTTCACGCCGCCACTGGCGTCCATGGACACGGAACGGCGGCCAAAGCAAGAGCCAACAACAGTCCCGTCATCCGTCCTCCTTTATTTTGCCCGTCTGGCGAGGAATCGCCCTGCAGTGCCGGGCTTCGTCAAATCAATGCGATCCTTCGCGGTCAAAACTGTTTCATCGGCAACAAAGCGCCGCAAATCTGCCATCCCAGCCGTCGAGGCCGGGAAAGTCCACTTCCCGTTATAGGTCGTCAGGATCGCAAAACGAACACCGCTTTCTCGGGCGACACGCAGCAACTGCGTGTAAAAGTCATCTGTGTCCATCGCGCTGGACTCGAAGATGCCGCAACTCTTGCCACGGCGAACCCCTTCCGCCGACAGAAGGCGCATCTTGCGCAAGGTCTCCTGATAGTTGGCAACACGTGTCGCACCTTCACCATGTCCGAAACCGTAATCGTCAAAACCAAGGAAATCGATATAATCATCGCCGGGATAACGGCAGAGATAACCGGAAACGCCCTCCTGCCCGATTTCTTTCCACTGACGGTCCGTGCCATAGCAGAACAGGACATTGTCCGCCCCAAGTTCACGACGCATATAGTCAATCGTGAAACGGTGCAGGCGAATGAGTTCCTCTGGCGTCGTCATGCCATCGCCCCACCAAAAGGCCCTGATTTCGCATTCATGAAAGAAGCGAAATGCCACGGGAATCCGAATGCCCGAATCATCGGAAAACTCCTTACAGAAGTCGCAGCATGACTTCAAAAGACTCAGGTACCAAGCTCGCGGACTCGGGAACATCTCCGCCGGAGAACCATCCGCCGTCACACCACCGCACGGGCCGCCGGTCCCGTCGAGGATTTCGCGTACGACATCGGCGTGCTCTGCCGGGTAACCTTTTGACTCCTTGCGGAACCAGGCGCCTCTTCCGTTGGCATCTTTCGCGGAATAGGGATTCTCCATGTGCCAGGTCACGAACGGGATCGTGCGATGTTCACGGAACTCCCGCTTGAGCTGATCCTTCATCAGCTTCCGGTTCCGTTCGTAGAAAGACTTTCCATACCATTGTCCGACGACTCTGTTGAACTCGTAGAACGTCAGCAGCGGCGCATCGTCCGTCTTTTCCTGGAAGGTCGTCGGTGCCTGCGAAAGCCAGTCAGCGTCCGCCGTGCTCCAAGCGTAAACGGAACGCCCCGCCTGCCCGATCACGCGCAGGTTGTCGGCAACGGTCTTCGCCCGCGGCGCGACCGGCGCGGCAGACGGCTTGCGGTCGGTCATCTTAAATACGAGCTCGCCACCCGCCGCCAGCTGGTCGTGCGTCAACTTGAAGCCGTCGAGCGGCTTACCGTTGAGGGCGACGGATCCGACATACTTGGAGGACGGCGAAATCCCATCTGCACAGATCGTCAGCGTCTTCTTGCCGACACGCACCGTGACCTTACCGAGCTGCGGCGCCCCGAGGACGTACTCGCCACCGCACGGCATGAACGGGTAAAAGCCCATCACCGAGAACACGTGCCAGGCGCTCATCTGCCCGCAATCATCGTTGCCGCAGACACCCTCCGGCTCGTCGGTGTAGAATCGCTCGCAGATCTCCCGCACGACCTCCGCCGTCCGATCGCCGCGTCCCAGGAACTGATAGTAATAGGCGATATGATGCTGTGGTTCGTTCCCCTGGGCATATTCGCCGATCAACCCCGTACAGTCGCCATCGCGCCGTCGCGTCGCCCATCCCTCGTCCTTGAGGAACAGGCGATCCAGATCCTCGACACAGCGTTCCCTTCCGTCATGCAGTTCAATCACGCCCTCGGGGTCGTGCATCAGGTGCCACGCATAGTTGAAGGCGCACGATTCGGTATAGTCGAAGTCGCGGTTGCTGCCGCCGGCGCCATAGTGGAGCGGATCGAACGGACGGCGCCAGTCGCCGTTCTCATAACGAGCGCGAAAGCATCCTGAGACCGGATCGAAAAGATTCCGGTAATATTGTGCGCGGCGCTCGTAGAATTCCGTCAGCGCCACGTCTCCGAGACGTCTCGCCAGCATCGCGACGCACGCATCGTCCAGACAGTGTTCGAGCGTATGAGAACAGGGTGAGCCGTGCGAGTTAATCGGGAAGTAGCCGACCTTGTCATAGTCGAAGTCGCGATAACGCCCCTTTCGCTGCCGCGCCGTGGCGTCAACGGCCTTCAGGATTTTCTTCGGATCGACGTCGCGCAGAAAACCCTTGAAATACGAGTCGACGATGAACGGAATCGAATGGTCTCCGACCATGCAGTAGGCCTCCTGTCCCCAGGTCTGGTGCTTGGCGACGCGGCCGATCTCGTCATACTCGTTCAACATCGAAAGCGCGAGGTCGCGCACAAGCTCCGGCCTGAGCACGGAGAAAAGCGGACACTGCGCACGATAGGTGTCCCAAAGAGAGAACATCGTGTACTTCGTGTATCCGTCGGCGTAATGGACCTTCCCGTCGGCGCCGCGGAAACGTCCGTCGACGTCGCAGAAGAGGGACGGTTCGAGAAACGCATGATAAAGCGAGGTCGAGAAGATGCGACACGTGCGCGCATCACCCTCGGGAATCGCCCGCTCGAAGACGCCCGCCCACGCCGCTGCACAGTCCGCTCGACGGGCGTCGAAGTCAAATCCGTCCGGGTCGGCGCGGAGATTCGCCTTCGCCGCCGCTGCATCGACGGATGACAGGGCCGCCTTGACGAGCAGTTCGTCGCCGTCCTTCAGGTCGAAGTCGAAGACGTATCGCTTGCCGGGACCGTCAACGGGCCTTGCCGGCAGCTGCCGCCAGGCCGTCGGCTTGCGCGAGAACGTCACAGCGTAGGCAATGTCCTTCGTCACAAAGGCCTGCGTCTTGCTCTGGCCCGCGATCCACATCCCGTCGGACGAAACATCGACCGAACACGCCAGCACGCGCGGACGGTTCTTATCCTGCCAGATGCCTCCCCACATCCTCGCGCCCCACGCGAGGTCGACAAGCACGTGAGCGGGTTCCTTCCCTTTGAAGACATAGCGGTGATAGGCGACCCGCCGCGAAGCCGTCAGCTCGGCCCGAACCTGATGGTTTGTGAGGTCGCAGGCATAATAACCGGGTTCGGCACGCTCCGTTCGCTTGTCGACAAGCCCCCAGGCGGGATCCTCGCCAGTCTCGCCTGTGAACGGCTGAAGGAGGACATCCATGAATTCGGCGGCTCCCATACCGCTAGCGTGAATCTGCGAAAACCCACGCACCCGCGTGTCGTCGTACTGATAGCCGGCGCAATACTTCCATCGTCCCGTTCCCGTGTCCGGTCCGGGGCTCACCATGCCATTCGGCCACTTCGGCCCCGGATAGAGATGTCCGTAACCTCCCGTGCCGATGAACAGGTTGACGTCCCGCGCCAGCTGCGCGGAAACGGTGAAACACGATAGAATCAACACGACACTTGCTATGCACTTCATCTGGAGTAGTTCTTTCTTTACGTGCCGCCATCCATTAGCCAGTGCAACACTCGTTGCATAGCCCTGTGCCGACGAAGCTTCCTTGCTTAGACTTTTGCCTGTAGATTGCGGAAGTAAACGCACCCGATTAGGTGTGGTTACTTCCGCAATGGGGAGTAGGAAGAGGTAAGGCAAG
>CAKUCX010000044.1 GCA_934643865.1 uncultured Kiritimatiellota bacterium
GCAATGCGCATGGCGGCCGTATAATCCACCGCTACCTCTGGCGACGCCAGCCGATCGCGGTACTCCGCCAGCAGCGTCTCCTGCGCTGCGACGCGCTCCTCCGCACGCTTGAGCGCGCCGCGCGAACGCTGGATGGCGCTGCGCAGCTCGCGCTTTTGCTGATAGGCGTTCGGCGGCTTCCCCTTATCGATTTGCGCTTGCTCCCGCCGCCCCGCCGCCGCCGCCGGCTGCGTCCGGAGGCAGGCGGCCAGGACGCCCGCCCACACGAGGCCGAACCCGCCCAGGATCCAGAACGCCCACCGCCAGGCGCCCGCGCCGCGCGCGCCGACCCCGCCGGCCAGAAGCGCGGCGAGGATGATCCCCGCGTAGTTCGCCACCTGGTAGATCGACAGCGCCGTCGCGCGCGTCTTCTCGTGCCATTCGGAGATGACCGCCGACGAGCTGGCGGGGACCATGCTCTGCCCGAGCGCGTTGACGACGCCGTAGGAGAGGACGATCATCGCGAGCGTCCCGGCGCAGCCGCTCGCGAAGACGCCGACGGAGAAGAGCAGGCAGCCGGCGACGATCACGGCCTTGCGCCGGAAGACGTCCGCGACGACGCTCGCGCAGGGCGCGCAGAGGCCGTAGACGAAGTAGAACACCGTGCCGACGAGGCCCAGCGAGACGGCCGTCGCGCCGGCGGCCGCGAAGTCCGCGCGGATCTGCGGCAGCGAGGCGTTGTAGACCTGCCGCATCGCCTGCAGGAGGAAGTAGGCCACCCACAGGAGCCCCAGCACGACCCACTTCATGCGCCCCGCCTTCACCGCGCGCTCCAGGCAAGGCGCCCGCCGACGAACGTCGCGCGCGGCGTCAGGTCCGCATCGAGGAGAACGACGTCCGCAATCTTCCCGGGGGCAAGTTCGCCCCGGTCGGGGATGCCGAGCGAGCGGCACTGGTTGTAGGACGCCGCCTTCACGGCCTCGTGGAGCGGCAGCCCCGTCGCCTGCACGTAGCGCCGGAAGCACTGGTGGTAGAGCGCCACCGAGCCGGCGACGTTGCTGACGAGGCGCGCAGGGTCGTTCGGCACGTCGGCGAGGCGCGCGCAGCCGTCCGCCACGCGCACGCGCAGCCCGCCCAGCTCGTAGAGGCCGTCCGGGCAGCCCGCCGCGCACATCGAGTCGGTGACGACCATGACGCGGTCGGGGCCCTTCGCGCGCACGATGAGGCGGATCATCGGATCGGCGAGGTGGACGCCGTCGGTGATGATCTCCGCCAGGACGTCGTCCGCCAGAAGCCCGCCCGTCACCATCGACGGGCGCAGGTGGTGGATCGGCACCATCGCGTTGCAGAAGTGCGTGAGGTGCGTCATCCCCGCCGCGCGCGCGCGCTGGAAGCAGGCGAAGTCGGCGGCGGAATGGCCGCCCGAGACGACGATGCCCATGCCGGCGAGCGCGCGGATGCACGCCTCGGCGCCGTCCAGCTCCGGCGCGAGCGACACCTTCTTCACGGGCGAAAGCGCGTGGAGGCGGCGCACGAGGTCCGCGTCCGGCGCACGCAGGAACGCCGGGTTCTGGGCCCCCGCCATCTCGGGGTTGAAGAACGGCCCCTCAAGATGGACGCCGAGGCACGTCGCGCCCGCGCCGCGCGCCTTGTAGCGTTCCGCGCAACGGCAGAGCGCCGCCAGGTCCGCCTCGGGGCGCGTGAGCCCCGTCGCGAGGAAGCCCGTCACGCCGTCCTTCAGGCGGTCGCGGCCCATCGTGTCGAACGCCGCGTCCGTCAGGTCGCAGAAGTCGCAGCCGGAGCGCCCGTGCGTGTGGATGTCGACGAAGCCGGGCAGCGCGAGGAGGCCGTCCGCCGCGACGACCTCCTCGCCGGGCGCCGGCGCGAGGCCGGCGCCGATGTCCACGATGCGGTCCCCGGCGACGCGGATCGACGCGCGGCCGAGGTCGTGCCCGGGCGTCACGGCGTGAGCGTTCTGAATGAGCATGTTCTTCTGCGCACCTTTCCCGCCGGGGCGCGGATGCCCCCGGCGCCCCTCCAGTATACCGAAGCGCCCCGCCGCCCCGCAATTGCAGTTTTTACAAAACCCTTGCAGAATCCGCAAGGCGGCGGCGCGGCCTCGCCGTTCTAGACGGCGGGACGGCAGCCCGTCGATTCGCGCACAACAAGCGGGGCGTCGAGCAGCAACGTCAAGACGGCGCTCTCCGGCTTCCGCATCCGCCGCATGAGGACTTCCACGGCGGTCTGGGCGATCTGCACGCATGGCTGGTGGATCGTCGTCAGCGATGGCGACATCACGCGGGCGCACTGCACGTCATCGAATCCCGCGAGCAGGACATCGCGCGGGACCGCCAGGCTCCGCTCCCTTTCCAGCGCCTTCAGGACGCCGACGGCATGCAGGTCGTACCCGCAGACGACGGCACAAGGCTTCGGCATGCCCTTCAGCGCCTTCAGCGCCGCGCCGCAGGCAGAGGGCTCGGCGACAACGACGTTCCGCCTGCCCCACGCCCTCCCCGCCGCACGAAACGCCTCGGCCACGCCCAGAAGGCGCTGCTCGACCGTCGACGCGCAGTCCTTCCGCTTCACGAACAGGGCGCTCTTCGCCCCCTGCGCGAGGACATGTTCCGCGAGCCGCCGTCCAGACGCAACGTTGTCGATGCCGACCACGTCGTAGCGGCTGCGCGCCGGGCACGACACGACATCGTAGTCGATCAGCACAACCGGAACCTGCGCGTCTTCCAGGATCGCGAGGATCTCCTTGTTCACGCCCGCCGAATCGCGCACGTACTCGATCGGATGGAAGATCACCCCGGCCACCCGCTGCCGGACGAAGTCCTGCGCCAGCTTCTTGGCCATTTCCGCGCGCGCGCCGGGATCGTCCACGGAGAGGTTGCCCAGGAGGACGCTGCGCCCCAGCCCCTGGCACATGCGGGCCACCTCGCTGCAGATGGGCGTGAAGATCTCGCCGTAGGCAAGCCCCGGCAGGATCAGGCCGATGGGCCCCGTGGCGGTCCGGGCGAACGCCGTCAGGAACGTCCCCTTGCCTTTCCGCCGCACCACGAGCCCCGCCTTGCGCAGGCCCTCAAGCGCCTGGACAACGGTGAACCGCGCCACCCCGAAACGGCGTACGAGCTGCGCTTCGCTGAGGAACTTCCGCGTTTCGTACTTGCCGCTGCAGATCTCGCTCCGGAGCGCCTCGAAAATCATCTTGTGCTTCGTGTGTTCCATCGTCTGAGCCCTCAATGCCCGGCCAAGATGATACCATAAGGCGGCGCGGTCAGCAGGTCGAGACCTCGAACGCCAATGCGTTCGTGACCGTCTCGCCCGGCTGGAGGACGCACGGCGAATAATGGCCGTCGAGCCAGCACGTGCAGGGCTCCAGGCCGATGACATAGTCGCCTGACGCACGCGACTTCCATTCGACAAGCTTCGGCAGGGTCTCAAGGGACCAGGCGATGTCGAGGCGGCGTTTCAACGCCCCGTTGACGACGGCGGCGTGCGGCGTGCGTGGCGTATGGAAGTAGCAGAACTCGTCCATGCCGTCACAGGCCGGCTCGACGCGGAACGCGCTCGACCGATGCGCTTCCGACCAAGGCGTGCGGGAAAGCGTCTCGACGACGTCCGCCTCGACCACCGCGCCGACGTCGACAAGGGGCCATCCGACGTTGACATGGTAGAGCATCGCGTACGGCCGTTCGCGGAACGCGCGGTTCTCGATCGTGTCCGTCACCTCAATCCGACTGGAGAACGCCGCCGTCTCGATGGTGCGCGTCACGCGGAAGTCGCTTCCGAAAAGCGCCGTGTCGCGCATCTCGCCCACAATGCGCACCCCGGCCTCGTCGCAGCGCATCTCGCGGATCTCGGCCGGGACCGAATGGAGCCGGCCATGAACCGGACGCCCCTCGACAACGCCCGTTGCGTCCAGCCCGCAGGTGTAGAGGAAGCCCGCAGGGAACTTCTGCGCGAAGTCCCCCGCTCCCGTATACAGCCCGTTGCGTGAGAGGAAACCGACGTTCATGCCCTCGTGCCAAAGCTGCAGGACGTCGAGCGCGTTCGATTCCGCCAAGACGAAATGGAGGCGGCCGTTCGCCACGTGGACGAGCCGCGCCCCCTGGGCGCGGCCGTCCGTGACCAGGCTCCGCACGGCAGAACAGACCTGCCCGGCGTGGCCGATCTTGCGCCTGTCAACCACGTCAGCCGATCTCCGGCGCGTCGGGGTTCACCTCGGGGCCGAAATAGCGGAGGACTTCCAGCACTTCGGTCGGCGAGTCGTTCTCGAACACGACGCCCTTCTTCGCGGCGTCTTCCGTCACAAAGTACTCGTCGCACGTCAGGTCCGTGAAATGGATGAGGGAGGGCGCATACATCAGCTGCCCGCCGATCTTGCCGAGACCCTGCACGCAGATGAGGCCGTACGCGCCATTGTCCTTGATCGTCACGCGCTCGCCGGGGAGGACGGTCAGGCGCTTGGCCGTCACGGCCTGGAAGCCGTCTGTGCGCCCATAATTGGTCCAATAGTCGAAGTAGCCCTTCTTCTCGGAGCCCGAACACAGCTTCGGGACGAGGAAGTGATGCCGGTGGAAGTCTGGATCCGTGTTCGCCTTCCAGTCGATCGTGCTGACGATGAAGTCGATGTCGTTCCACTTGTCCCTCGGCATGTCCTTCACCAGCAGCGCACGGTCGACGGCACGCCCTTCCACGAGAGACTGGTACATGCCGAACACGTCGCTTCCCCACTGGGGCTCGTATGTGCAGAGCGAGCCCGGGGCATGGAGGATGCCGGGCTGGACGTACCATCCCGTTCCGGGCTGGAGGCGGTAGGCGCGCGAGAGATCGAGGATGCCGTTGTCGCCCCTGTTCCAGTTCGCCATGCACGCCTTCACCTGCTGGCGCGTCGTATCGGGATTGAGGCCAAAGAAGGTGTAGGGGAAGTTGTCGCCCACGAAGTTATGCTGGGTGGGGAAATAGTACGACTCGGGCTTGCCCTCACGGCCAACGAGCTTCGCAAACTTCGCGGTCTGGTGGATGTGGTGGCAGATCGGCCCCATGTTGTCGAAGAACTTCGAGAAGACGGGCCAGCGACGGTACTTCCTCCAGATCGCCTTGCCCACGATCCCCGCGCCGACCTCTGCGACGGCATCGCGCAAGAGGAAGCGGGCGCCTCCATGGACGATGTAGCTGAGGCCCTCGTCGGGCACGCGCCCGAAGTTGTCCGCCTCGGTCGTCGAGGCGAACCACCGCTCGTCAATGCCGCCGCGGTCAAGCCCGTAGGCGTACAGATCTTCCTGCGCAAGCTTGAGGCGGCGCCCCGGCTGCATGAACGAACGCGGCACCCAGTTCGGCGCCAGGCGCAACACGCCTCCCGTGGCGGCGATCGCATCTTCGGCGGCGCTCTTGACGCCCTTGCCCGCAATGGTCTTCAGGTCCTTGACGGATGGAACTTTCATTTCTCGCATGTCCTTTCGATTTGGGCAGAAGCGCTCTGCCGGGAAAAGAAGATCGCGTAGACGAAGAGATAAAGCGCACCGACGGCGGGCAGCGCATACGAAAGCGCATATCCGCAGCGGTCTGCGAGGAAGCCCTGCGCGAGCGGCAGGACGCCGCCCCCGACGAGGACGGTCATCACAAGCCCGGACGCGGCCTCCGTGTACCGCCCCAGCCCTTCGACCGTCAGGTTGTACGCCGCCGCCCACGAAACGGACGCGAACAGGCCCACGCCCGCCAGCAGGCACGTCCCGAGCGGCACACGGACAAGGGCGAACCCCGTCCCCGTGAACACGACCATCGGCGCCACGACGCCCATCGTGCAGACGCCGACGGCGAGGCAAAGGAACGCGCACGCCCCGCACCACGCGAGGATCGTGCGGCTTGAGACCCGCCCTCCGATCCAGCTCCCCGCGAAACGTCCCACGAGCATGAGGAAGAAGAACATGCCCGTCACGCTTCCTGCGACGGCGGGCGTCGCCGGCGCGAACGCGCCCCGGGGGTCGAGCATCCACAGGTTGAGGATGCCGGGCACGCCAATCTCGATGCCGATGTAGAAGAAGATGGCGAGAACGCCCAGCGCGGTCGCGCGGAAGCGCAGCGGGGACCATGCGCCCACGCGTCCCGCGCCCGTCCCGCGATCCAGGGCCGGTTCGGGAAGGCGGAGGAACAGGAAGACGGCGAACGTCACCGCGAAGGTTCCCAGGACCCACCACAGCAGGACCTCCACGTCGCGAAACGACGTCCGCGCCGTCACCGTCCCCACCAGCAGCATCACCGCGACAGGCGCCAACGTGGACACAACGGAATTGACGCCGCCCCCAAAGCAGATCAGCTGGTTCCCGCGCCGCCCGCCCCCGCCCAGCGTGTTGAGCATCGGGTTGATCACGATGTTGAGAAGGCAGCAGGCGAAGCCGCACACGAACGTTCCCGCGAGATAGACCGCGAAACTGGGCATCACGCCCAGCCCCGTCCGCCCCGAGAGGATCTGCACCACGGTTCCGGCAACGCCAAGCGCCAACGCGGCCAGCGCCGTGCGCTTGTAGCCGAGCGTCGCGAGCATGCAGCCGCCCGGAATGCCCATGAACAGGTACGCGCCAAACGTCATCATGTTGCCCGCCATGCCCAGCAGGTTGGAGCCGTCAATGCCGGGCTGGACCTTCCACACCGCGCCGATCGGCGCGGCAAGGTGCGTGACGAGCGCGAGCAGCGCGTAAAGGACGAACATCGCGATCGCCGCGCCGTATCGGATTGGCATCTGGCTCATGGCACCTTGCCCATGCCGCTGGCTCACGGAACCGACGCGCGCTAACGGAAGATCAGGAACGTTGGAGGCCTGGATGCCCCGCGCCTCACGACGAGCGTCCCCTCCCCCGCCACGCGGTCGGGCAACGAGGTCTTCGTGTAGGCCCCGGGACGCAGATGGACGCCGTTCGTCGTACACTGCCAGACCGTGAGTGCATAGTCCGCCGGCAGCGAGACCTTCCCGACGCCATCGAGACGCGCGACGACGGGGCTCTTCGTCGCCGGGCCGATCCGCACGTCCGCCGTCGCGATCGCAAGCACGGCCGCGTCCGTCGATCCTTCCTTCCCCGCGCCGATCTCCGAAACGGCGGGAAGTTGAAGCCCGTCGCGCAGGGTGAGCGTGCCGGCGGCCGCGAAGACGCCGCCCGTCGTCGAAGACACGAAGGCGTGGGCGTTCGTCCACGCCATCGCGCCGCCCGGCGCGTCCAGCACCAACGATGCCGCGCCGTCCAGCGTGAAGTGGCCGCATTTCGCGCTCGTCCCCCTGAACGTCACCGTGGCGGGGGCCCCGCTCGTAATCGAATGCACGTCCTCGGCGATGGCCTTGTTATCCCGCGCCGAAACGCCCTTGAACTGCTGGTCAAAGCCATTGAGGTCGCAGACCCAGCTCTGCGCCGTCTGCTGGCAAAGGAAATGGGCGGCATTCACGTCGACATACGCGCGGAGAAACGTCAGCCCAGCGCCGAAAAATGCCTCATGCTCGTAACGGGCGCGCCCCAGCGCAGCGTCCCGCTGTCGGAAAAGGGGCCGCCGTCCGCTCCCACGTCAATCGGCGTGTCCCCCACCACGGCACAATTGCCGTTGAGGTCAAGAGCGCCCTTCCCGGCTTCTCCGGTCAGCGGATTGATGTTCCTGATGCCGCCACCAAGCACGACCTCGCCCTTCTTGCCCTTCGTCAGGACGCTGCCGAGATAGCCCTGCCCCATCACCCGCACGACGGCATTCGGATTCCAGTAGACAACGGGCCCCCAGTTCGTCACGCCGCCCTCGCACACGGCAGCCGCCGTCCCCTGACCGCCGCCATAGAGGAAGAGCGGGTTGCGATATTCGCCTGCGGCTTCCCAGATCAGCAACGGAAGATGCGTGGACGCATACGGCGAAGCTGGCGACAGCCACCCCCAGAACGTCACGGGGCAGAACGCGCCAAGGGAATGTGCGGACGCAACCCGCACCGTCGTGTTCGTAAACCAGAACGACCCGGCGAACGCGCGGCTGTCGCCCGACAGGGTCACGTCGGCCTGCGGCGGCTCCGCGTCACCCGCATACCCGACGTCGCGCGCCCCCAGCACACCCGTTCCCGACAGTTCTGCCGAGAGCTTCAGCGAGGCCAGCCTGTTCGTGATCGTCACGCGCGCGTCCGGTTCGAGCAGGACCAGCCCTGCGAGCGCCTCCAGAACGCACGCATCGCCGTCGCCCGCCGTCACGACCGCAGGGCCCCTCACGACGGCACGGTCGCCCGTGCCGGGCGCCCGCACGGCCGGCGCCCCGTCGACCGTCCAGCTCGTTGCCGCCGTCCACGGCGCGCCTTCCGCGCCACACCACACGAAATCGCCCGCCTGGACGCCCCCGCACATCACGTAAAGCGTGCCGCCGCCTTCCAGCCAGGGCTCATTCGCATGGGGCCCGGCGGCGAGGTAGGCGTCCCCCGCCTTGCAGAGCCCCACCGTCAGCGTCATGCCCGACGGAATCTCCAGCCGCCCTTCTCCTTCGACCGAAAGAAAGACCCTCGGGTTCACCACGACCTCGGGCGAATCGAAGACGAGCTTCGCGGCGTCGTCCGAACCGGCGCGGCCGACGTGGAGACGCGAGATGTTCGGCACGTTCCACCCCTTCAGGGCGCGGAGGGTCCCGCGCGTCACCCTGATGCCGCCATCGGTATCGGAGACGCGCCCCCCGAGATTCACGATTCTCTGCTCGCCGGCATGTGAAGCAGCCGCAAGTTCAAGCGTCACGTGCCCGCCCCAGTCCACAGAACAGGTGCCGGCGTTGTCGAAAGCGTTTGTGACCGCGAGCGTCGCGGGGCCCGAAAGGCTCGTAATCACGTTCATCTCCTGCGCGCCGTTGGCCGTATAGACCTTCACCCCGCCCACCGCCTGGTCAAATCCGTTGAGGTCGACCATGTTGTAGCCCGACGTTCCTCCTGTCGTCCTGCCGATCACCAGCAGGGGGACGTGCCCCAAGAGGTCGGCCGCCATGAACGAAAAGAGGGGCTTGGGAGCCGTCTGGCCACTGGATACGTCGATGCTGGAGGCATTTGTGAAGGAGAAATTCGGCCCCAGCAGGGCCATGCCGCCGCTGTCCATGCACAACCGGCAGGGCCGTCCGATGGCGGCGATGGCATTGTCAAAGACGATCCGGCCGCCCTTCACGACATCTGCGTCGAAACCCCCTCCAAGGCCTTCGAGCGTGATCAACCCTTTCTGGACAAAGGTCTGGGCCTTCCCCTGGCGTATCCGGGAGCCAAAGTCTTTCCGGGCCGAGTCCCAAAACGCAATCGCCCCCTCGTTCGTGACGGCGCCGGGCGCATCGGCGTACAGTCCGAACCACGTCCCCGACGCATCGAGCCGAATCGGATTGTAGTAGGTGCCGGCTCCCTTGAAATTGTAGGAATGCGTGCTCTTGCTGCCAAGATGCACCTCGATGGGGCAGGCAGAACCGCCCGCCTGCCCTCCGACGGCCTCGGGCGAATGCGCATGGACAATCACGTTGGAGAAGAAGAACGACCCCGCGAACGCGGAATTGTCCTGGGCCAGGCTCACCGTGTAGCCGCCTGTCCCCGTTCCAACCGCCCTGAACTGTCCCGTGCCGGAGAGGGACGCCTTCCCCGCGACGAAGTCAACCGGCGTGTCCCTCACGGCGATCTGCGCCCCCACGCCGTCGAGGGTCACGGAGGAGACCGCCGTGAGGGCCGCGACGTCCTCGGGCGTCGTCACATGGACGACCTTGCCGTCGGGGATGACGACCGAATCGCCCGCCCCGGGCGCAACGCCGCCGTCCCAGTTGCCCGCCAAGGCGAAGCCGCCGCCGTTTTCCCCCGTGTACGTGAGCGTCGCGGCCGCAAGGCCGACGGCTGAAAGAGCCGAAAAAGCCACAATCGCCTCTCTGGTCTTCACAGTTGAACTCCTTTCCTTTCCACGCCACCGCACCCTCATTCTACCACAACACGGTCTCGGGCTTTCGGCCTGACCAGTCAAGTTTTGCCTGCGCAGTCCCGCTTCACGGCTATTTCACGTTCTCTGCATCCCTACTCCTCGACCGGTTCGTTTCTCAACAGGCAGACGGGCCCCAGCAGGCCCGACGGGACCAGCCGGTCGTCCTTTGTGAAGTAGTTCCACGGCACAAACGCGACGCGCCCCGTCGCAGGGCGCGGCCGCCCCTCGGCCAACCAGCCCGGCAACCGTTCAAGCGCCCATCCCCAACGTTCAGGTTCGCGCCGCCCCGAGACGGACGTCCCCTCGAAGATGTACTCCCGCCATTCCCCTTCGCGCGGCTCGCGTTCGTCCCCGACAAGGCGGTTCGCCCATACGTTCGTGAACTCGATTTCAAGGTCGTTCCCCTTCGCCTTCAGGGCATCCGCCGGAATCGCCACGCGCCACGGCGCGCACCAGGCAACGCCAAGGTCGCGTCCGTTCAGGCGCACCCGCGCGAGCTGGCCATTGCACGCCCCCAAATCGAGGGCCGTCGCCCCGCCGCGCGCATCGAACGTCGTCCGGTAGGTCGCCGTGCCGGAATAGTGGCGGATGCGGTCGTCGGGATGGTCCGTCCAGTCGGCCAGCGCCTGGAACGTGGCCGTGAAGGCCGTCTCGGGCGGCTGCGAGGCATACGCCGGGAACGAGACGCGCCAGGCGTTCTCAAGCGTGCCCACGCGCTTGCCGGCGAGGGGATAGGGCGCCGAAGGCGTCGTGCCTTCGAGCAGGAATCCGCTCTGACGCGAAGCCAGCGTCCGGGGTGGCGCGCTGACCAGGCCCGTGACGGGATCGAGCCAGACGCCCGCGAGCGAGACGCGCGTTTCACCTTCCGCGCCATTCACCAGGAAACGCACCACCGTGCGCCGGCCCCCGACGACGCCCACGCGCGCCCGCTGCCAGATGGCGTCCGGGAGGGGAAGCCTCTCGCCGCGCAGCGTCGTCCCCCATTGGAGCAGGGCCTGGGCGCGGGCCAGATAGTCGAACCACGCCCGTCCACACTCCGCCCAGGTCTGGTGACGCGAGAAATGCGTGCCCCAGCAGCCGAACGTCATGCCGGGCACCACCGTGTCGGGCCAGCACTGGAGCGGAACCGAATGCAGGACCATGCGGTTCACCCCGTTCACGAACTGGCAGTCCCCCGGCCGTTTCAACGTCCAGGGCGTTTCCGACCAGCGGGAGTCGCGCGGATGGCCCGTGAACGCCTCGGCCTCGACGACCGTGTGCGTCCCGCCATTCGGCGCCGGGGTGAGGTCCCAGAGATTGTCGGCGGGCGCGTACTTCCCGCGCAGCTCCGCACGACGCCAACAGCCCGGATCGCTCCAGAATTCGGTCATCAGGCGGTCGGCCGAAGCCCCGCACAGCCTACGGTCGACCGGGCCGCCGTAGGGTTCGCTGGAGAACTCAAGCCCCATCGCGTGCAGGCGCCGGTGGCTGATCCGGTAGCATGCGTCGCGGTAGAGCTCGCGGACGGTCAGGTCGAAGTCCTCTTTGAACGTGCCGGCCCGCGCGGGATCATCGACGGGGAATCCGGCGAGGGAGGGCAGGAACGGCAGCGGATCGTAGCCGCGCCGGGCGCGGAACTCCTCCCGCATCCGCGGCGTCCAGGACGGCGTCCCCGATTCATTGCTGTCGGCATGGAGGAACGTGACCGTCGTCCCCAGCACGGGCCCGAGATGTTTGCGGAGCTGGGACAGAACGGCATCCCAATGCGCATGGACGGCATCGGGGCTCATCTTGTCGCACTCCCATCCCGCAGCCTGCGGCTGGCAGGGGCTGTTGCGCTGCGGCTTGAGCGCATGGCTGAGGACGTACGTGCGCCCGCCCGTCGTCACGCGCGCAATCGGCTGCCTGTCGATCGGCCGGTTCTTCCCGCCCGCCACGGGGCGGAAGGTCCCCTGGCGGTAGTTGTCGACGATTCGTCCTTCGTCCGTTCCGTCGATGGCCACGACAAGGTCGCGCATCGCGTGCGCGGGCGTCGTCCAGGGGCCTCCTGTATGCGTGTACCCGGGGCAGTTGTGCAGGCCAAGCTCGATGCCGCGCTTCCCGGCCTCTTCGGCGGCATACCGCACGAACGCCCACCAATCCGGCGTGAACGCGACCACGTGCGGCTCGCGGCCGTCGGGCATCTCCTGCGCGCTCGGCGAACAGGTGTCCGCCATGCCGAAGATCGTCGCCGTCGTGACGCCCATGCGCGCGAACCAGTCAAGATCCTTCCGGATCCCCTCTCGCGTCACATGGCGCCCCATCCAGTGCCACCAGACGCCCGCATGCGCCTTCGGCGGGGGGGCGCGAAAGACGGCGACCGGGTCGGGCGCGTCCGCAGAGGGCGCGCCGAGCCGATACGAACCGTCTGGCAGGCGGCCGTAGTTGGAGAGGCAAAGAGGCTGCTCGATCCCCTTGGCGTCCTTGATCACGAGGAACACGTCGCCGTCCTCCGACGCAAGATCCGCCTCGACGGGCACCCGTTCGGCGCTCCGCAGGAGCAGCGGCGTCGTGGCCGGCTTGAGCGCGCGGACGTCAAACGGAACCGTCACATCCTCGCGCACGGCCCCGTCCGCGCCGCGAGCGACCAGATGGATCCGCCACCAGTCGCAGAAGCAGCGGGACGTGCCGATGTTCGCGAGCGAGAACGACACGCGCCGTCCGCCTTCCGGGCGACGGACCACCTGGGGAGACTCCAGCACGAAACGATAGCCCAGCATGGACATGCACTTGCGCCCGTTGGCATAGACACTTTCAGGCAATGCGACGGCCCCCGGCAGGAAGTGCGCCCCGCGCTCGACCTTCGGCTTGCGCCCGACGTGCTTGGCCGTGAAGTTGTGTACGGAGATGCCGCTCATGTGGCGCGTGGAGAACTGCTGGTAGAGCCCTTCATACGGCCCCATGTCCGGGACGGAAAGGTGGAAAAGGAAGCCGAACTCCCCCGTCAGGTAGCGCGAGCCGTAGATTTCATCCCTGAACGCGGCCCCCAGGTTCTGCGGGCGCCCCTCTGCGTCGAAAAGGAGGCGCGTCGAGCAGAGGTCGTACTGGTCCGAATAGGGATGCCAGCTGTCAATGAAGAACCCAAGGCCGCCGGCCCGATTGCGCGCGGAGAAGAGCGCGCGCACGTGGCGCATGGCGCTCAGGAACTTCGGGTCGGCGGGGTTGCGCGCAAAGGCGGCGGCATGCGGCAGGTGAAGCGTCTCGTGCCCTCCCGCGATGAGCAACGTGTCGGGCAGGGCGTCGAGATAGGCCTGAAGAAAACCATCGAGCGCGTTCGTGGCGGGGTAGAACCTGCCCGGCATGGCGCCCTCGCCCCAGTAGCCCGCGTAGCGCATCTCGACCGAGAAGAGCACGTCCTTGCGCCGGACCCGCGTCCCCTCCACGTTCCCCTCCAGCCAGGCGGCGAAGGCGTTCAGAAGCGCGCGATGGCGTTCAAGGAGGCGGGGCGAGGTGTAGTCGGGGAACCAGGACGGGCCGAACTGGTCGTCGGGCAGAAAGGGATGACCCTCGGCCGCGACTTCGTCGAAGAGGTACGCGGGCACGGCCAACGCGCGGCCCGCGTGCATCTGGCGGACGGATCCCGACCCCGTGTTGCAGGCGAGCCCCAGCGAGAGGCGCGCCCGCTCCGCAAGGCACCGCTTGAAGAGAGGCTCCAGGCGCCGGTCGAACAGCCACTCGCCCCGCGCGCGCTCAAGCTCATACCAGTCGGGACGGTCATAGAGCATCGGGGCGCTTGTCTGGTACGGCGATTCACCGAAGACACGCGCAAGACGCGGGGTGTTGCCCTTCTTCCACCCCCCATTCGGCATGAACCGGCAGATGCCGCCATTCGGCACCAGCGTCTCCGCGTCCAGCATGGGTTCCAGATTCGCGCGGCGGCAGCCGTTTGTCTGGGCGTAGACCTCGTCCGTGAAGTACGGCGCGTAGTCCACGAGCGCGCGCGGGCTGCGAAGCACACGCACATTGCGCAGCCAGTACGTGAGGCGCGTCCCCCGCGGCCCGCAGCCGAACTGGATTCCCTGCACGTCAACGCTCGCCGGGCCGCCGTCGGGGCTGTGTGCCGGCACGACAAACGACCGCCTCTCCCAGGTCCCGCCCGGCGGCTTCTGCGGGAGGAAGAGCATCGTGCGCCCCTTGCCGGGCGCATAGGCCAACATCGCGTTGCAGTGGTCGACATCGTTCTCCGCCTTGTCCTGCTCCATCTTCACCTCGTAGGTGACTTCCACGGCACCGGCCATGTTCTCGCGGGAGGGGTCGAGCGTGTATTTCGGATACATCCAGCGGTCGGAGGCATCCGGCTTCCAGGCGGCGTCAAAGCGGATCGCCCTCTCGACGCGGTCATAGGAACACGTCCACGTGTGCGCGCTGGTGTTGCGCGTCCAACGCGCCGGATCGTCCGTCGCAAGCGGCACGACGGCGGCATGCGCCGCAAGCGTCGCCACGTCATGGTAGGGCATCACGAGCCTCGACGCACGCCTCCCGTTGAACACCCCGGCGACCTCGATCCGTCCCACGACGCCGGTTGTCTGCAAGGTCGTCTGGAATGTCGCATGCCCCCATGCCGGCAGCGCCACCTCGTCCGGCAGACCTGCGAGGCGGCCGCCACCCACGACAAGCCGACCCCTCTTGGCATGGCCCTCGAAGTTCCACACCTCGACCCTGATCTTCCCGTTCGCGTTCTTCATCTCGGCGGTGGCGCGGCCGTCCCCCAGCGCGAAGTCCGAACGGTCTGGCCGCAGTTGGACGACGACGCGCCGGTCTTCGTCGGGGGCCGGCGGCGTCGCGCCGACCTTGCCGACGGGGCGCGGCGCCTTTTTCGGGGACAGTCCCCGGAGTCCGTCGATGTAGACGGGCGTGCGCGTGAGCGTCAGCGCCCCTCCCGCGCACATCGAGGAGAACCCGAGATGATCCGTCACGCGGAGGGGGCCCTTGCCGGGCGCCGTCCACGTGTACGCATGGGGCCTGAGCGGGCCCTTGATCTCCTTCGGCGCCCGGTCAAGATCCGAAACCGCCCACGCCATCACGGTCTGCTGCCCATTCGTATGCGAGAACAGATAGGCGCGAATGTCCGCAGGCGTCTCCAAGGCCCCCTCGAAGCGGGCCGCCCCCACGCGCCTCAAGAACGTCGCGGCGGCCGCAAATGCCGGCTTCACCGTGCCGTCACGCCGCGTGAGGCCCCAGTCCTTCGTTCCCTGACGCTCGTTTATGCCGGTCAGGATGAACAGGAAATCCCGCGCCACGCCCTCCATGGCAAGCCCCACAAAGCCCTTGGGGATGAACTCGGCGACGATCGCCTCCTGTTCGCGGGAATGCTGCTTGAAGCCCTTGCGGACGGAGTCTTCCGTTGAATTGCCCTCCTGGTTCGTAGAATGTTCCGTGATCCACAAGGCGCGGTCCGCACAGCCCGCCTCGGCCATCAGACGGCGCAGGTCGGCCGCCCAGGCGGGGTAGGCGGACAACGCCTGGTAGCAGTGGTAGTTGAAGACGTCCGTGTATTTGGCGATGTCGTTTGCGCACACGGCACGGTTGTAGTCGGTAAACGGCGCATGGCAGAACGCGCCATGGGCAGCGGGCGTCGCGCCATCGCCGTCCTTGAAGCCCAGATACGCCGCCTTCTGGCAGGCCGCATACTCCCACGCGCCCTCCCGCGAGCGGCATGCGATGTCCGGCTCGTTCCAGAATTCCCAGCAAGCGGCCCGCCCCCTGTTCTCGCGCGCAAGACGCGCGGCGAAACGGTAGAGCACCATGAGGTCCCTTGGCAGTTCCGACGACTCGTCGCCCAGCTTCGTCCAGGCAGGCGCGCGCTCGAAGAACGGCATCATCTTCACGCCCCGCGCGGCGAGCAGGTCGAACGCGCGCTGCGCCCTCGCTTCAAACGGCCGCTCCACGCCGCGCTGCGGCTCCATCCCCGGCCACAGGAAGATCTCACGCGCGCAGCGGAAGCCGAGTTCGGCGAGCAGGTCGGCATCGCGCCGAAGGAGGTCGCCCCCGTGCCAGGGCGCGTCCACGTTCCCCGGGCGGACCACGCAGGGCAGCGCCGTCATGATCGCCCAGCGCGAATCTTCCGGCAGCGGCTCGCGAATCGGCTCCACCACGCACAGCGTCGTGGAGCGGAGACGTTTCCCGTTCTCATGCGCAGCCGTCAGCCGGTAGTAGCCCGTTTCCAGCGGGGCAAGCGAAAGCCGTCCCGTCGCGGGCCACGCACCACGCGCCCGCTCGCGCCCGTAGACGTCTTCAAGCTTCCATGAAAGCTGCGCGGCCGATGCGTTGGTCAAGAAGAGGACGGGCGTCTCGCCCGGCTTCAGCACGCCGCCGGGCGTTTCACAGTGGATCGACGTGACGGTCGGTTCGCACGGCGCGGCGGCCGCGAGCAGCGCGTTCCCGACCAGGGCCATCCCGATGCCGATCCACGCACAGGTTCTTTTCATGCCTTGCTCCTGATGTCAGCCGACAAGCGAACGGAAGTCTGGAATGCGGCGGGAGGCAGCCATGTCGGCACAGGCCCCGAGACTCATCGCCCGATTCTCACGGCAAACGGGATTTCACGGGCGGCGAGATCCGCGGGCAACGTCATGCGCACGCCGCCTGCGGCGCGCGCAAACGCCAGCTCCCTCCCGGAGGCGATTTCAACGATCTTCGACCCGGCGGGGACTGGACAGGCCAATGTCACTTCGCCCGCCGGCCGCTTGACGATCGCATAGCGCGTCGCCCCGTCTTTCGTCTGCGTGTAGTCGACGTCCGGCGTCGCAAACGGCGCACAGATGCGCGTCCCGTAGATCGCCTCGCCATAGGTTCCGAGCCACCTTCCGATCTGTTCCAGGCGCTTTTTCTGGACGTCGGGGATTGCGCCCTGCGGGTCGAGGTTCACGAGCAGGAGCAGGTTCCCGCCCCGCGCCACGATGTCCGAGAAATGGATGATGAAGTCACGTTCCGTCATCACCATGCTTTCGTCGAAGTTCTCCATCCAGTGGTTCCCGTACGCCTTTGAGATGCCCGAACAGGATTCCCAGGGGTGCCATCTTGCGGGGTCAAGGCATTCGGCGGTATCGCCCCACTCGTCCGTAAAGAAGTCGCCGCGCACCGTGCGCAGCCAAGAACGTTTCCGCTTGGTGAAGCGTCCGACGATCTCCTCGGGGCGCGCCTTCCCATAGCGGTCATTGCACGCCACGTCCTTTCGGCCCTCGGCGCGGTTGTAGAGGTAGGCCGTGATCTCATAGCTGCCGTTCTCGTCGGCGAATGTGGCCCAGTCATAGTCGTACCACAGGAGATCGGGGTCGTACTTGTCAATGAACTCGGTCGTCTGGGGCACGATGTAGTCGTACACGAAGTCCTTCACGGCGACCTTGCCGGAACAGCGCCCTTCCATGTCGGGCGTATAGGGCTTGAGCTTGGGGTTTGCCTCAAGGAACATCTTGATCGAACCGTCGTCCTGGAGAATGGGGTATTCCCATTCTCCGGCCTGGGACGTGTACAGGCCGAATTTCAGGCCCTCGGCCCGGCAGGCGTCCGCCATCTCGCGTGCGAGATCACGATGCGGCCCCTGGTCAACGCTGTCGCGGAACGTAAAGCTCGAATCCCACAGGCAGAATCCGCCATGGTGCTTCAGGAACGGCACGACGTACCTCGCGCCACAGGCGCGGAACGTCTTCATCAAGGCGGGCGCATCAAACGAACGGGCCTTGAACAGGTCGAGGAAGTGGTCGCGCTGGAAGTCGGGGCCCCAGTTCTTCCGATGATACGCGATATGGTTTGTCTGCGTGTGGCACCGCAGCTCATACCAGTCTGGGTAGAGGCGCGCACCCTTCACGTAGGGGCACCAGCTCGCCAACGACCAGGGGCCCCAATCAATGAAGATGCCGAGCTTGGCGTCGACGAACCATTCCGGGCAGGGGTGCGCGTCCATGGACTTCCCGGTCGCCTTGTAGCGCCCCTGTCCGTTCACGGCGCGTACTTTGTCCATTTGGACCTTTGCCCGCGCCATGAGATCAGCCGAATGCTCCTTCGCAAGCTGGTGGAGGCCTTTCGGATAAAGGGCGGGCTTCCAGTCCTTGGGGCGACGATACCCTTCCGGGGCGAGCGGGATGGCCGCCTCAAGGCGACGCGCGGCCAGCTCATCGGCCGGCGCGGCATTCTCGCCATCAGCTGCGAACGCCGCCGCGCCACACAGACAGACCAGGAGTTTAAGGTGTCTATTCATGTCGATGTCCTTTTCTTCAAGTTCGCGCCGTCATTATACACCCTCCTCCCGCCTTGCGCAAAACCTGCACAGTCAAGTTTCGGACGAGAACATCAGATGAACAGCGTGTTGGTGCTTTTCTTCGCGAGTTCGGCGAAGGCGGCGACACCCGCAACCTCATCGACCTCATCGATCAGGTCCTCGTGCGTGAGCCCCATCACCCCCATCGCCATGTCGCAGGCGATGAACTTCACGCCCGCCGCCTTCGCGGACTTGATGAGCGCCGGAAGCGTCATGATGTTCTGTCGGCGCATGACGTCCTTCATCATCGCCGTCCCGAGGCCGAGCATGTTCATCTTCGAGAGCGCCAGCTTCTCCGCCCCCTTGGGCAGCATCCAGCCGAACATCCGCGAAACGAGGCTCCGCCGCAGGGCCGGTGCGGGATTCTTCCGCAGCACCGAGAGCCCCCAGAACGTGAAGAAGATCCCGACCTTCGCCCCGGACGCCGCGAGCCCGTTCGCGAGGATCATCGCCGCCAGCGCCTTGTCGAGGTCGTTGCTGAAGAGGACGATCACGGCGGAATGCTCCGCCGGGCGGCTGGAGGTCGAGGTTGAAGGCTGAAGACCGCCCTTGACCAGCGTCGCCTCCAGCTCACCGCCATGCTTCGCGAGTCCGGCCGCCGTGCAGCCGTTCGCCGCGCACCAGCGCCTGAGATCGCCCTCGAACGTCGCGTCGGCCAGCACCTTGAACGCCGCGCCGGCCGCCGCCTTGGCAAACGCCGCCTTGAGCTGCACGACCGGGCCCGGGCACGGGAGCTGGCGGAGGTCGAGGGTCGAAGAAGGTTGACGGTCGGAGGTTGAAGGCCGAACGGCGGACGAATCTTCTTTCCCCTGTTCAGCTTCACCTGACCCCTTCACCCCTTCCCGCTCCGGATGGAACAGCCGCCAGGTCGCCCAGCCGCCGGAGAGGTTGTACACCCTGAAGCCGTTCTGCTTGAGGATGCGCTCGGCAAGATAGCCGCGCAACCCCACCGCGCAGCACGTCACGTAGGTCTTCGCCCGGTCGAGTTCGGCAAGGCGCGTCCGCAGGCTCCCGAGCGGGATGTTGATCGCGCCGGGGATCGCCCCCATCTCGTGTTCGGACGGTTCGCGCACGTCGATGACCTGTGCGTCCGCCGGGATCGTGTCCGGCGCGACGACGTCGCTCTTGCCGGTGAGGACGTTCTCCGCGACGAAGCCGAGGAAGTTCACCGGGTCCTTCGCCGAGCTGTACGGCGGCGCGTAGGCGAGCTCGAGTTCGCCGAGCTGCGGGGCCTTGAGCTTCACGCGCATCGCCTCGGCGATCGTGTCGATCCGCTTGTCGACGCCTTTCGCGCCGACGATCTGGGCTCCGTAGATCGTGCCGTCCGCGCCGAAGAGGAGCTTCATGTTGAGCCGCGCCGCGCCGGGATAGTAGCCCGCGCCGGACGACGGATGGATGTAGATCTTACGGTAGTCGCGATTCTCGGCCTTGAGCCGAGCCTCGGTCCAGCCGACGCCTGCCGCAGTCAGTTCGCCGACCTTGACGACGCTCGTCCCGAAGGTGCCACGGTAGACGCTTGCGCCGCCGGCCATGTTGTCCGCAGCAATGCGGCCCTGCTTGTTGGCCGGTCCCGCCAGCGCGATCGCCGTCTTGCCGCCGAACACGGGATCGCGCACCTCGATCACGTCGCCCGCCGCGTAGATGTCCGGATCGCTCGTGTGGAGCCCTTCGTCGACGACGATGTGCCCGCGCGGACCGATCTCGAGCCCGGCGGACTTGGCGAGCTCGGAGCGCGGACGAACGCCCGTCGAGACCACGGCGAGATCGACGGCGAGGCGTGTGCCATCGTCCAGCACCGCCTCCACGCCGTCCGGCTTCTCCACGAAATCGGAGACGACGCGTCCGAACCGGAGATCGATCCCCGCGCCGCGGAGCTCGTCCGCCAGCGGCTCGGCCATCTCGGCGTCCATCGTCGGCAGGACGTGTCCGCCGCGCTGGACGACGGTGACGGCGAGACCGCGATGATGCAGGTTCTCGGCGAGTTCGAGGCCCACGAACCCCGCGCCGACCACGAGGACGCGCCTTGCCGCCCCGAGCTTCGCCATGACGCGGTCCATGTCGGCGAGCGTCCAGAGGTGCGCCACGTGCGGATGCGTCGCGTCCGTGTAGGCGTCGCCGACGGGCGTCGCGCCGGTCGCGATCAGCAGCTTGTCGTAGGCGAGGCGCGAGGATCCGTCCGCCGTGCGGACCTCGACTTCCTTCTTCGCGCGGTCGATCGCGGTCGCCTCGCAGTTCGTGCGGACGTCGACGTTGAACCAGGAGGCGAACTTGGCGGGCGGCATCACCGAGAGCCGCGCGCGGGCGGCAATGACCCCGCCGACGTGGTACGGGAGCCCGCAGTTCGCATAGGAGATGTCGCTTCCCTTTTCGAGAAGGACGATCTCCGCCCGCTCGTCGAGCCTCCGCAGCCGCGCTGCGGCGCTCGCCCCTGCGGCCACGCCGCCGATGATGACGTATTTCATGCCTTGCCTTCCTGTGTTCCGGATTCGGTAATCACCTGCCGCAATGTCCACCGCAGCGATTCAGCACGCGCCGGATCTTCTTTTCGCCTCGACGCACCTGAGAAAGCTGCGTACGCAGCTGCATTTCAGCCGGTAGAAGACTTCCTTGCCGCGCTTGTCGGCCTCGACCACACCGGCGGCCTTGAGTCCCGAAAGATGCTGGGAGACAGTTGAAAAATCGAGATCGACGCGATCGACGAACTCGTGAACGCACTTCTCGCCGTCCATCAGCTGCGCAGCAATCCACATGCGCACCGGATGCCCGAGCGCCTTGAAGCGCTTCGCGGGGCTCTCCCACATCTTTCGATCAAACCGATCCACCTGACCATCCTTCCGTTGTTTGGCATAATATCAAAATGTTATGCCGACCGTCAATACGATCGGAAGCCTACGCCAACTACAGCAAGTCGTTCAGGAGGTTCATGCAACGGGTTTTCTGCCGGAGGTTTGCGCGACCATAGACGTTGAGGATGAAGGACACGTTCTTGTGTCCGAGGATCTCCGAAAGCGACTTGATGTCGAATTCGGGAATCTCCACCGCCAGGACGGCGAATGTGTGCCGGATTTCGTGGAAACGCATCTTCGCCAGACCGTGCTTCTTCAGGAACCGTGCAAAGAACTGCCAATAGGTGCGCGGCTCTGTGGGCTTGCCCTTCCCCGTGAGGAAATAATGTTCGGGATTGTCCGAGATGAACTTGCCGAGCGGGATGGTCAGCATCGACGGAAGCGGGATCGTGCGCTCCGAGGTGGCCGTCTTGGGCGGGCCGATGTGCAGACGAGTCTTTCCGCTTTTCGTGTCGTAGATGCGCTGGATGGTCTTGCCGACGGTTAGCGTCTTTGCCGTGAGGTCAATGTCCTTCATCTGGAGTGCGCAAAGTTCCCCGATCCGCAGGCCGGCGAAGAGCGCAAACAGGATTCCAGCCGAACGCCGGTTCATGCCGAGGTAGAGGCGCTGGATGAGTTCTCGCTCCTGATCATGTGAGAGTGCGGACACCTGATGGGGCGTGTCCGGCTTTGGGTATTCGATGAGCGACCAGTTGAGGAGCGGGATGAGGCGGAGCTTGTAGGCGTGTTCCATCGCAAGACGAAACACGAGGATGATGTCATGGATCGTCTTGACGCCGACGCCTCCCTTGCCGTCGAGCCTTCCGTCCGCATGGAGATTGAGGATGTACGACTGAACATCCTCCTCGGAGATTGAGACGATCTTCATGCCGCCGAACTGCGGCACGAGGTGGTTCTCCGCAATCAGCGTGAATGCGGCTTGGGTGGACGGGGCGGCCATCGGCTTCTTGACCTTGAGCCATTCGCGTACAAGGGTCTTGAACTGTGTGTTGGATGTCATTTGCCTAACTTTTCTTTTGTGTTTCGACAATCGCAGACACGCACCTTGCGTGCCGCTATGCCTATTGAAATCTATCCTTTAGAAGCATAAAAGAGGGTTGCTTCGGGAGGTTTTCGAGGAGAGGATCGAAGGCGACTGCTATTCGTTTTCCGAGGTAGCCTGCCGTCGAAACGAGAAGATGGCACCGACAAAAGATAGCCGCCTTGACTGCATGGAACTTGAACACATTGAACCAGAGACAGGAATGCTTTTGGGGAGTGTTCCGCTCAGTGGGCAAAACAGTCTCAAGAATCTCTGCAAGCCAAGCGATATCGTACTTGGCAAGTTGCGTCCCTACTTGCGCAAGTTCGTATTTGCCGAAAACAAATGTGCCGTCTCTTCCGAAACATGGGTGTTGACCGCTGCCGATGGAATATACCCCAAGTTTCTTTTCTATCTCATTCAGCCGGAACCGTTTATGCGGGCGGCAAGTGTCAGCTCTGGCACAAAGATGCCTCGCTCCGAATGGTCAAACGTTGCCAATGCCAAGTTCTATATTCCCGATGCCAAACAGCAAGTTGCGATAGCCGATTGCTAAGTTGCGATAGCCGATTGCTTCAGCAAAGTTGATTGCCGCATACAACAATCGCAAAGAAGCCTTGTGGCTATGGAAACCTACAAACGCGGATTGCTTCAGCAACTGTTTGGTTAAGCCAAAGCGTACCAAACCAGACACGAAACGGCGGCCAAGGGGCTGGCCGCCCTACCGGGGTGGTCGGCTTTTGCAGATCGATGCGGTTTGCCATCCCTTGCGCCGAGGAACGCCATAGGATAGCTACATTCCTCACGCTTCTTGATTCACGCATTTCCGCTGCGCAAGCCGCTCTCGGCAAAAGCCTTGAACTGAAATGCGCCTTGTTGCAACAGGTGTTTGTCTGAATCACGCGGCAGATAGGGGCTGCCGACACATCTATAACTCGCCCATGACGAATGCGTCGTAGTTTTCCCGTGTCACGCAAGTCCACGACGCGTCGGGATACGCCTTGCCGAACGCCGCAGGGCATCGCGCCTTCGCGCCGCCGCCCCACTTGAACTCGTATGCGCGGATTCCATGTTCGGCGGATTCCTCGACCCAGTCTATTTCCGCCTGCGCGGCATTGCGCCAGAAATAGCATCGCGGCGCGACCGGCGAAAGCGAGTGCGTCTTGAGACGCTCGCATACGAGGTAGTTCTCCCAGAGATGTCCTATGTCGTCGCGGCTGTCGATGGGGAGAAAGTTCCCAAGAACCGCGTTCCGCATGCCGCAGTCGTTGAAGTAGATCTTTCGCGACTTCTTCAACTCGTTTCGGGCGTTGCGCGCAAACGACGGGATGGCGAAGCACACGTAGCACTTGCCAAGCAGATCTATGTACCGTTCCACCGCTTCCTTGTCTATACCGACAAGCCTCGCCAGTTCGTTGTAGGACACCTCTGATCCTATCTGGAGGGCCAGGGCTTTCAGCAACTTGTCAAGCACGACCGGACCCTTGACCGATTTCCATGCAAGGATGTCCCTGTAGAGATAGCCGGAGCATAGTTCGCGCAGCCGTTTGGCCGCGTCTTCCCGTGCCACAGTCGTCGCAATCTCGGGATAGGAGCCGTAGATGATCCGCGATTCAACCGCGTTGCGCTCGGCCAGCACGGATGCGTTTGCGGACAGTTCGGCGAACGAAAGCGGCGGAAGGGAATATTCGAACTTCCTTCCCACAAGCGGCTCGCCAACCTGTCCCGAAAGTTCAAACGAGGACGAGCCGGTAACAATGGTGCGCAAGGCGGGCATCTCATCATGAATCAACTTCAGTGTTTTGCCGATGCCGGGAACATTCTGCGCCTCATCGGCGAAAAACGTCTTCGCTCCGCCGAGAGTGCGGCGGAAACCGTCAAGCGAGAAGCCCTTGAACTCAAGGACGGCCCTGTCGTCGGGGTTGTCCCCGTTCATGGAAAGAACGCCGCTGTCGCGAGTTGCAGGTTTTGACAGCAGATGGCGGACAAGCGTGGTCTTTCCGGTCTGCCTCGCACCGAGCAGGACGATGACCTTGCCATCGTCCATGCGGCGTTTCATTTCTGATTCGACAGTTCTTGCTATGTACATGGCTCTTCCCCCTCTTCGTAAGAACGCAGACAGTGTAGCATAAGTAATTTTCGGATGCAACCGAGAAAACTTTAAATATTATTCGGTTTGAGCAGCGAGAAATTTATGCAGAGACTCCAAAATAGCTGCTTGCTTTGTCCACATATACTATAATATACGCATGCAAAACAAATTATCGGGAAAGGCGCGCTCCCGCGCCGAAATCCTCGCCGAGATCGCCGCGTTCCCACCCTCCGTCCAGGGCACGATCTCGTCCTACAGATGCCCCAGGAAGAACGGGCCGCCCGCCGTCTACCACAATCTCCAGTACACACGCGGAGGGAAGAACCACTCGTTCTCCATTCCCGTGGACAAGGTCTCCGAGTTCAGGGCCGCCGTCGCCGCGAAGGACTGCGAGCCCAGGGAATCCGAGCGCAACGCCGAGAACCATCCGAAGCGCATCGTGACGCTCTTCGGGGAACTCCCGCCCATCAGGCGCACCTACTGGTACGACGAGGACGGACACGAAGGGCGCTACCCCTTCGACGACAGGCTCGGGCTCGTCGGAAGGCACACGCCCGCCGCCTGCGCCGACACGGTCCGCTCGGCGGTCGACCGCCCCTTCGCCGACGCCGCGAGGGACTTCTCCGCGAAGCACGCGTCCCGCGTCTCCGCCGACACCGTGCGGAAGATCGTCGGGCTGCACTACGATGCCGTCCGCGACTTCCCGAAGGACGAAAGCCACGCGAAGAAGGAGGATGCCGGGGGAGCGGCCCCGCTCGTCTGCGTCATGGCCGACGGAACGGGCATCCCGCTGCGGAAGGAATGCCTCAAGGGAGCCAAAGGCAAGGACGGGCGCGCGAAGGCGCGCGAGGCCAAGGCCGCCGCGATCTTCCGGGCGTCGACGACGTCGGCCAGCGCTTCAAGCAGTCCGGCAAGATCTGGTCGCTCAAAGGAGCGAAGGCGCTGCTGCCGCTGCGCACCCTCCACAAGTCGAACCGCCTCGAGGAGTTCTTCGCCTACCTCGTCAGAGACCTGAGGCAGGTCGACTGCGCGGCATGAGCCTTGCGTTCTCTGCGGCTAAACCCTTTGACTCTGCATAAATATCTCGTTGCACCCGCTGTTCGATGCCAAGCGTGTGGCTCAAGATGAATCGCGAGCGGGACGGATGCGAAAGCGTGGATTACGAAGAATGGGACGCGCCATGCGCGGGACCGTTGTGGAAGTCTGCACGAGGAGGAAAGTAATAAAGAAACATTGCCCGCCAACCTTGATGTATCGCCAAGAATTATGAGATAATATGCCTCAAAGATTCGCCATATCGACCCGACCAAGGGCGGATATTGGGAGGTCACTTTGTCATGAAGAGTCGCATATTCATATCGAGCGTTCAACGCGAGTTCGCGAAGGAGCGCAAGGCTCTTGCTTCCTACATCCGGCAAGATGCCATCCTCGGCAAGTTCTTCGAGGTGCTTCTGTTCGAGGAAATCCCTGCGCAAGAGTGCAAGGCCGATGGCGTGTATTTGTCGGAAGTTGACGAATGCGACATCTATCTCGGCATCTTCGGCCACGCATACGGCAACGTCGATTCATCCGGCGTCTCGGCGACAGAACGCGAATATCTGCGGGCGGCAAAGAAGCACAAGCCGCGCATCTGCCGTGACTACTCAAGCGCGGCAAGCGTCCAGGTGATGCTGTTCAAGGATCGGCTGGAAATATGGAGCCCGGGGCCGCTTCCGAAAGGCATGACGCTTGCGAAGATGTACAAGCGGCACAAGTCCTATCCGGCGAATCCGCTCCTTGCGTACGCGATGTTCCTGCGCAAGTACGTCGAGCAGACAGGCACGGGAACTGGCGACATCATAGCCCGCTGCCGCGAATGGGGACTCCCCGATCCCAAATGGCAGGTCGAAGACGGCGAAGACTTTGTTATGGTCATGCCGCGCCCGCAAAGTTCGGTTAAGAGTCCAGTTAGAAGTCCGGTTAAGACTGTGGATTGGACTGTGGATAAGGCCGTGGACGGTTCCGTTAACGAACGCATACTGAATCTTCTTGCAACGAATCCTCGGGCGACTCAAGAGGAACTTGCAAGAGTTCTTGGCCTTTCCGTTCGTGGCATTGAATATGCCATTGGAACGTTGAAGAAAGCTAAGCGGATCAAAAAGTCGGCGGTAAACGCTTCGGCCATTGGGAGGTAGGCGAATGACAAGCGTGGGTAAATGGGATCAAAAGAAAGCAAATCGGAAAGCTTGCTTCAGACGGGCCCGTTCTGCAAATCGCGGAAATTAAAGGAGAGAAGGGAATGATAGAACAGATTCTAGGGAAGACGAATACTCACAGTCTCAAGCTTTTTTCGGTGAATGAGGTGGAATGGCTTGAGAAGCGAGTATTCCAACGACAGACGAAAAAGGGCAAGGAGTATGCCGTAAAGTG
>CAKUCX010000045.1 GCA_934643865.1 uncultured Kiritimatiellota bacterium
CTCGTGCCCGGCGGCGCGGCGCGCGTGCGCGTCCTCGCGGCGGACGGCGCGCCGCACGCGCTCGCGGTCGGCCGGCGCGCGAGTTCGCTCGTCTTCTGGCAGACGGCCGCGCTCGAACCTGCCGACGTGGCGGCGTTCAACGGCCATGCCTTCAACGGGAACGCCCTCTTCGGCCTGCCCGTCGCCACGTGGCGCGTCGCGTATGCCGACGGCTCCGAGACGTCCTTCGCCGTGCGCTACGGCTGGAGCGTGGGGGACGTGGATCCGCGCGTCAACGGATCCGGGCACACGCCCTACGGACGGTACATCGGCGACGCGCGCTACGCCTGGGCGGATGCGGAGGGCCGCACGGTCTACGCGCACGAGTGGGTGAACCCGCATCCCGGGAAGGCGATTGCCTCCCTGACGCTTTTGGCGCGGCCGACGAGGGTCCGCTACGCGCTCTGGGCTTTGACCGCGCGCGCGTGTGCGGAGGGCGGCAAGACGGAAACCGGGGAATGAGAAAGGCAAGACGATGCGAACGACGATGACAAGGCGGATAGGGTCGTGCATGCTGCTGGCGTGTACGTTGGTTGCGGCCGGCGGCGCCGGTGCGGCGGACGAGGTTGGCCGGTGCGACCCCGTGCCGGTGAAGAAGGCGGTCAAGACCGTCCGCCGCGAGATCAAGGTCGCCCTCATCGGCGCCGATCGCCCCGTCGGCCCGAAGGACATGCGCGACGCGACGCCCGAGGGCTGCTTCGCCTACTGGAAGCGGTGGATGGACCGCGAGATCGCCAACAAGCCAGATCTCGTGGTCTTGCCGGAAGGGTGCGTTTCCTACCGAGGATATGGCCCTGAAAAGAAACGGCAGGTCGTGCGGCGATTCGGCGACCGCCTCCTCAAGATGTTCCAGTCGTATGCGCGCGAGCATGCGTGCTATCTTTCGTTCAATGGCTACCGTGAACGTTCTGACGGCCGGTTCGGGAACACGTCGTTCTTCATGGACCGTGAAGGCGATGTGATCGCCGTGTACGACAAGGTGTATCCGACGCCAGAGGAAATAGAGTGGAAGGAGTTCCCCATCGTGCCGGGAGAGGGGCCGGTCGTCGTGGACACGGACTTCGGGCGCGTCGGCTTCGCGACCTGCTTCGACCTCAACTTCCGCGACCTCATCGAGGCGTATGCCCGCGCGAAGCCCGACGTCATCTGCTTCCAGAGCGCCTACGACGGCGATTTCTGGCGCCGCGTGTGGAGCTACACGTGCCGGGCCTATCTGGTCAGCTGCACCGTGGGCAATCTCGCGAAGGAGATCGACGGACCCTCCGGCGAGGTGCTGATGCACAGCCACAACTACTTCTTCACCTCGACGACGAAGATCAACACGAACTGCCGCGTTATCCACCTCGACGACAACTGGGGCGGCATCCAGAAGGCCATCGACACGTATGGCGACCGCTTCGAGATGCGCAATCCCGGCGCCGTCGGGGCCGTCACGGTCCTCTCGAACGACCCGGCGAAGCCCATCGACGAGATCGTCAGGGAGTTCGGCCTCATCCTCTGGGACGACTACTACGCGCGGAGCGTGCGCCTTCGCGGCGGCCCGGTCAGCGGCGAAATCCCATCGCCGGGCGCATCGCCATCAACCGACAAACAGGACAACCAGCCATGAAAACCATCATCGGAAAAGACAAGAACGACTTGGGACGGCTCGCGGCGGACGACGCGGCGGCCCGGATCTGCGCGGCGATCGCCGCAAACGGCGAGGCGCGCGTCGTCTTCGCGAGCGCGGCAAGCCAGTTCGAGTTTATCGAAGCGCTGCTCACGCACAAGGAGATCGACTGGTCGAAGGTCTGCGGCTTCCACCTCGACGAGTACGTGGGCCTCTCGGCCGACCATCCGGCGAGCTTCCGCCGCTTTCTGAGGGAACGCCTGCTCGCGAAGCTCCCCTGCCCGGTGAAGGGCTTCACGTTCGTGGGCGGCGACGCGCCCGACACGGCGGCGGAATGCGCCCGGCTGGAATCGGCCCTGCGCGAGAAGCCGATCGACCTCGCCTGCATCGGCATCGGCGAGAACGGGCACATCGCGTTCAACGACCCGCCGGCCGATTTCGAGACGAAGGCGGCGTATGCGGTCGTGAACCTCGACGAGATCTGCCGCCGTCAGCAGGTCGGCGAAGGCTGGTTCCCGGATCTCGCCGCCGTGCCGACGCAGGCATTCTCGATGACGGTGCCGCAGATCCTCGCGGCGAAGGCGATCGTCGTCATCGTGCCCGACGCGCGCAAGGCCGAAGCCGTGAAGCGCACGGTCGAGGATGCGGTCAGCCCGACGGTTCCGGCGACGGCGCTCAAGACCCACGCCGACTGCGCACTCTATCTCGACCCGCCGGCGGCGGCCCTCCTGTCGAAATGAGCCGATGAACACGGGCCTCTCCATCCTCGATTACGCCGTCATCGCCGTGTTCTTCGCGGTGATGCTCGGCGTGGGCGTCTGGTACACCCGCCGGTCGACGTCGTCCGACCAGTTCTTCGGGAACGACAAGACCGTTCCGTGGTGGCTCGCGGGCGTCTCGTTCTACATGAACAGCTTCTCCGCACTCGCGTTCGTCATGTATTCGGCGCTCGCCTACAAGTTCGGCTGGGTTCCCGTGACGGTGAGCTGGCTCTCCGTGCCGGCGGTCCTGCTGGGCGCGTGGTTCCTCGCCGTCCGTTGGCGACGCGCGGCGAAGGGGAGCCCCATCGACTACATTGCCGAACGCTACACGCCTGCGATGTGCCGGACGTTGGCTATCCTCGGGCTCCCGATGCAGCTCCTGGACAATGCGCTCAAGCTGCTCGCCATCGGCACGGTCGTCGGCGTGGGCATGGGATTCCCGCTCTTCTGGTCGATTTGCCTTTCGGGGGCGATCATCGTCCTTTACACCTTTCTGGGCGGACTCAAGGCCACGCTGACCTGCGACCTCATCCAGTTCCTCGTGATCCTCATCGTCGTGCTGACCTTGCCGTTCCTCTGCCTTGTGTACCTCGCCGGGCTGGACGGCGGCACGGGCCTCGTACACGGCTTCCGGGTTTTCCTCGCGCGCGCCCCCTCGGGCTTCTTCGCTTTCACCGCCGGGAAGTACACGTGGGTCTACATGCTCGTCTTCTTCTGCTGCGTCGGGTCGACGCTCTCGACGAACTGGTCGCTCATCCAGCGGTACTATTCGACGAAGAGCGAACGCGACGCCAGGAAGACGGCGTACCTTGTCGCGGCGCTCCTGTTCGCCGGCCCGCCGCTCTTCTTCTTCCCCGCGATGGCGGCCCGTGTCTTCCTGCCGGGCATCCCCGACGCGGAGATGAACGGCGTCTATGCGATCCTCTGCCGCGCCGTGCTGCCGGCCGGGATGATCGGCATGGTGATCGCCGCGATGTTCTCCGCGACGATGTCGTCCCTGGCCGGCAACTTCAACGCGGCGGCGGCCGTCGTCACGAACGAGCTTTACCTCGCGTTCGCGAAGTCCCCCTCGGCGCGGGCGAAGATGGTCGCCGCGCGCCTTGCCACGGTCGCGGTGGGCGGGCTGGTCGTTGCGCTCGCGTTCGTGATGCAGTATGCGCAGGGTGCGGACGACCTCTTCAACCTCTCCAACAAGGTCTTCGGCGTGTTCCTTCCGCCGATCGCGATTCCGATGCTGTGCGGCATCTTCGTGCGCCGCTTCTCGAAGCGGTCGGGCCTCTGCGGACTCGTCGGCGGCATTGCCGTCGGACTGGCGCTGTTTGCCGTCGGCTCCGTTCCCGCCTTCGCCTATCTGCGCGAGATGGTGTGGATCTTCCCGGCGACCGCGTTCGCGACCCTCCTCTCGCTGGCGCTCGGCACGCTTCTTTTCCGCGATGCGCCGGCGGAGCGCGCGGCGGTCGAGGCGTTCATGGACCGGATCGAAGGGCGGACGAAATGAACGGCGGCTGGATTGATCTGCAGGTGAACGGCTATGCGGGCGTGGACTTCAACGCGCCCGGCCTGACGGTCGAGGCGGTCAAGGCCGTCACGGAACGCCTCGCGGTGGACGGTACGGTCGGCTATCTGCCGACGCTTGTCACGGGCGACCCCGAAATGCTGCTCGCGACGATTCGCACGGTCGTTGCCGCGCGGCGGACGTACGCCGTCTGCGAGCGGAACATTCTCGGCTTCTTCCTGGAGGGCCCGTTCATCTCCGACAGGCCCGGCGCGGTCGGCACGCATCCGGTCGAATGGGTGCGCGCGCCCGACCTCACGCTCTTCCATCGCTTCCAGGACGCGGCGGAAGGCTCGATCCGCCTCGTCAATGTCGCGGCGGAAGTGCCGGGAATGCCCGCGTTCGTGAAGGCGCTTTCGTCGGAGGGCGTCGCCGTCTCGCTCGGGCACTCGCTCGCGACGAGTCCGGCGGACGTCGAGCCCTGCCTCGCGGCGGGCGCGAAGGCGTTCACCCACCTCGGCAACGGCATCCCCAACGAGGTGAACCGCCACGACAACATCGTCTATACGGCCCTCGTCGAAGACCGCGCCTCGGTGATGTTCATCCCGGACGGACACCACCTGCCCGACACGATGCTGAAGCTCTACTGCCGCGCCGTGCCGACCGACCGCCTGGTCGCCGTTTCGGACGCGCAGTATCCGGCGGGCCTCCCGCCAGGCGACTACGAGGTCTGCGGCGCGCACGCGCGGCTGGAGCCGGACGGGCTGCTCTGGAATCCGGCGCGCAACTGCCTCGTCGGCGCGACCACCCCGCTCGCGACGTGCATGGCGATCCTCAAGGCCCGCACGGGCCTCACGGACGCCGAATGCCGCCGCATCGGTCACGACAACGCCCTGAACCTGATCGGCGGCAACTGACGGTGCGGTCCCGGTGCGCCGCCTCCGGCATCCGGCGGGTCTCGGGCGTCCTTGGCCCTCTTGAAGGGGACATGAAACGCGGACTGTGGTATACTGGCATCCATGAGGCCCGAGCAGATACCCTACGGCGTGAAGGACTTCAAGCGCATCCGCCTGGAGGACTTCTACTACGTCGACAAGACGGCGTTCATCCGCAGGCTGGAGGCGCGCGCGAATTTCCTCTTCTTCGTGCGGCCGCGCCGGTTCGGGAAGTCGCTCCTCTGCGAGACGCTGCGCTGCTACTACGACGTCGCGGAGAAGGAGAACTTCGAACGTCTCTTCGGCGGGCTCGACATCGGGAAGAACCCGACCGCGAACGCAAGCCGCTACTTCGTCCTTTCTCTCGATTTCTCGCAGGTCAATGCCTCGCGTGGCGAGGCTTGGTGCACAAAATTCGAGAACTACCTCAACAATGCGCTCCGCAATCTCATCGATGGCCACCGCGAGAAATTGTCGTCGGTTGCGGACGTCGACGAACTGATCGCCCTGCCGGGCGCCGGAGACAAGTTTGACGTGCTGGTGCCGCTGATCAAGCGCCTTGGCTACGGCCTCTACGTGATCGTCGACGAGTACGACAACTTCACGAACGAGATCGTCTCGACGGCGGGGAAGGTCCCCTACAAGGAGATCACGCACGGCACGGGGTTCTACCGGGGCTGGTTCAAGAAGTTCAAGGGCACGTGCGACCGCATCTTCATGACGGGCGTCTCGCCCGTGACGATGGACGACCTGACGAGCGGCTTCAACATCGCGACGAACATCACGCAGGAGGAGGAGTTCAACGCGATGGTCGGCTTCACGGCGGCCGAGACGCGGCACCTCTTCGAGGACTTCCAGGGGACAGGGAGGTTCGCGGACGCCGCCGAGGGCCATCTCAGGACCGTCAAGGCGTGGTACGACAGCTACTGCTTCTCGAGGCCGTGCGCGGGGCGCGAGACGCTCTACAACTGCGACATGGCGCTCTACTATCTCGGCAAGCTCGTGGCCTCGGGACGCCCGCCGGAGAACCTGATCGACGCGAACATCCGCAGCGACTGGAACAAGCTGCGCGCGATCCTCGCCGCGCAGCGCCACGCCGAGACGTACGAGGGCGTGCTGCCGCTGATGGAGCAACTCGTCAGGGGCGAAGAGGTCTCATTCCCCTTGGCCGATTGCTTCCCTTTCGATGACATTTGTGACGAGAAGTATTTCAAGTCGCTCTACTACTACTACGGCATCGTCACGGTGTCGCGGGTCTGGCGCGGCAACCTGCAGTTCCGCATCCCGAACGAGTCGGTGAGAAGCGGAATCGCCGGATGCATGCGCGAGGCCGTGAAGGATGTCTTCGACGCCGAAGGCGCTTGTGAGGCGATGGGCTGCAAACACGGCCTGCCCGGGTGGCCAGACGCATTCGGACGCGCGTGCAGGGATTTTTTTGACACGAGGCCTGTGCAGAAGGTCAGGACGCTGAGCCTGTTTTCGGGGGCCGGCGGCTTGGACATCGGCTTTTCCGACGCCGGGTTTGAAATCGTGGATGCCGTTGAGATCGAGCGGAAGTTCTGCGACACGCTTGAATTGAACACGGGCAAAGGGAAGCGCTTCGCGAATTCAAGGGTGAATTGCATCGACATCCGCGAATTCTCCGGGCATCGGCTCGGGAAGATCGATTTCATCGTTGGCGGCCCGCCATGCCAAACGTTCAGCGCGGCCGGACGCAGGGCCAATGGCGTCTTGGGCACGACAGATGCGCGGGGCGTCCTCTTTCGCGAATACGTGCGCCTCTTGAAGGAGCTGCGACCCAAAGGCTTTCTTTTCGAGAATGTCTATGGGCTGACAGGCGCACAGGGCGGAAAGGCGTGGAGAGAAATCCAGGACAGCTTCGCGGAGGTTGGCTACAGAATCTTCTCGCGGGTGCTCGACGCCGCCGACTACGGCGTCCCCCAGCATCGGGAGAGGCTGATCATTGTCGGCGTTCGCGAGGGCGAGTACAAGTTCCCCCGTCCGACACACGGCCCGGATTCGCTTGCCAAGACGCCCTATTACAACGCGGGAACGGCGATTCGCGGCCTTGCGCTGACGGAGGAAGAGCAGAAGCCCGGGCTTGGCGGCCGTTTCGGGCATCTGCTGAAGGGGTTGAAGGCGCGGGGCTTCGACCGGGCGGACCTGAACGCGGGGTGTCCGTTCCCGATGATCCGCCGGCGCGGACGCGGCTCGGGCCTCTTCCGCGCGCCCGACGTGCTGGAGCGTCTGCTTGCGGCGGGGTGCGACGAGATGGGACCGGGCCGGTTCTCGCTCAAGACGCGCCTCGGCCTGGAACGGACGGATGAACTCCTCGCGCTCATGCCGCGCATCAACCGCTATCCGCTCGCCGTCCTCACCGTCCACGCCCGCACCGCGCACCAGATGTACACGGGCGTCTGCGATCTGGCGGCCTTCGCGTCCGTCGCCGCCGCCTCGACGAACCCCGTCATGTACAATGGGGACTGGGCGGCGGGCGACGTGCCGCCCGCGCCCCGCGTGATGGTCGGGCGGTCGTTCATCCGCTCGCTCGGCGCGCGGGAGGACGTGGACGGCCTGCTGGGGCGGTACATCGATCTCTCGTGCGCGGAGCTGTGTGGCGACAGGCCCGTCCTCGGGCGCATGAAGGAACTGATTTCGTATTGGACGGAGATTCCGCGCTGGCGTCGCCTCTGGCCCCTCGTCAAGATCTGCCGCACGGTCGAGGAGCTGCGGGACGTCTGCCGCCCCCTGCGGGGAGGCACGGCGCGTGGCGTTTTGGTATCCTGTGCGCGGGCGGACGCCGCTTCTGGAAGGCGCCTTGCGGGTTGGACCGGGCCGTGCGGCCCGGCCTGCGGGCGGCGCGAAGGGGCGGGCGGCTCCTAATTCAACGAGGTGTGCGATGTTTCTTGCAGGGATCTTCCGCTGGGCCGGACTTGCCCCCATGGCGGCGCTGGCGGCCGCCCACGCCGCGCCCGTCGAGGTGCGGGTCGATTTTTCAAGGCCGGCGGGCGCGATGCTGCCGCTCCATGGCGTGAACAACGCGCCCATGGCCTATTGGGGCCGACAGCAGGCCTTTGCGGAGGCGGGCATCCCGTTCTGCCGGACGCATGACACGGCGGGCGCCTACGGGGGCGCGCACTTCATCGACATCCCGAATGTCTTCCCGAACTTCGACGCGGACGAGAACGACCCCGCGTCCTACGACTTTGCGCTGACGGACGCCTGGCTCGGCACGGTCGTGGCGAGCGGGACCGAGCCGTTCTACCGTCTCGGCGTGACGATCGAGGGCGGACGCCGCCTGATCAGGGCCTACCACGTCTTTCCGCCCCGGGACTTCGCGAAGTGGGCGCGCATCTGCGAGCATGTCGTCCGGCACTACACGGAGGGGTGGGCGAACGGCAGGACGTGGAAGATCCGGTATTGGGAGATCTGGAACGAGCCCGACAACCCCGACATGTGGCAGGGAACGATGGAGCAGTTCTTCGAGCTCTACCGGGTCGCCTCCACGCATCTCAAGAAGGCGTTCCCCCATCTCAAGGTCGGCGGCTACGCGAGCTGCGGGTTCAAGGAACTGGACGGCCCCATCGATCCGAAGTACGCCAACGGCAGCTATCTGACGTGGTTCAGGCGCTTCGTCGACTACGTGCGGGCGCCCGGGACGCGCTGCCCGCTCGACTTCTTCTCCTGGCACGTCTACACGGACGACCCGGAGCGCGTGGCGAGGTACGCGAGGTTCTGCCGCACGTACCTGGACGCGCATGGCCTCGGCGGCACCGAGGCGATCCTCAATGAATGGAACTTCATCAACCACGGAAAATACGGCCGCGACGAGTTTACGCTGATGAAGGAGATGCCGGGCGCGGCCTTCGTGGCGTCGGTGTTCTGCCTGCTCCAGCGCGACCGCACGGTCAGCTGCGGCATGTACTACGACGCCCTGCCCACGCGGTCCTACTGCGGCCTCTTCTATTTTCCGTCCCTCAAGACAACGCCGTGCTATGAGGCGTTCCGGCTGTTCAACCGCGTCTACCGGCTTGGGACGGCGGCGGCGGTGTCGTTCCCCTCCGGGGGCGTCTACGCCTGCGCGGCCGCGAAGGGCGGCGCCCGCGCCCTCCTGCTCGTGAACAACCGCGACGTCCCCGTCGCTGCATCCCCTGTCGTGGCCGGCGCCGGCGCGGCGAGGCCCTGGCGCGTGACCGTGCTTTCGGCTGCCTTGCCCAAGACGGCCGCGGCGCCGGATTGGACGCCCGGCGCCCCCCTGGCCCTCCCCGCCCTCTCGCTGGCGCTTCTCGAACAGGAGGTGGGGACGGCCGACGCCGCCGACTGAATCCACGCCCCCCTCGAATGTGCTATAATCTCCACATGAGGCCCGAGCAGACACCATCAGAAAGCCAAAGCCGTCCCTTGTCGACGGCCGAGGGCGCTTGTGAGGCGATGGGCTGCAAACACGGCCTGCCCGGGTGGCCAGACGCATTCGGAATCCGAAAGGTCTTTCACCGTGGCGTGGAAGGCATTTGAGAACATGGTTTCGGAATGGGGGATAAGAGCCGATCTCGTGCAGCTCAACGGCTATTATCAGTATGCGCCGACGCTGGATTGCAAGTGCCGGTTCCTGCGTCCGTACAAACACGCCGACATCATCGCTGAGGAGGTCCCATGAGGAAATGGATGCTGAGGAAATGGATGCTGCAGGCGGCGTGCGTCTGCGCGCTCACGTGCGGGGCGGGGGGCGCGGAGCGGATCTTCCGCGCGCCGCGCCTGACGCGGGGGAACACGAACATCTTCCCCGTGCAGCCGATCGACGCGGCGGCGTGGCTCACGCATCCCGACTTCGCGCACGAGGGCGCGGAGGTCGCCGCGCCGCGCCTTGTGCGCTTCCGCTGCGCTTTCACGTCCGACGGCGCGCCGCTCGTCTTCGACGTGACGGCCGACGAGCGCTTCTACCTGACCCTCGACGGGCAGTTCGTCGCGCGCGGGCCGCATCGCGGCTCGGTGGACAACTGGATGTACCAGAGCTACCGCGTGCCGCTCGCGGCGGGGCGGCACGTGATGGAGGCCGTCGTCTGGAAGCTCGGCAAGGCCGCGCCGTTCGCGCAGCTCTCCCACCGCCTCGGCTTCTGCCTCAAGGCCGAGGGCGCCTACGACGCCGCGCTCACGACGGGGCGGGGCGCGTGGACGTGCGGCGCGCTGGAGGGCGTGCTGCGCCCGCTCGGCAAGGGCGCGGCGGCCGGCTGGTTCGCGACGGGCGACACCTTCGAGCTGACGGGGACGGGCGTCCTCGACGCGCAGCCCGCGACGTGGCGCACGCCCGCCGTCGTGCGCGGCGCGTTCCTCAAGGGGAGCGTCTACGGCCATCGCCGGCGGGGCTGGATGCTCTACCCCTCGCAGCTGCCGGACCAGACCGAAGACCGCGTGCGGCCCGGGCGCTTCGTGATGGGCGGCGAGATGACGTTCCCCTTCACGGTGCCGGCGGGCGGGAAACGGCATATCCGCTGGGACCTCGACCGCTACATCTGCGCCTACCCCGAGGCCGTCGTGTCGGGCGGCAAGGGCGGGAAGATGTCCTGGCTCTGGGCCGAGTCGCTCTGCGCGCCCTCGAAGGACCCGCGCGACAAGAAATGGTACAAGGGCAACCGGAGCGCGTGGAAGGGCAAGGGTTTCGGCGGCTTCGGCGACACCTTCGTCTTCGACGGCCGCGCCCGCGCGGTCTTCCAGCCGCCGTGGTTCCGCTGCGGGCGGTGGTGCGAACTCGTCATCGAGGCGGGCGCGGAGCCCGTCACGGTCGAGGACCTCACGCTCGTCGAGAGCCGCTACCCGCTCGCCTGCGAGACGGCGTTCACGAGCCCCGACGACCCCGCGCTCGCCGACGTGCAGCGCATCGCCGTGCGGACGATGCAGATGTGCAGCCACGAAATGCTCTTCGACTGCCCCTTCTACGAGCAGCAGATGTACCCCGGCGACACGCGCGTGCAGCTGAACGTCCTTTCGTCGATGACGTCCGACGACGCGCTCATCCGCCGCGCGATCGAAATCTACGACCTCAACCGCCGCGACGACGGCAGCGTGCCCTTCAACTTCCCCACGCGGGATACGCAGGAGGGGGCGGCCTACACGCTCTGCTACCTCGGCATGTACCCCGACTACGTGATGTACCACACGGACCGCGCCTGGCTGCGCGCGCGCCTCCCGGGGATGCGCGGTACGCTCAGCGGCCTCGCGCTCTATGAGCGCGCGGACGGCCTCGTCGAGAACCTGCCCGGCTGGTCGTTCGTGGACTGGGTGCCGCGCCCCGGCTGGGAGGGCGGCTGGGCGCCCGGCTCGCGCGGCGGCGGCGCGAACGCCGAGCTGAACCTCTTCTACCTCGCCGCCCTGCAGGGCGCGGCGCGGGTGGAGGACGCGATGGGGAACGCGCACCTCGCCGCGCACTGGCGCGAGAAGGCCGCGCGGCTGAAGCCCGCGATCGCGGCGGCGTTCTTCGACGCGGCGCGCGGGCTCTTCGCCTCCGACGCGGCGCACACCGTCTTCTCCGAGCACGCGCAGTGCCTCGCGCTCCTCACGGACGTCTTCGAGGGCGAACGCGCGCAGGCGCTCTTCGACCGGCTCGTCGCGACGCCGGACCTCTGCCCGACGAGCGTCTACTTCTCCTACTACCTCTTCGAGGCGTACTTCAAGTTCCGCCGCCCGGACCTCTTCCTCAAGCGCCTCGACCTCTGGAAGGGCTACGTGAAGCTCGGCGCCTCGACGTGCCTGGAGGAGCCCGAGTACCCCGGCCGCGACTCCCGCAGCGACTGCCACGCCTGGGGTGCGCATCCGCTCTGGTTCCTCCGCACGGGCGTGGCGGGCATCCGCAGCGACGCGCCGTTCTTCGCGCGCGTGAAGGTGGCGCCGCAGCCGGGGCCGCTCACGTCCCTGCGCGCCTCCTATCCGCACCCGTCGGGGAAGCCGATTGCCGTTGACCTCGCCTTCGCGGGCGGCCGCGCGCGCGGCACGGTGACGACGCCCGTCGCCGGGACGTTCGCGTTCGGCGGCGAGACGGTCGCGCTCGTCCCCGGCGTCAACTGGGTCGGCCCCGTGAAGACGGCGCTCCCCGCCGCGACGCGGACGCTCACGGTGGGCGCGGGGGCGGACTGCGCCACGCTGGAGGCGGCGCTCGACCGCGTGGCCGAGATCCGGAAGACGGACACCACGACCCCGCTCGCCGTCCTCGTCGCGCCCGGCGACTACGCGCCCGCGAGGCCTCTGGCGATCACGCACCGCCACGCCCAGACGAACTGGGCGCCGCTCACCGTCTCGGCCGTCGACTTCGCGCGCAAGCCGCGCCTCCTCGGCGGCACGCCCGTCACGAACTGGGCGCAGACGGCCTTCAACGGCCGCGCGGACGTCTGGTGCGCCGACGTGTCGGCGCTCAACCTCGCGCCGCGCCCGCGCCTCCTCTTCTTCAACGGGCGGCGCATGCAGCCCGCGCGCTGGCCGAACCTCGACCCGAAGCGGCCCTACACGACGGGCTACGCCTTCGCGGACGCGCGGGGCTTCCCCGAGAAGGGCGCGCGCTTCTCGCCGACGGGCCTCTACGAGGACGAGATCCAGATCCGCCCCGCCGACGCGCGGCGCTGGGCGCATCCCGAGGACGCCTGGGTGATCGCCTACCCGCGCCACAACTGGTGGAACCGCGTGCTCGACGTGACGAACGTCGCGAACGGCGTCGTGCAGGTGAAGGCGCGGCACGCGGAGATCAAGGACCGCCTCTTCCCGTGGGACCGCTGGTGCGTGGAGAACATGGGCGAGGAGCTCGACCGGCCCGGCGAATGGTACTACGACGCGCGCGCGCGGAAGGTCTACCTCCTCACGCCGGACGGGTCGGACCCGAACCGCGCCGTCGTCACCGTCGCGAAGGAGGGGCCGATCCTCGCCATCCGGGGCGGCAACTGCACGGTCGCGGGCCTTGAGCTGGCGGGCGGGAGCGCGGGCGTGCGCATCGACCACGCCGACCAGGTGGACCTGCTCGGGTGCGCGCTCCACGACATCGGCTTCCACGACGGCACGGCCGTGTGGATCATGGGGCACCGGGTGCGGATGGCGGACTGCGACGTCCACAGCATCGGCGGGCACGGCGTCTTCGTGCAGGGTTTCCCGAAGGAGCGGCGCGTGGACGACCGCCTCGACGTCGTCGTGGAGAACAACTACGTCCACCACTGCGGCGAGATCAACTCGCACGGCATCGGCATCTGGATCACGGGGCAGGGCGTGCGCGTGAGCCACAACCTCGTCCACGACATGCCGCGCTGCGGCCTCTTCGGCTACGGGCGCTTCTGCGAGATCTCCTACAACCGCGTGCGCCACGTCAACACGATCAACGACGACACGGGCGCGCTCTACGGCGGCGGCTGGGTGAGCGGCACGGGCACGAAGGTGTGCTACAACTGGTTCTCGGACTCCATCGGCTTCCAGCGCCAGCGCGACGGCACCTACCGCCTCCACAAGGGCGCGTGCGGCATCTACCCGGACGAGGGCTGCGGCGGGCTCGCCGTCTACGGCAACCTCGTGGAGAACTGCCACCACGTGGCGATGCACCTCCACAACGGCCGCTGGATCACGATCTCAAACAACGTCTTCGTCTCGAACGGCGCGCTGCCCGTGGGGAAGAACACGGCGCAGCTCTCGCTCCAGACGTGGAACGCGAACACGAACGGCTACTTCGTCCACGACCGCCGCGCGGACATCGCGCGGGAGTACCATGCCGTCGTGGACGCCGACCCGCGCTGGCTGCGCTACCCCGCGTTCGCCCAGGCGCCGGACAACGACACGGCCTTCTCGGCCGACGGCACGACGATGATGGGCGTGGAGGTGAAGAACAACGTCATCGCCTACCCCGGCCAGGGGGAGGGCCTGATGCTGCGCGCGTGGGGGCTGAACACGAAGACGAACTTCTTCGACCGCAACGTCTACTGGCCGGGGGCGTCCGCGGGCGTGCGGATGGGCGCGGGGCAGAAGGGCGGCGACGGCTGGGCCGCGTGGCGCGCGACGGGCCAGGACGCCCGCTCCGTCGTCGCCGACCCGCTCTTCCGCGACGCGGCGAAGGGCGACTGGCGCCTCCGCCCGGAGTCGCCCGCCTTCAAGCTCGGCTTCGCCGAGCTGCCCTACGGGGAGATGGGCCTTCGGCGCACGCGCTTCCGTCCCGAGCTGCCGCAGGAGGCCGAGGGCGTGCGCGAGCATCCCGAGTGGCTGCGGACGGACGCGCCCGCCGCGCCGTGAGCGCGCCTTCCTGCCCGCCGACGTGGGGTTTATGATATAATCGCATGGTTTTCAACAAGGAGCCGACATGACACTTGAACAGTTCAGGCAGGTTTGGATGAAGGCGGCGGCGAAGACCGCCGCGCGCGAGAAGGACTACTCCGCGCTCGACGCGGCGGCCGGCGGCGACGGCGACCACGGCGAGGCGATTGTCGCCGCCACGAAGGCGCTTGCGGCGGCGGAGGGGAACGACTTCAAGTCCCTGCTCGAAAGCATGGTCGCCCATCTCGAACGCGACGTCTCCGGCTCCACGAGCTCGCTCTACGGCACGCTCTTCGAGGGCATGGCGGACGCGGTGGACGCGGGCAAAACGGAACTTTCCGCCCCGGAACTCGCCGACCTCTTCGCGGCCGGCCTTGAGGAGCTGGGCTTCGCGACGCAGGCGAAGGTGGGCGACAAGACGTTCATGGACGCGCTCATTCCCGCCGTGGAGGCCCTGAAGGCCCACGCCGCCGAGGGCGAGGCGGCGATGTTCGCCGCCGCCGCCGCCGCCGCGAAGGCCGGCAGCGAGGCGACCGCCCAGATGCAGGCGAAGTTCGGCCGCGCGAAGAACCTCGGCGCGCGCTCCATCGGCCCGATCGACGCCGGCAGCGCCTCGAACGCGGACATCTGGTTCTGCTTCGCAGAGCAGTAAGTCGCCTAATAGGTAGTTAAATCGCCCCTTCGGGGCTTTAAGTAGTTAAGTCGCCCCTTCGGGGCTTTAAGTAGTTAAGTTGCCCCTTCGGGGCTTTAAGTTGCCCTTCGGGCTTTACGCACTAAACCAATCAACTTAACTGTTTAACTACTTAACCGCTTAACCACTTAACCGCTTAACCACTTATCCACTTAACTACTTAACCACTTAACCACTACAGTAAAGGACAAGCTCATGGCAGACATGGATGGATTCAAGGAGGCTTCGGCCTATGGCTTCGACCAGCCGCAGAGGAACGAGGCGTTTTTCCTCAAGGGCAACGAGAACCGGGGCTGGGGCGTGAAGAACCGCCTCGCGCGCATCTTCAACCCGAAGAGCGGCCGTACCGTGATGCTCGCGTGCGACCACGGCTTCATCATGGGGCCGACGAGCGGGCTTGAGCGCGTGGACCTCACGATCAACCCGCTCATTGAGTACGCGGACTGCCTGATGTGTACGCGCGGCATCCTCCGCAGTGTCATCCCCCCCACGATGTCGAAGCCCGTCTGCCTTCGGAGCGACGGCGGCACGACGATTCTCACGGACCTCAACCTCAACCGCGTCTACGACGTGGAGGACGTCGTGCGCGTGAACGCGAGCGCGATGGCCGTGATGGTCGCCTGCGGCGACCGCGCGAGCGAGCAGATCACCACGCAGAACCTCGTCCACACGGTGGACATGGGCGAAAAGCTCGGCATCCCCGTCCTCGGCGTGACGGCGGTCGGCAAGGACATGGCGCGCGACGCGCGCTACTTCGGCCTCGCCACGCGCGTCTGCGCGGAGAACGGCGCCGCCTTCGTGAAGACCTACTACGTGGACGAGGGCTTCGAGAAGGTCGTCGCGCAGTGCCCCGTGCCGATCGTGATCGCCGGCGGCAAGAAGCTGCCGGAGGACAAGGCCCTCGAACTCGCCTACAAGGCCATCCAGGCCGGCGCGGCGGGCGTGGACATGGGGCGCAACGTGTTCCAGAGCGCCAAGCCGCTCGCGATGATGAAGGCGATTGCCGGCGTCGTCCACCAGGGCCTCACGCCGCAGGACGCCTTCCAACTCTACAACGACGAGGCGTGAGCCTGACGCTCCAGTTCCTCGGCACCGGCACGAGCGTGGGCGTTCCCCAGATCGGCTGCCGGTGCGCGACCTGCACCTCGACCGACGCGCGCGACCGGCGCCGTCGGTCGGGCCTCTACGTGCGCGCCGGGAAGACGGCGTTCGTCGTCGACACGCCGCCGGAGTTCCGCGTGGCGTGCCTCGCGCTCGGCATCGCGAAGGTCGACGCCGTCGTCCTCACCCACGCGCACATGGACCACGTGGCGGGCTTCGACGACGTGCGCCGCTTCAACACGCTCAACGGGAAGGCGGCGATGGACTGCTACGCCGCGCCGGAGACGGTGGCGGCGATGCACCACATCTTCCCCTACATCACGACGCGGGCGAACCCGATCGGGCTCTTCCGCCCGATGATCGCCTTCAGGCCCGTCACGCGCGCCTTCCGGATCGGCGACGTGGCGGTGACGCCGCTCCCCGTGGAGCATGGCGACGTGCGCACGAACGGCTACCTCTTCGAGGCGGAGGGGCGGCGCGCGGCGTACATCTCGGACTGCATCTCGATTCCGGCGCGCACGCGCGCGAAGATCCGGGGCGTCGACGTCCTCGTGCTCGACTGCCTGCGCGAACGGGAGCATCCCACGCACATGAACCTCGCGCGCGCGCTCGCCGAGATCCGCGCGGCCGCCCCCGGGCGGGCCTACCTCATCCACATGAGCCACGACGTGCGGCATGCGGCGTTTTCGAAGCGGCTGCCGCGCGGCGTGCGGCTCTCCTACGACGGCCTGCGCGTGCGGGTCTAGCGCGCGGCGGAAGAAAGGACGGACGACCATGACGAGGAGACTTTTCCTGTGGCTGCTGTGCGCGGCGTGCGGCGCGGCGTGCGCCGCCCTGCCGAGCGAGATCACCGTGACGCTCAAGCCCGTCCACGACGTGTACGTGGAGGGCGAGCGCATCCGCGTCGTCGTGGACATCGCGAACGCCTCGCCGGACGTGATCGACTGCCGGGGCGCGAAGGCGCCGGACGCGCTCGTGCTGGAACTCTACCGCGCAAGCGACCGCCACCAGTTCGACAAGGTCTCGAAGGGGCCGTTCACGGCCGACTTCGCCCTCCTCTCCGGCGAGGGCCAGAAGCTGGAGGCCTTCCTCGGCGACCACTTCGCCTTCGAGAAGACGACGCGCTACTTCGCGCGCGCCGTCCTCGTCCACGGCGGCATGCGCTTCGAGAGCCCGCTCAGGACGTTCGACGTGGTGCCGGGCATGAAGTGCGGCGGCGCGCTCCAGATGTTCGAGGGGCACGACGGCCTGAAGCGCACGTTCGAGCTCGTCCACTGGAGCCGTAACCGCATCGAGCACCTCTTCCTCAAGGCGCGGGACCACGGCACGTCGCGCCGGCGCTGGGCGACGGCCGACCTCGGCCCGTTCCTCCGCGTGACGCGCCCCAAGGTGTCGGTGATGCCCACGGGCGAGGTTGTCACGCTCCACCGCGCGACGCAGGATTCCTTCATCCGCACGGAGTTCTGGAGCCTCCCAAGCGTTTTCGAGTTCCACGAGAACGAGGTCATGATGGATCCCGACGTGGCCGGCGCGGAGCGCGTGAAGGAGCTTTACAAGGACTCCGGCGGCGTCGAGGCCGTGAAGAAGGCCTGGTGGAAGTTCTGGTAGCTTTTAAGGCAGGCGAAGATGGACATTCTGGGCATTGAGACAAGCTGTGACGAGACGGCGTGCGCCGTCGTGCGGGACGGGCGCGAGGTGCTGTCCAACGTCGTCTACACGCAGATCCCGCTCCACCGGCCCTACGGCGGCGTCGTGCCGGAGGTGGCGAGCCGCGCCCACATCGAGAAGATCCACGGCGTCGTCGCCGAGGCGATGCGGGGCGTGGATGCCCTCGACGCCGTGGCGGTGACGTATGGGCCGGGGCTTGCGAGTTCGCTCCTCGTGGGGCTCAACGCCGCGAAGGGGCTTGCGCTCGCCCTCGGCGTGCCGCTCATCGGCATCAACCACATCGAGGCGCACCTCCACACGCCGTTCCTCTTCGACGCGCCGGGGGACGGAACGCCGCCCCCCGCGCCCGAGGACGCCCTGCCCGCGCTCGGCCTCGCCGTCTCGGGCGGCCACACGACGTGGGTGGACATGCCGGACTACGGCGCCTACACGATCATCGGGCAGACGCTCGACGATGCGGCGGGCGAGGCGTTCGACAAGGCCGCGAAGCTGCTCGGGCTCGGCTATCCGGGCGGCCCCGTCATCGACCGCTGGGCGAAGGGCCACTGGAACGGCGTGACGGACTTCTCGGACGCCGCCGCGCTGAAGGCCCTCGCCTACCCGCCCGGCATCCAGGTGCGCGATCCCCTGCCGCGTTTCCCGAAGGGCCACCCCCGCGCCGGAACGGCGGCCCTCGCCGGGCTCGACGCGGACCTCTGCGTCTCGTTCTCGGGCCTCAAGACCGCGCTTCTCTACTACGTGAAGAAGAACCCGCCGCACAGCGACCGCGAAAAGGCGGCCCTCGTCGCCGCCTACCAGGAGGCGATCGTCGGCACGCTCGCGGACCGCACGCGCCTCGCGCTGAAGCGCCGCGCCTACCGGTCGCTCATCGTGGGCGGCGGCGTCTCCCTCAACGGCCGCCTCCGCGCGAAGCTCGCCGAGGTCGCCGCCGAGGCGGGCGTGCGCCTTCTCCTTGCGCAGCCGAAGTACTGCGGCGACAACGCGGCGATGATCGCGGGCCTCGCCTTCTACCGGCGCAACCTCGTGGGCGACGCGGCGCTCGCCGCCGACGTCCGGCCCACGCTCCAGGCCGGCGATTGACGGGCGATGGGGCGGCAGGGCGGCCTTTACAGGAAGGACGACATGAAACGAAACGCTTTTGGGGCATGTGTGTTGGCGGCGGGACTGGCGATGGGGGCCGCCGGCGCGGTCGATCTCGTTCTCGCGCCGGACGGCGAGGTCCGCACGCCCGCCGCCGCGCTCGCGCGGGCGCGCGCCCTGCGCGCCTCGGGCGCCGTGGCGGGGCGTCCCGTGGAGATCCGGGTCGCGCCCGGACGCTACCATCTTTCCGAACCGCTCACCTTCACGGCGGCGGACTCCGCCGTGCGCTTCCGGGGCGCCTCGCCGCGCGCGGCGGTCTTCGACGGCGGTCGCGCGCTCGCGCCGTTCACGGCGGGCGCGGACGGCGTGTGGGAGACGGCGGTGCCGGACGGGCTCGTCTTCGACCAGCTCTGGGTCGGGGGGCGCCGCGCGGTGCGCGCGCGCACGCCGAACCGCTTCTACCACTACATGAAGGAGGCCGACGAGACGTGTGCGAACCGCGCGTTCTTCGCCGAGGCGGCCGATGTCGCGCCGCTCGCGCAGCTGCCGCCGGACGAGCTTGCGCGCGTCGCCGTCGCCGTCTGGCAGAGCTGGGACATGGGCTACGGGCACGTCGCATCGCTGGACGCGGCGTCGGGCCGTCTCGTCATGAAGCAGGCGATGAAGCGCCCGCTCTTCTTCTGGTGCGCTACGCGCCCCCGCTACGCGCTGGAGAACTTCCGCGCCGCGCTCGACGCGCCCGGCGAGTGGTTCCACGACGTCAAGGCGCGGAAGCTCCTCTACATCCCGCGTGAAGGGGAGACGGTCGAACGGACCCGCGCGCACGTGCCGGTCGCGACGTCGCTCGTCGTGTTCGCGGGTGACCGCGCGCGGGGGGAGGTCGTGCGCGACGTTTCGTTCGAGGGCATCGGCTTCGAGTACACGGCGTTCCGGATTGGCCCGACGGGCGTCGCCAACGCCCAGGCGGCGGCGAACGTGCAGGAGGGGGCGCTGATGGGCGCGGGCGTGGAGAACCTCTCGTTCACGAACTGCCGCATCGCCCACACGGGCGCGCACGGCCTCCTCCTCCGCGCCGGTAGCCGGCACGTGGCCGTGCGGCACACGCTCGTGGAGGACCTGGGCGCGGGCGGCATCGCCTTCGGCGGCGACAACCCCCGGGACCCGGCGAAGGCGGCCGGCGTCTCCTCGCACCTCGTCGTGGAGGATTCGATCATCCGCCACGGCGGGCGCACGCTCCAGGCGGGCATCGGCGTGTGGATCGGCCACGCCCACGACTGCGCGGTCGTCCACAACGAGATCTGCGACTTCTTCTACACGGGCGTGTCGCTCGGCTGGACGTGGGGCTACGCGCCGACGGTCAACCGCCGCAACCGCATCGCCTTCAACCGCATCCACCACATCGGGCAGGGCGCGCTCTCCGACATGGGCGGCGTCTACACGCTCGGCGACAACGCGGGCAGCGAGGTGGCGAACAACTGGATCTGGGAGGTGAACGGCTACGCGGGCAACGGCGCGCCCGCCTGGGGCCTCTACACGGACGAAGGCTCGCAGGGCCTCGTCTTCCGCGACAACCTCGTCGCGCGCTGCCGCGACGGCGCGATCCACCAGCACTACGGCCGCGAGAACGTCTACTCCAACAACCTCTTCCTCGCCTTCTCGAAGGCCGGCGCGTGGCGCTCGCGCGCCGAGGACCATGTGACGGTCCGCGTGCTGAACAACGTCTTCTGGTGGACGGACCCCGACGGCGCGGCCTGGCGCGGCGGCGGGAGCTTCGCGTCCATGCGGGACGTCGTGGCGGACGGCAACCTCTACTGGTGCGCGGCGGGCGCCGTGAAGGAGACGGCGTTCAAGGGGGCGGACTGGGCGCAGTGGCGCGCGCAGGGGCACGACGCGCGGGGGGCGCTCGCCGACCCGCTCTTCGCCGATCCCGCGAAGGGCGACTGGCGCCTGCGGCCCGGCTCGCCCGCGCTGTCAGCCGGGTTCCGTCCGTTCGACTGGCACGCGGCGGGCGTCTACGGCACGGACGCGGCGTGGCGGGCGTGCGCGGAGGAGCGGTGCTGGGACGCCTTCGAGGACGCCCCGAAGGCGCCGAAGTACCGGCGCGAGCGGCTGCGGGCGGACTTCGAGCGCTTCCCGGCCGGCAACGTTCCCCACACGATGGGGGCGTTCGCGCCGCTCGACGCCAACCCCGGCCGTCCGGGGCGGCTCGCGGTCGTGGACGCCGATCCCGCGCAGGGGCGGAAGGCGCTTCGGTTCGCCGACGCGCCGGACCTGAAGCCGAACTGGACGCCCATCGTCACGGCGGCGTGCGGCGTGGAGGCGGGTGTCGCGAAGCTCGCGTTCGCCCTCAAGGTCGAGGACGGGGCGACGCCGACCGTCGAGCTGCGCGACTATTCGGGGGACGAGCCGTTCACGGTCGGCGTGCGCCTCACCGTCCAGAAGGGGCGGTTCACGGCGAACGGGCGCGACCTCTGCGCGGCGCGGTCCGGCGTCTGGCACGACGTCGCGCTCGCGCTGCCGCTTTCGGGCCCCCGGGCGGGCCGGTGGTCGCTCACCGTCACGCCCCGAGGCGGCGCGTCCGCGCGGGCGGAGTTCGCGTCGTTCCTCGACGCGCGCTTCAAGGCGCTTACATGGATCGGCTTCATCTGCTACGGCGCCACGTCCTCCGTCTGGTACCTGGACGACCTGCGCCTCGACACGGAACGGGACTAGAAAAGGAGTGTGCGCAATGCGAATGGACACGGTGGCGAGGTTTGGGAGCGCATGCGCGGCGATGCTGCTGCCCGTGCTTGTCGAGGCGGCGCAGAACGGCGCGGGGCGGGCATCGAGGTGACGTGCCCGGGCGTGGACTACGCGTGGGCCAAGGCGACGCTCGCGCGCGACGGCTGGACGAACGAAATCGTGCTGGCGGACCTGCCGCTGGCGGCGAACGCCTCCGGCGGCCTCGTGAAGAAGGGCGCGGGGCGGCTCGTCCTGAACGCCGCGAACACCTTTGCGGGGCCCGTGGAGGTGGCGGGCGGCACGCTCATCGCGGGGAACGACCGCGCGTGGCCACGAGCTGAAGCTCGGCCTCCAGAAGGGGACGGTGCTGATCCTGCGCTAGCGGAAGGCCGCCGACCGCATTCCAAACGCCCTCGGCGCGTGGCGTCCGAACGGGCCCGGCGCGCGAAGCTTGCGCAGGCCCTCGACATCTACGCCTCAACGGGAAAGAAATCAGCCGTGCGCGACTTTCTCTTCCCAAGAGCCGGGCGGTTGGACTGTGCGCAGCGTCAGGCGCAGCGGTAGCGGAGCCCCTTTGCCAACCCTCGGAGTTTCTACACCCCGCTGTTCAGTGACGCATTACAAAGAACGTGATTTCATACTTGCATTTTCGTTATGGTTTTTTGTAGAATTATTGCGCGTTTTTTGAGTGCGAAAAAGGAGTGGCATGAACGGAAGACGAATGGCCGCATGGGCGTGCGCGGTTGTGGTGGGGTTCTGCGCCGTCTGCGGACGGGCCGAGGAGGTCGCGGGCGTGCGTGAGCTGACGGCCGACACCGTGCTGACGAACCTCACCGGGACGGGCACGATCACCTGTTCGGCCGCACAGCCGGTGACGCTGACGCTGCATAGCACGGAGCTGTCCGAGTTCAAGGGCACGATCGGCGGTGCGATCCGCATCGTCAAGACCGGGACGGGGCAGCTTAGGCTGACGTCGCAGGCCGCGTCGTCGTTCTCGGGTGGACTGGAGATCGAGGCGGGGATCTACTCGCAGGTTGCGGCGGTCGGTTCCGGGCCGATCACCGTGCGCGGGAACGGCGGTCTGGTCTTCATGGTGGGCGGGACGCTCACCAACCACCTCACGTTTGCGGAGTCGGGCAAGCTGGGCGTGTGGCGCGGCTTCACGCTGACGCTCAGGCAGATGCCCGACATGCGCAAGGCGAAGGTGACGTTCACCGACGGCGGAACATTCTACTTCCCCGCGCCGCTGACGGACGCGGTGGCGGGCGGAACCGTGTTCGCGGTCGACAAGGGCGTCCTCTCCCTTCCCGCGAACGTCTTTGGCGCGGGCGACGGCCTCCTTGTGTCGTCCCTTTCGTTGACGGCGGGCAGTCTCGATGGCGGTATGTACGGCAACGTGCAGGGCTACCTCAGCCGTCTCCACGCCCGGGGGACGGTCGCGTTGCCCGACCTGTCGCTCGCTGGCGGGCGGCGGCCTTTGACCGGCGAGATCCCCGTCGAGATCGCCGACACGGCCCAGGGCGACCCGCGCACGCTCACGCCGCCGCCGGCGTTTGTCTTCGGCGGGCGTGTCACCGTGACGGCGGATACGGTGATCGATGGCGTGGCGGTGGAGGTGGCTTCGGAGGCGGCCCCGACCGAGATCTTCGTCGCCGCCGGCAAGACGCTCGCCCTCTCGAACGCCGTCGTGCAGACGGCGGGCGCGGGGCCGGGCGGCCTGCTGAAGACGGGCGCGGGCACGCTCGCGTTCCATGACGTGCTGGACATCGAGGGACGCATGGACGTGATGGACGGGACGGTGGCCTTCGGGGCCGGCGTGCAGACGATGACGCCCGCGACGCTGGGGCTCGTCCACGCCCCGTCGGTCGTCCGCTTCGGGGACGGCGCCGTGGCGGACCTCCGCCTCGGCCTCACGTCCAACGTCCACACGGGCTTCCTCGCCACGGCGGGCATTTGGTTCGACGCGGCCGCCCTCCGCGGCCGCGAGGGGACGGTGGTCTCGGCCGTGCCCAATTTCGGCACGGCCGGCGGCGCGTTCACGACCACGTTCGCGTTCGGTCGAACGGGCCAGGCGCCGACCTTCTCCGCAGCGGGCCTGGCGGGGAAGCCCGCGCTCGCCTTCAACGGAAGGCAGTCGCTTGCGCTCGCGGCCTACACGAACACGTCGGACCAGATCACGGTCTTCACCGTCCTCCAGTGCGATGCCTACTATCCGTCGGAGGACGGCCGCGGTCTGTGGGTCGGCTTCTTCTCGACGTGTACGCCGAACGCGGACTACCTGGGGCAGTATGGGGAAGACGAGAAGGACCCCGGCTCGCTCCATACGAGCTTCGCCCAGCAGCTCGATGCAACCTACGACACGGTGGAGAAGACGTTCTCCCGCCTTTCGGTGCGGCAGGGGGCGCGCACGCTCTACACGCTCGACGCCCAGGGTCAGCTGCCGATCGGCGCGCCGTTTCTCTTCGCGCACCGGCGCGAGGGCGCCTCGCATGCGGGCTCGCTCTACTGGGACGAGGCGGCTGCTGAGGCGACGGCGGGCGGCACGGCCGAGACGGGCGCGTTCACCGCGCGGCTCTTCTCGCTCGGCGGGCGCCTCACGCGGGCCGGCCAGCCGAACGAAAGGCGCCTGTTCACGGGGAAGATCGGCGAGCTGCTCGTCTTCGACCGGGCGCTCACGCCGGCCGAGACGGCGTTCGTGAAGGCCTACCTGAAGAACAAGTGGTTCGGCACGGCGCTGGACGCGGCGCTGGAGACGGAGGAGGAGCCGCCCGTGCCGCAGCGGCGCGCCACGCTCGACGTCCCGGCGGGGACGGCGCATGTGGCACTCGTGAAGGCGGACGCGACCCAGGCCCTGCTCCTCTCGAAGACGGGCGCGGGATGCCTCGGCTTCTCAGACGCCGGGGGCGCCGCGCGGCGGCTTGACGTGCAGGAGGGGGCGCTCGCGCTCCGGCCGCCCGAGCAGGCGGTCGCCTCCGGGAAGGCCGTCATCTGGCTCGATGCCGACGATCGCGATTCGATGACGCTGGACGCGGCGGGCGCCGTTGTCGCCGCGCGCAACCTCGGCACGGCGGGCGGCACGTTCACGCTCTCGACGGCGAAGGGGGGCGTGCCGTACCTGACGGACGGCAGTGGCATCAACGGACGGCGCACGCTCGCCTTCGACAACCAGAGCGCGCTCTGGCTCGCGAGCTACACGAACAACAGCGACAACGCGCGCGACCTCCACCTCTACGGCGTCTTCCAGCGCAACGGCATGAAGCAGTGGTTCGGCGGCCCCATCTCCTTCTCCTGTGCGACCGACACGGGGGCCGACCATGAGGTGAGGGGCAACTTCCACATCGAGGACGCCACCGCGACGAAGATCAAGCTGTTCTTCGGGACGACCGGACCGTCGTCGGCCGAACTCTACGTCCTGGAGGGTGAGAATCCGTTTGTGGACGGCGAGCCGTTCCTCTTCGTCTCCCATCAGGGTGCGACGTGGACGGCAAACGCATTCATCCGCGCGGGGCTGGACGATCTCGCCGCCACCCCCTGGCTCGCCCAGAGCGGACAGAAGCTGACCGCGCCGCGCATCACGCTCTGCCAGCTCGGCGGGCGACTCAAAGGCGGCGTGCCGCAGGACGGGCGCAACGGGACGGACGAGCGCCTCTGGGCGGGATGGCTGGGCGAGTTCATCGTCTTCGACCGTGCGCTGCAGCGGGGGGAGGAATTGCAACTGCTCGGCTACCTGCGCAGGAAGTGGTTTGGGAAGGGCGAGGGGCCCGACACGCCGCCCGCCTGCCTGCGCCGCACGTCCGCCGCCGGGCGGACGCACGCGGGGCTCGACCTTGCGCTCGCATCCGGCACGGCGCTCCAGGTGGGCGTGACGAACCAGCCGCTTGCGTCGCTTGCGCTGGAGGGGGTGGCCGTCACGTCCGAACTGGACGGCGAGGCGGCGCGCGGGCCTCTCTTCGCGCTTGCGGGCGGTGCCGACCTGACGGGGGCGCTCGCGTTTGAGACGGACCGGTTCCCGTCTGGCGGCGTGACGTTCTTCACCTACGGGACGTCCGTTTCGGGGACGCCGGCTTGGACGCTCGCGGGCGAACGGGGCGACCTCATGCGGGCGCGGGACGAGAAGTCCGCCCGGCGCTACGTCTTCGCCGCGCCCGGCGGGAGCGTGATTTTCGTGCGCTAGCGCGATTTTCTTTGTTTTTCGGCATTTCCCCCTTGCATACGCATGGAAAACCGTTATGCTATTGGCGTTGCGAGCGAAAGTCTGTCTCGCCTACAGAAAAGGAACGATAACATGGCTAAGAAAGAACCGGTCCCGACTACCAAGAGCGGCCTGATGGTTGCGCTCGCCGCCGCTGGCGAGGTCAAGAAGGCGCAGGCTGTCGCAATCTACGACAAGCTCATCGCGCTTGCGTACGAGGGCGCCCGCCAGAACGAAAAGGGCTGGCTCATCCCCGGCCTCGGCAAGCTCCTCATCAAGAAGCAGGGCGCGCGCAAGGTCCGCAACCCGCAGACGGGCGAGGAATTCAAGAAGCCCGCGTGCAAGGTCGCGAAGTTCCGCCTCGCGAAGGCCGCGAAGGACGCGCTCGTTCCGCCGAAGGTGAAGAAGTAAGCACGTCTCCGTACGCGATGCGGACGGCCGGCCGTTTTTGTTTTGCCCGTTCGGCTCTTGATGGACGCGGGTGCAGGATTGCGCGCACGGCTTATTCCACGCGACACGACGAAAACGCCGTCGAGACGGCGGCGGGCGGCGACGACGAGGCGGAGAGGTGGGCGCTGCGCCATCTGGACGCCGACCCCGC
>CAKUCX010000046.1 GCA_934643865.1 uncultured Kiritimatiellota bacterium
ATGCCACCAGTCCCATCCACCACCTTCGGAACGAGTAGATGCGACCACCATAGTCGCATTGAGTTTGGGAAGGGGCGACCTGCCCTGACCTGCCCCGGCCCTTCGGCCCCGTCGCCCGTAATTGTGGTATAATGAAGCCGTATCTTCAAAAGACGAGACGGGTGACGACATGACGGAGAGAATCAAGAACCTGCTGGACGCGACCTTCAGCAAGAAGCAGAAGGCGTTCCGCCGCGACGTGGACTGGAAGCCGCTCCTGGACGGCTTCATCGCAAACGGCGTGGACGACTCGACGCGCGCGCGCATGGGCCTCGTCGAAATGCTCAAGGCCGAAACCCCCGCGTTCATGGAGGGCGAGACGATCGCCTTCACGCGCACGGTCAACGAGATTCCCGACCTCCACTCCGACGCCGAGATCGCCGCCAACAAGGCGAAGGGCATCGCGTACGGCGAGAAGGGCGTCGTCTTCAACCTGACCGCCGACTTCGGCCCCGCGATCCAGGGCGGCCTCCTCGCCCGCATCCGCGAGATGGACGCGCGCCTTGCGCGCGCCCGCGCCGAGGGGGACGACGAGGGCGTTCTCTTCCTCACGAACGCCCGCCTCTCCACCGTCGCCGTGCTGGAGCTCGTCGAACGCTACCGCGAGGCCGCCGCGAAACAGGGGCTCACGCAGATCGCCGCCACGCTCGGACAGGTCCCCGCGCACGGCGCGCGCACGTTCCACGAGGCCCTGCAGGCCCTGCGCATCCTCCACTACTGCCTCTGGTGCGAGGGCGAGTACCACTGCGGCCTCGGGCGCATCGACCAGTACCTGCTGCCGTATCTGGAGGGCGACCTCGCCGCCGGGCGCCTCACCGAGGAGACGGCGCTGGAGGAGCTGGAGGAGTTCTTCATCGCCTGCAACCGCGACAGCGATCTCTACATCGGCGTGCAGCAGGGCGACAACGGGCAGTCCGTCATGCTCGGCGGCTGCACCCGCGACGGCACGCCCGCCTTCAACCGCCTCTCCCGCCTCGCGCTGAAGGCGTGCGGCGAGCTGAAGCTCGTCGATCCGAAGATCAACCTGCGCGTGGACAAAAACACGCCGATGGAGGTCTACGAACGCGGCACCGAACTCACCAAGGCCGGCCTCGGCTTCCCGCAGTACGCGAACGACGACGTCGTCATCCCCGCCCTGGAGCGGTGGGGCTACGCGCCCGAGGACGCGCGCGACTACTCCGTCGCCGCCTGCTGGGAGTTCCTGATCCCCGGCTGCGGGATGGACATCAACAACATCGACGCCGTCTCGATGCCCAAGTGCCTCGACACCGCGATGCGGAAGGGGGCCGGGACGTTCGAGGCCCTTCAGGCGAACATGCGCGCGGAGATCTTCCACCAGTGCGACCTCCTCCAGGAGAAGTACCGGCACGTCGAGATCTTCCCCGGCCCGTTCGTCTCGGTCATCTCGACGGGCTGCATCGAGAAGGCGCGCGACATCAGCCGGGGCGCGAAGTACAACAACTTCGGCATCCACGGCACGGGCATCGCGGTGGCGGTCGATGCGCTGGCGTCCGTGCGCGAACTCGTCTTCGAGAAGAAGCTCGTGACGCTGGCGGAGCTGGTCAACCTGATGGACACCGACTTCGCGGCGCGTCCCGACCTGCTCGCCGCCGCCCGCCAGGCGCCCAAGATGGGCAACGCCGACGCCTCCGTCGACGCGCTCGCGGCGTGGCTCGTCGCGACGTGGGCGGACGCGCTCGCGGGGCGGAAGAACGACCGGGGCGGCATCTACCGTCCGGGCACCGGGTCGGCGATGTACTACATCTGGCACGCGAACGAGCTGCCCGCCTCGGCGGACGGCCGCCTGAAGAGACACCCGTTCAGCGCGAACTACGCGCCGTCCCTCGACGTCCCCGTGAAGGGTCCGCTCAGCGTCATCCGCTCCTTCACGACGCCCGACCTCGGGCGCGTCTGCAACGGCGGCCCGCTCACCATCGAGGTCCACGACAGCGCCTTCCGCGAGCCGGACGGCGTGGAGAAGGTCGCCCAGCTCGTGAAGTTCTTCGTGGACCGCGGCGGACACCAGCTGCAGATCAACGCGATCAACCGCGACACGCTCGTCGACGCCCAGAAGCATCCCGACCTCCACCGCCACCTCATCGTGCGCGTGTGGGGCTGGAGCGGCTATTTCGTTGAACTCGACAAGCCCTACCAGGACCAGGTCATCAAGCGCGTCGAACTCGCGGTCTGAGGCGGTCGCCATGGTCGACGCATCCTTCGACGAACACTTCATGCGCATGGCGCTCCGCGAGGCCGAGAAGGCGGCGGCGGACGGCGAGGTGCCCACGGGCTGCGTGATCGTCGAGGCACCCGCCGATCCCGCCGCCCCGCCCGCCGCCGCCCGCATCCTCGGCCGCGCCCACAACCAGACGGAGATGCTCGCCGACGCGACGGCGCACGCGGAGATGCTCGCCCTCTCGGCGGCCTTCGCGGCGAAGGGCAGCTGGCGTCTCACGGGGACGCGCCTCTACGTGACGAAGGAGCCGTGCCCGATGTGCGCGGGCGCGATCGTCCTCGCCCGCGTCGACGCCGTCGTCTGGGGCCTCTCCGACCCCAAGCGCGGCGGCGGCACCGCGTTCAACATCTTCAACCACCCCGGTATCAACCACCATCCCGCCGTGGTGACGGGCGTCCTCGAAGAGCCGTGCCGCGCGGTCCTCGTCGACTTCTTCCGCCGCCGACGCGCCGAAAAGGACGCCGCGCGGGAAGAAGGCAACGCACAGCCATGAACCTCCTGCCCCTGCTCGCCCTCGTCGGCCTGGCGCACACGTCGCCCGCCGCCCCGTCCGCCCGCCCCCTCGCCCTCGCCGCGCCGCGCTGCGAGGGCCTGCGCAATCCCCTGGGGCTCGTCCGCACGCAGCCGCGCTTCTCGTGGGCGCTCGCGGGCGACGAACCCGCCACGCGCCCCGCCGCCGCCGAGGTGAAAGTGTTCACCGACGCGGGGACGGTGTGGCAAGGCCGCGGCGGCGACCTCTTCGCCCGTCTCTACGACGGCCCGCCGCTTGCGCCCGGCGTCGTCTACCGGTGGCAGGCGCGCCTCGTGGGGGCGACGGACTGGTGCGCGCCGCAGCGGTTTTCGGTCGGTCTGCAGACGGACGCCGACTGGGCGGGCGCGCAGTGGATCGGCGAGCCCGCCGTTCCCGTGGCGTGGACGGACTTCGACTACCAGGCGACGTTCACGCTCGTCCGGGATGCGTTCGGGCTCCTCTTCCGCGCCCGTGACGCGCAGACCGGCTACCTGTGGCAGATCAACACGAAGCTGGACCGCGAGCCGCTGCTGCGTCCGCACCTCCTGCTCGGGGACGGCAAGCTGCGCCTGCTGCCGCCCGTGAAGCTCGGGCGCTTCTTCCCCCAGGGGCTTGACTGGACGAAGGAGCACGTCCTGCGCGTCGAGGCGCGCGGCCCCGCGATCCGCACGCTTCTCGACGGCGTGCCCGTCCACGCCTGCACGGACGCCACGTTCGCCGCCGGCACGGTCGGCGTGCGGACGTCGGCGGGCGAGGAGGCCTTCGTCTCGGACGTCGCCGTGACGGGGCCGGACGGCGCCCCGTGGCTCCACGACCGCTTCCGCGGCCACCTCATGCCCGCCTTCCGCAACCCCCCGCTCGCGAACGGCCGCCTCCACCTCGCGGGCACGACCCTCCTGCACCCCGGCATCCTGCCGAAGAACGCGCCGCGTCTGCGCCGCACGTTCGCCCTGCGGGACAAGCCCGTCGTCGCCGCGTTCGCCTCGGCGTGCGGCTTCGGCTTCTACGAACTCTGGCTCAACGGCGAGAAGGCCGATCCCCGGCGCGTCCTCGCCCCCGGCATGACGGGCGGCCGCGCGGCGCTCTTCGACACCTACGACGTCACGCGCCTCCTGAAGCCCGGTGCCGCGAACACCGTCGGCTTCTGGCTGGCGGCGGGGTATTCGGACGACGTTTCGCGCTACGGCTGGCACTGGCTCAAGCCCCGGCGGGCGATCCTGCACCTCGCCGTGACCTACGCGGACGGCACGCGCGACGTGGTCGTGACGGACGGCGCGTGGGAGATGACGCAGGCGAGCGAGGTCGTGCGCGCGAGCCTCTACCACGGCGAGACGATCGACGCGGCGCGCGCGGACCCCGCCTGGTGTACGCCCGCCGGCGCGACGAACGGCTGGCACGCCGTCCACGTGTGGCCGCGCGCGGACGCGCCGCGCCTCGTCGCGAACGACGCGCCGCCCGTGCGGATGCTCGACCCCCGCAGGCCCGTGCGCATCGCCGAGACGCGCCCCGGCGTCTTCGTCGCCGACTTCGGGCAGAACCGCGCCGGGTTCGTGCAGGTCCGCGCGCAGGGCCCGCAGGGCACGAAGATCCGCCTCCGCACGAGCGAGCTTCTGGGCGAGGACGGCAACATCGACCCGTGGACGAACCGCCAGGCGGCATCGACGGACACCTTCGTCCTCGCCGGGACGGGGGCGCCCGAGACGTTCACGCCGCGCTTCACCTACCACGGCTTCCAGTTCGCGGAGATCACGGGCTGGCCGGGGACGCCGACGGCGGACGACCTCACCGCCTGGGCCGTCCATGCCGACGTCGAGCCGATCGGCGCGTTCGCCTGCGACGACGAGACGCTGAACCAATACGTCAACGCCGCCAACTGGTCCATGCGCAGCAACTTCATGAGCTTCCCGACGGACTGCTGCATGCGCGACGAGCGCACGCCCTGCCAGATGGACTCCCAGGCCTACGAGGAGGCCGCGCTGAGCTGGTTCGAGCTGGGGCGCTACTACGCGAAATGGCTCGACGACATCGGCGTGGGGGACGGCAACCCGGACTGGACGGGCGATTCCGTCGTGCTGCCCTGGCGCCTCTACCGGGCGACCGGCGACGTGCGCGTCCTCGCCGAACGCTACGACGGCATGCGGCGCCAGGTGGACGGCGACGTGAAGAAGTGGCCGGGCCTCGTCTGCCCCGACGGCTTCGGCGACTGGTGCGCGCCGAACGACGGCACCTGGAAAGGGTACTTCAACGACGTGGCGCTCGTCAACACCGCGCTCTTCTGCGAGATGTGCCGCATCGTGGCGGAGACGGCGGCGGCGCTCGGCAAGGCGGACGAGGCGGCGCGCTACCGCGCGCTCCACGCCCGCGCGAAGGCCGCCTTCCACACGGCGTTCTTCCACGACGGCACGAAGACCTACGGCGACGGCTCGCAGACGACGGCGGCGCTGCCGCTCGCGTTCGGCCTCGTGCCGGAGGCGGCGCGCGCGGCCGTCGCGGCACGGCTCGTCCGGACCGTCCGCGAGGAGGACAGGGGGCGGGTCAACGCGGGCATCTTCGGGATGCGCCACCTTGGCGACGTCCTCTGCGACCTCGGCGAGGCGGACCTCTTCGTGCGGCTCATGACGCAGCCGGAATACCCCGGCTTCGGCTACATGTTCGCGCGCGGCGCGACGACGCTCTGGGAGCAATGGTCGTTCAAGGGCGGCATGAACTCCCACAACCACGCCATGTTCTCGGGCGCGCTCCACACGCTCATGACGCGCCTTGCGGGCATCCGCGCCGCGCGGCCCGGATTCGCCGCCGTCGAGATCCGCCCGTCCTTCCCGGCGGCGCTCGGGCGCGTGGCGGCCCATCTCGACACGCCGCGCGGGCGCGTGGCGGCGGCCTGGCGCCGCGAAGGGGGGCGGATCGTCCTCGACCTTGAGGTTCCGCCCTGCACGCCGGCCACGCTCGCGCTGCCGGGCGCGGCGGCGCGTCCGCTCCGGGCGGGGCGGCGGCGGCTGGTCCTGGCGCCCGGCGAAGCGGCCTTTGGGGGAGACGCGCGGGCGGCTGGCCGCCCCGCCTCGGGAAATCAAGGCGTCCGGCGCTGAAGCGGCGGTTTTCTGCTATACTATCCGCATGATTCATTTTACGCCAACCCAGAAAAGGACCATTGCCGCCGGCGTGACGGTGCTGTCCTTTGCCATCGTGCTGGCTTTCGTGCTGTTCGTCGGCTGGGGCGTCCTGAAGTGCCTTTCGTTCGTGGCGCCGGCCCTCGTGCCCGTCATCATGGGCGTCTTCCTCGCGCTCCTCTTCAAGCCCTCCTACGAGTGGTTCCGCGCGCTCGTCCACAATCCGACGCTCGCGCTCCTCCTGATGCTCGCGAGCGTCCTCCTGCCGCTGGGCCTCGTCTCGTGGTTCTGCGGGGCGTTCGTCGTGGACCAGGCGATGCACCTCGTCCGCGCGGCGCCCACGATCGCGGCGCGCCTGAGCGCGTGGCTGAACGTCCACTACCCGAACGCGCAGGCGCTCCTCGCGCAGTTCGGCGTCCAGCCCGACGACCTGCCGCTCATGTTCCTCACGGACCCCGCAAAGTTCTCGCAGACGCTCGTCACGACGGTCGGCAGCGAATACGGGGCGGACGCGATGCGTGCGGGCGTGGGCGTCCTCAAGTCCCTCTCGGGCGTCGGCACCGCCCTCCTGACGCTCATCTTCTTCGTCTTCTTCCTCACGCGCCCGGCGATGACGGGCGCCGACTACGTGCGCGAGCTGCCATTCCTCCGGGAGGGGACGCGCGCCTTCGTCGCCAAGCAGATCGATGCGTTCCTCGACATCCTCGTGAACTTCTTCCAGCGCCAGGTCGTCATCTGCCTCGTCGAGGGCGTCTACTACGGGCTCGGGTTCATGTTCGTGGGTCTTCCCTATGGCTTCGTGATCGGCTTCCTTTTGGGCGCGCTCAACCTCGTGCCGCTTCTCGGAACGGTGCTCTGCCTGCCCCTCGCCCTGCCGATCGCCTACTTCGGCGACGGGGGGAGCGTGCTGCGGCTCGTCCTCGTGGCGGTCGTCTGGCTCGCGGGGCAGGTCCTCGACGGCTACCTCATCACCCCGAAGATCCAGGGCGACAAGACGGGCCTCGGCTACGCGGGCGTCATCTTCAGCTTCATCTTCTGGGGCGTCGTCTTCCATTCGTTCCTCGGGCTCCTCCTCGCCATCCCGCTCTCCGCGTTCTGCGTCGTCCTGTGGCGGGCCTTGAAGGAGACGTACATCCGGGAAGTCATTTAAAGGTGGAACGCAGATGCTTCGCGTCTGCGATCTGCGTTCAACGAGAAAGTACAGAAAGTCAAAGGTAGTAAGATGGGCGATTTCCATTATCCGATCGGCGGCAAGGGCAAGGACTTCAGGAGCGGCAAGCCGGCGTTCTTCAACAAGCACAAGAAGCGGCGGCATGGCGGCGGCGGACGCGGCCCGCGCCATCCCGGACTCGCGGAGCATGACGACGCCGTGAAGGTGCCGCCGCTGCCGGAGACGCCCCCGCCCGCCGTCTACGAGGCGAACGTCTTCGGAAAGCTCGACCTCCGCCTCCAGCACGCGATCGGCGAGGTCGGCTACTCCGTCCCCACGCCCATTCAGGAGAAGGCGATTCCCTTCCTTCTCGAAGGACGCGACCTCATCGGCTGCGCGCAGACGGGGACGGGCAAGACGGCGGCCTTCATGCTGCCGATCCTGCACCGCCTCCTGCAGGCGCCCGGCGCGCCGGAGGGCGCGGCGCCGCGCGGCGAGGCCGGGCATCCCCGCGCGCTCGTCCTCTCCCCCACGCGCGAGCTTGCCGCCCAGACGGCGGAGAACGTCGCGAAGTATTCGAAGTACGCCGGCCTGCCGTTCGCCGTCGTCTTCGGCGGCGTCTCGCAGTTCCCGCAGGTGAAGGCGCTCCAGAAGGGTGCCGAGAGCGTAATCGCGACGCCGGGGCGCCTCATCGACCTCATGACGCAGGGTGTCGTCTTCCTCGACAAGGTGGAGATGTTCGTCCTCGACGAGGCCGACCGCATGCTCGACATGGGCTTCCTGCCGGACATCCGGCGCATCATCTCGAAGTTGCCGCCGAACAAGGTCGCCCCCGGCGCCACCGCGAACGGCGTCGCCGGCAAGCTGCGCCAGTCGCTCTTCTTCTCGGCGACGCTCTCGCCCGAGATCCTCAAGCTTGCGGGCGAGCTCGTCCACGATCCCGTCCAGGTCATGATCTCGCCCGAGACGCCCACCGTGGACCGCATCAACCAGAAGTGCATGTTCGTGGAGAAGGGCAGCAAGGACAGCCTCCTCATCCACCTCCTGCAGAATCATCCCGAGTGGAACCGCGTGATCGTCTTCGCGCGCACGCGCCACGGCGCGGACCGCGTGGAGAAGAAGCTCAAGCGCGAGGAGATCGCCGTCGCGGCGATCCACTCCGACAAGACGCAGGGCCAGCGCACGCGCGCGCTGAAGGCCTTCAAGGACGGGACGCTGCGCGTCCTCGTCGCGACGGACATCGCAAGCCGGGGCATCGACGTGCCCGACGTCGACCTCGTCGTCAACATGGAGCTGCCCGTCGAGACGGAGAGTTACGTCCACCGCATCGGCCGCACGGCGCGCGCCGGCGAGAGCGGCGCGGCGATCTCCTTCGTCGCCCCCGAGGAGCGCGGCCTCCTCAAGGCCGTCGAGCGCTTCATCCGCAAGACGATCCCCGTCGACCGCGACCAGCCGTTCCACTCCGAGGAGGCCGAGCGCCGGGCCGGCAAGCAGGCCGACGGCATGCCCCAGGCCCCCTGGATCCGGGGCGGCGCGCGCAACAAGAAGGGCCAGGCCCGCCATCCGGGCGCGCGCTTCCAGGGGCCGCCGCGGCCGGAGAAGAAGAAGTTCGTCCATCCGGCAAACGCCAAGAAGGCGAAGCACAACCGCACGAACTACCAGGGCCGCCGCGAACCCGACTTCGGGCGGAAGTAGGCGGGCGTTCCCTCGTTTCATCTGCGTGGCGCCATCGACCATGGACGGACACGTCCCCTTTCGGATGCCCCGCGTCCTCGCCTGGGAGGTCACGCGCCGCTGCCCGCTCAAGTGCCGCCACTGCCGCGCCGGCGCCGCCGACGTCGCCGATGCGCGCGAGCTTTCCACCGATGCGTGCCTGCGCGTCCTTGACGCGCTCGCCGCCCCCGCGTCCGCCCGGCAGACGCCCCGGCCTGCCCCCCCGCTCGTCATCTGGACGGGCGGCGAGCCGATGCTCCGCGACGACATCCTCGCGCTCGTCTCCCACGCCACGGCGCGCGGCATCCGCAGCGTCATGGCGCCCTGCGGCATGCTCGTCACGGAGGCGCGCCTCGCCGCGCTGCGGGAGGCCGGCGTGGCGGCCTGCTCCTTTTCGCTGGACGGCCCGGACGCGGCGACGCACGATGCCTTTCGCGGCGTTCCGGGCGCATTCGACGGCGTCACGCGCGCCATGCGCATCGCGCGGGCGCTCGGCATGCCCTTTCAGGTGAACGTGACCGTCTCCACGCTCAACCTCGGCCGCCTCGACGCGCTCTACGACGCGGCCGTGCGGTTGGGCGCCGCGAAGCTCGACCTCTTCTTCCTCGTCCCCGTCGGGCGCGGACGGGCGCTCGCGCGCTACGCGCTCTCGCCCGAGCAGACGGACCGCGTGCTGGACTGGGCCTTCGCGAAGGCCGCAGAGGGCCCGCTTGCCGTCAAGGAGACGTGCTGCCCCACCGCGCCGTGCCGCTGGGCGCAGTGGGCGCGCGTCCATGCGCCGGGCGCCGTCGCGCGCCCGCCGTGCGGCTGCCTGGGCGGGCGCGGCTTTGCCTTCCTCTCGCACGTCGGCGATCTGCAGACGTGCGGGTTCGTCGACGCGCCCTGCGGCAACGTCCGCGACTTCGACTTCGACTTCCGCGCCCTGGTCGCGGCCGCCGCCAATCCGCTCGGTCGTTCCGGCTCGTGTCGCTGCCGCCCCGAAGCGGCCTCGTGACGCGCGCCCGGCGCGCGCGAAACCCGGCAGGAATGCCCCTTGCGCCGTAGGAGGGGAAATGAGATAATATCTGGAATGGCAAAGCAGGTCACAGTTTTTGGCGTCGAGGGCGGCACGCTGCGAGGCGTACGCCTCGACGCGGCGGGCGAGGACTTTGCGCGCGCGTCCGCGGAGGCCTGGCCGCTTGCCGCGCCCGCGCCGCCGGACGACGCGGCCGGGGACGCAGCCCTCGACGCGGACGCGCCGCCGCCGTCGGACGCGGCCGTCGTGGAGGAGGACCGTCCGCTCGCGCGCGCGCTGCGCGCGGCGGCGGCGGCGTTCGGCACGCGCGAGGTCGTCCTCTCCCTGCCGCTCGCGAAGATGCTCGTCAGGGTGGTGCGCCTCCCCGTGGAGGCGCGCGAGGACTTGCTTGGCGCCGCGCAGCTGGAGCTGGACGGCATTTCGCCCTTTCCCGACGAGGCGCTCACGCCGGGCGTGGAGGTGGTGGCCGAGACGGACAAGGAACTCGTCGCCCTCGTCGCCGCGCTGCCCGAGGCGGCGTCCGCCGAGGTGGGCGCCGCGCTCGCGGCCGCGAAGGTCCACGTGCTGCGGACGGACGCGACGGCGCTGGGGTGGCTGCGCGGCCTGTGGCCGCAGATCTGCGCGCGCGCGGACGCCGCGCGGCGGATCGTCCTCCTGGACCTCGACGGCGGCTGGGACCTCGTCGTCCTGGACAACGGCGCGCCCACGTTCCTGCGCGGCATCGGCGCCGTCGCCGGCCCCGCCGAGCTCGGGCGCGAGGTCATGCTCAGCCTGCTCGCGCTCGACGGCGGGCGCGGGGACGAGGTGGTCGTCTGCGCGCGCCGCGCGCCGGACGCGGCGCTTCTGGAGCGGCTCGCCGACTTCGGCCCCGTGCGCACCGTCCTCGTCGAGGACGACTTCGCGGGGGTGGAGGGCACGGCCCGGCGCGCCGTGGAGGGCGCGGCCCTCGACGTCACGCCCGCCGCGTGGGTGGAGGCGCGCACGGAGAACCGCTTCCGCCGCCGGCTCTTCACGGGGCTCGCCGTCGCGGGCGGCGTGTGGCTCGCGCTGATGGGCGTCCTCTTCGGCGTGGACACGGCCTACGACCTGCTGGCGGGCCGGCAGAAGGCCCTCCAGCGCGAGCGGCGGCACGCGGCCGCCTTCCGGGAGGTCGCCGACATGACGAACCGCGTCGCGCTCATCGAGCGCTACGCCGACCACGCGCACGGCGCGCTGGAGGTCCTCAAGACCGTCTCCGACTGCCTGCCCGCCTCGGAGGAGATGGCCTTCCGCACGTTCCAGTACCGCCGCGGCGAGAGCGTGCGCGTGAACGGCAGCGCGCCGGAGCGCGAGGATCTGCGCTCGTTCACGGAGCGGCTGGAGGCGGCGACGTTCGACGACGGCGAGGAGACGCTCGTCTTCGCGAAGGTCCAGCAGTCCGGCGGCGAGACGCAGACGAAGAAGGGCGTGCGCTTCGCGATCGAGTGCTTCTTCCACGGCGAGGACGAGGATGCGGACGGAAGGAGGGGGCGATGACGGCGATGTCCCGGCGCGACCGCGCCGTCCTGGCGGTTCTTGGCATGGTCGTCCTCTACGGCCTCGCCGCGCTTCTCTTCTTCACGGGGCGCGAGGCGGCGTGGGCGAAGGCCCGCAAGGCATACGAGCGCGAGGCGAAGGCGTATGCCCGCCAGCGCGCGCTCATCGGCGCGCGGGCCGCGTGGGCGCGCCGCGCCGAGGAGGTGCGCGTGAAGATGCCGACGGCGGGGGAGGACGAGTCCACGCAGACGCGCTGGCAGCGCATCCTCGAACGCATCGCGGCCGAACACAGCGTGAGCATCCTCGGCGAGCAGCCGAAGGAGGAGGAGGAGCACGGCGGCGTGTGGGAGATGCCCATCGAGGTCAAGTACGAGGCGTCCCTCCAGCGCCTCGTCGAGTTCCTCTACGCGCTTGAACACGCCGAGGACGCCATGTTCGACGTCCGCGACATCGACATCTCCTCAAAGAACACCGGCTATCTCTCGGGGAAGCTCACGCTGACCTGCGCCTACATGAAAGGATCTTCGAAATGACCAGAATCGCCTTCAAGCGGGCGCTCGTCGTCCTCGCCCTGTGCGCGGCGGGCGCGCTCTGCGCCCAGGGGCTGGGCGGCCGCCGCCCCGGCACGCTCGGCACGCGGCCCGGCCTTCTCGGACGCAGCCTTGTGAAGCGCGGCGCGCAGCAGGCGGCGTCCGCCGCCGAGTCGGGCGCGGAGGCCGAGAAGCTCATCAAGGAGATCCCCAAGGGGACGAACGGCGTGCCGACGCGCCTCGCCTTCGACCAGGCGTCGCCGGAGGTCCTCCTCTACGCCTACGCGGACGTCGCCGGAAAGATCCTCCTCCCCTCGCCGAACCTCCCGAAGACGCAGATCACGCTCAAGACGTTCGAGGACCGCACGCTCACGAAGGAGGAGTACCTCCAGGCGATCGAGGTCACGCTCACGATGCACGGCGTCGTGATCGAGCCCTTCGACAAGATCTTCCTGCGGGCCTTCGAGCGCAAGAGCGTGCGCACGCAGGGCATCCGCACGTCGATGGAGATGCCCGCCACGAACGCCGTCCCCGAGAAGGGCCGCGTCATCAGCCAGCTCATCCGCCTGCGGCACATCACGGCAGAGGAGGCGCAGAAGGCGCTGGAGGGCTTCAAGGATCCGAACGGACTCTTCCAGGTCTTCGAGCGCAACAACACGATCCTCGTCACCGACACGCAGGAGAACATCAACCGGATGCTGGAGGTCGTGCGCGAGCTCGACGTCGCGAACCCCGTCCTCGAAGACGTCTTCGTGCGCCAGATCCAGTACGCCGTCGCGACGGAGATCAAGACGGCCCTTGAGACGATCGTCACCGAGTCGCAGAAGGAGGGCCAGCAGGCGGCGTCGGGCCCGAAGGCGAGCGGCGCGCCCGGCTTCGCCTCCTCGCGCCCCGCCGCGCCCCAGCCGGGCCGCCTCCTGAACCTCCACAACCGCCCGGGCCTCAACAAGCCCGAGCCCCCCACGCCGAACGCGACGATGATGGCGCAGGTCTCCGACGCCGACCGGGGCATGATCCGCGGAAAGGTGCTGATTCTCGCCGACGACCGCTCGAACAAGCTCATCGTCATCACGGCGAAGACGAACATGGACTTCTTCGACAAGGTCATCGAGACGCTCGACGTGGAGACGACGCCCGAGGTGAACGTGGAGGTCATCCGCCTCAAGTACGCCGAGTCCGAGGACGTCGCCTCGATGCTGAACGACCTCATCGGGAACAGCTCGTCCTCCTCGCAGGCGAAGAACAACCCGAACGCGAACGCCGCGCGGAACGGCACGGCGAACCGCAACCTCACGCAGACGCGCGCGGGCGGCGCGACGCGCCCGCAGACGACGAATCCGACCTTCTCGAAGACGGCCGCCTCCACGCTCGGCGAGCTCAACAAGGACAACATCAAGATCCTCGCCGACAAGCGCATCAACGGCGTCATCGTGATGGCCCGCAAGGCCGACATGAAGGCCGTCAAGGAGGTCATCGAGGACATGGACGTGAAGCTCTCGCAGGTGCTGATCGAGACGGTCATCGTGCAGGTCGAGCTTGGCGACGACCTCCAGACCGGCATCGACTGGGTGCAGCGCGGGCGGCAGAAGGTGACGACGCGCGAGCGCATGACGGATGCGTCGGGGAACGCGCTCTTCTGGGCGCTGGACGACGACGGCAAGCCGACGTCTTCGACGACGACGACGGACACGGGCTTCGCGGCCTTCCATTCCGTCTCCCGGATGATGCGCGACGGCTTCTACAACAACGGGCACTACATGCTCGGCGGCGGCGGCGGGTCGGGGACTTCGGCGCTCGGAAGCCTCGTCGGCGCGGCGGTGGCGGCGGGGACGAACGGAACGGTCGCGACGGCGGCGAACCCGATCGGCGGCGGGCTCAACTACTTCCTCAAGAGCGACAAGCTCAACATCGCCGCCATCATCCAGGCGTCGAAGGGCGACAGCCGCACGAAGGTCCTTGCCTCGCCGATCCTTATGACGGTGGACAACAAGGAGGCGTCCATCGAGGCGACGGACATGATCTACCTCTTCAGCGGCTACCAGTACTCCGGCTCGGCCAACTACGGCAGCCAGGTGCGCAACTACGAGAAGCGCGACATCGGCCTCACGGTGAAGGTGACGCCGAAGATCAACCCGAACGGGACGGTCATGCTGACGGTGGAGCAGAAGTTCGAGACGAAGGGCGCAGACCAGAACGTGCCGAACGAGTCGGGCGGCACCGACCCCTATGCGACCGTCACGACGCGCAAGATCGCGAGCGACGTCTCCGTCGAGAACCGCCAGACGGTCGTGATGGGCGGGCTCACGAAGAAGACGAACACCGAGAGCGAAAGCGGCATCCCGATCCTGAAGGACATCCCCTGGATCGGCAAGTGGCTCTTCGGTCAGGTGAGCCAGGAGGAAAGACGTTCGGAACTGCTCGTCTTCATGACGCCCTACGTCCTCGACGACGCCGAGGCCGCGCAGGCGGAGGCTCTGCGCCGCAAGAAGGCCCTGAGCGACGCGCGCCCGTGGGAGGACAACGGCTGGTCGACGTCGCCCCTCGCCGATCCCGTCTCGAAGAAGGAGCAGCTGCGTCGCCTGAACGACGAGTGGCGGAGGCAGGACGAGGAGCGCCGGAACCAGAAGGCGATCGAGGAGGCGCGCGAGAAGCGCGCGAAGAAGCTCGCCGAGATGGACGCGGCGGAGCGCCGCGCCTGGGCCGAGAAGCACGAGAAGGAGATCCTGGAGGAGAAGGCGCGCTTCGAGGGCGAGCAGAAGGATCTGCGCGAAATCATCGACGCCATCCGCGAAAAGCACGGCGAAGGCGTCAAAGCCGATCTGGAGGCCCGGGAAAAGCCCCAGAACCTCCAAAATTAGGTCAGACCTAATTCTGGAGGTCAATTGTGCCGTGTCCGTCTACGGAACGCAGATGCAGCAGATCGTCCTCAAATCCGCCGACGCCGACGCCATCGCCCGCTCCTGGGGGATGGTCGGGCGCGTGGCGCGTTTGGGGACGGGGGAGGAGGCCGTCCTCGACGTCTCGGCCCTGACGGGGACGAGCGCGGCGCTGGAGGCGTTCGTCCTTGCGCTCAACCGCCGTGCGGCGGCGCGGGGCGTCACGTTGAAGGCCGTCGATCCGCAGGGGCTCCTGGCCCACCTCCTCGACCGCTACGACGTGGCGTCCTACGATCTTGCCGCGCCGCGCCGCCGCGCGCCGTCCCTCTTCGATTCCGTGGGGCGCGCCGCGTGCGGGACGGCCGCCGCCGTGCAGGGGCATCTCGCCTGTCTCGGCGAAACGGCCGTGACGGCACTCGGGATGCTCGTCCATCCGCGCCGCTTCCGTCTGCGCGACGCGCTCTGGGCCTTCCAGCGCGCGGGGTTCGACGGCCTCCCGATCACGCTTTTGATCGGGTTCCTCCTCGGGCTCATCCTCGCCTTCGAGTCGGCGGCGTCGCTCAGGATGTTCGGCGTGGAGGTCTACGTGGCGGACCTCATCGCGATCGGGCTTTTCCGCGAGCTGGGTCCGCTCATCACGGCGATCATCCTCGCGGGGCGTTCCGGGAGCGCGTTCGCCGCCGAGATCGGCACGATGAAGGTGGACGAGGAGCTGGACGCCCTCACGACGTTCGGCCTTCCGCCCGTCCGGTTCCTCGTCCTGCCGCGCGTCGCCGCCGCCGCGTGCGCGATGCCCCTTTTGACGATCTTCGCCGAACTCGCGGGTCTCGTGGGCGGCCTGATCGTGCTGCTCCTGATGGGTGTGCCGCCCGTCGTCTACTGGAGCCACGTCGTCGCGTCCTCCACGTGCCTCGGCATTTCGATCGGCCTTGCGAAGTCGGTCCTCTTCGGCCTCCTCGTGGGCCTCATCGGCTGCGCGTGCGGCCTCCGCACGCGCAACACGGCCGACGGCGTGGGCGCCGCCGCCACGAGCGCCGTCGTCGGGGGCATCGTCGCCATCGCCGTCTCCGACGGCCTCCTCGCCGTCGTCTGCTACGTCCTCGGGATCTAGTCTTTTATTAAGTCGCCCCTTCGGGGCTTTAAGTGGTTAAGTGATTGAGTGAAGGTGCGGAGGAGAGAATTTGAAGGTGTTGTTCGATCAGGAAAACGAAAAGATTGCCGCTCGTTATGGACGATTGCCCATTATGACACGTTGGACAAAACTTAACCACTTAAAAGCGAAGCGGCTTGATCGTTCATGTCACAAACTTAACTACTTAACCACTTAAAAGCGAAGCGGCTTGATCGTTCATGTCACAAACTTAACTACTTAACTACTTAAAAGCGAAGCGGCTTGATTATTCATATCACAAACTTAACTACTTAACTACTTAAAAGCGAAGCGGCTTGATCGTTCGTATCACAAACTTAACTACTTAACTACTTAAAAGCGAAGCGACTTAATCTTTTCTCATATGAGTGTCCAAGACGTTGCCATCGAAGTGTCCCACCTGACCGCCGGGTATCCCGGCGTGCGGGTGCTGGAGGACGTGAGCTTTTCCGTGAAGCGGGGCGAGATCTTCGCGCTTCTGGGCGGTTCGGGGTGCGGCAAGTCGACGATCATGAAGCACCTGATCGGGCTTGTGCCCGCACGGGGCGGCACGATCACGGTGGACGGTCTCACGCTCGACGCGGCGAACCGCGACCGCCTCTTCCGCCGCGTCGGCGTCATGTACCAGAGCGGCGCGCTCTTTGGCTCGATGAGCGTCTTGGAGAACGTGATGCTGCCGCTGGAGGAGTTCACGCGCCTGCCGGCGGCGGCGCGCCGTCTCGTCGCGCTCATGCAGCTCGACCTCGTGGGACTGAAGGACGCGGCGGAGAAGATGCCGGCGGACCTCTCCGGCGGCATGAAGAAGCGCGCCGCCATCGCGCGCGCGATGGTGCTGGAGCCCTCGATCCTCTTTCTGGACGAACCGAGCGCGGGTCTCGACCCCGTGACCTCCAACGCGCTCGACGAGCTGATCCTGCGCCTCCGCGAGACGCGCGGCGTCACGTTCGTCGTCGTCACCCACGAGCTTGCGAGCATCTTCAAGATCGTCGACCGCTGTGCGATGTTCGACCGCGCCCGCCACGCGATGGTCGCGCTGGGGACGCCCGCCGAGCTGCGCGACGCCTCCACCGACCCCTTCGTGCGCCAGTTCTTCAACCGGGGATGAAAGCGCCGCTTCGCGGCGTTAAGTCGGCCTTCGGCCTTTAAGTGGTTAAATCGTCGCTTCGCGGCTTTAAGTGGCGCGTTGCGATCTTTGACCGTGCGGGGGCGATACGGGAGGGCCGCGCTCGACCATCCGGCGGACCGGCGCGGGACGCAGTGGGGGCGGCCCAAGCCTCCGGCCGGTCAACACGGAGCGCGCGGAGAGACGAAGGCACGGAAGATTTTAAAAACGGGGCTGCACGCATCTCTGCACCGTTCCACCTGATTTTATTGCGGCCGAACGTATCACGCCGCGCGCCGCGACGGCTTTCAGGCAAGATACGGCTTTCAAACGAGATTATTACGCACTGAAATCTCATTGCGTCCCGTCTTGCCCTGCCGAAACCGTCACGCCGCGCGCCGCGACGGCTTTCAGGCAAGATGCGGCTTTCAAGCGAGATTATTACGCAGTGAAATCTCATTGCGTCCCGTCTTGCCCTGCCGAAACCGTCACGCCGCGCGCCGCGACGGCTTTCAGGCAAGATGCGGCTTTCAAGCGAGATTATTACGCAGTGAAATCTCATTGCGTCCCGTCTTGCCCTGCCGAAACCGTCACGCCGCGCGCCGCGACGGCTTTCAGGCGAGACGGTTTTCAGGCGAGATTATTACGCAGTGAAATCTCATTGCGTCCCGATCATTGCGTCCCGGCTTGCCTGCCGAACCCGCAATCTCGGCATCTTCAAGATTATTTCTATGAGAGGCGAGGGCAATGGAAATTTTCGCCTAGGGCGAAATCCGCTTCCTCCGACGCCTTCTCTCTTCGCTTCTATCCGCACTCAATTCCGGCTTGCTGCCGTGGTGCCCGTTAAGATCCGTCTTCGGGCTGCCACTGACGCATCGGGCTCGAATGGCCCAGATAATTCTCCCGCAGGCACCGGGACGGGGTGTAGGCTGTGTCATTGGAACGGGATTCACACGCCGGGCGGCGTTCCCTTCAAGCCGTTCTTCCGCATTCCTCCTCGATTCCCGCGCAGGCGGGGGTGTCCTCCCCGATCGCCCCGGGGACGGGGGCGGAGTTCCCGTAGGCTCTTCCAGACTTGAGCATGGCGAGCATGGTCACGGCAAGCTTTCTGGCAACCGCCGTCTTCGCCTTGCCAGATTGCCGCGCGCCTGCGCGCATCCCCCACGGGCACGTCGCACCCGCCTGCCTTCGCGCGCGCGCTGATCCAGCGGCGGCAAAGCCCCGTCTCCATCGCTACCGTCGCCCCTCTGTTCCCTTCAAAGAAGGGCCTGGGCACCTCCGGCGTGTTCACGACCTCCTTGCGCCCGATGACCTTCCCGTGCCTGTCGAGCGCGCTCCCCTTCGCGCGAGGTAAATTAGTGTTGCCTAACAAGGCGGCGGCATGAGATAATTTTATACTCAATTTCAACACAACAAAAGGAACTCGTCACATGTGCGAAAACTGCTCGCCGGCCGTAGCCGGGAAGTACGCCGAGCTTGATGCGTTCATCGACGGTCTCGACCTGGACCTCGCCGATGAGCGCCGGCGCGGGCGCCTCATCCAGATCCTCCACCGCGCCCAGCATATCTTCGGCTACCTGCCGCGCGAGGTGCAGCAGCACGTCGCCGCGAGGATGGCGATTCCCGAGAGCGCCGTCTCGGGCGTCGTTTCCTTCTACAACTACTTCACGACGAAGCCGAAGGGCAAGTACGTGATCAACGTCTGCCTCGGTACGGCGTGCTACGTGAAGGGCTCCGAGGGCGTGCTGCGCGAGATCGAGCGCGTGCTGGGCGTCGAGGCCGACACGCACCCCACGGCCGACGGCCTCTTCTCCGTGAGCGCCCTCCGCTGCGTCGGCGCCTGCGGCCTCGCGCCCGTCATGATGGTCAACGACCAGGTGTACGGCAAGGTGACGCCCGCGAAGGCCGTCGAAATCATCAACGAATACAAGGCGAAAGGCTGAGCGCTTCCATGGACAAGATCACGAGCAAGGCCGATCTCGACGCCGCGTACGAGGCCGCGAAGGGCAAGCTGGCCCTCCGCCTCGTCGCCCACGGCGAGATCGACTCGAAGAAGAAGGACATCCTCTGCTGCGGCGGCACGGGCTGCCACGCCTCGGCCTCCCAGACGCTGATGGCGAACCTGCGCGACGAGATCCGCGCGGCCGGCCTGGAGGCGGACGTCAAGGTCGTCCAGACGGGCTGCTTCGGCTTCTGCGCCCAGGGCCCGATCGTCAAGGTCATGCCGGACAACGTCTTCTACGTGCAGGTCACGCCGGACGACGCGAAGGAGATCGTGCAGAAGCACATTGTCGGCCACGAGGTCGTCGAGCGCCTCCTCTACGTGGAGCCCACGCTCAAGGCGAAGATCCACGACTACGAGAAGATGCCGTTCTACGCGAAGCAGCACCGCATCGCGCTCCGCAACTGCGGCCTCATCGACGCCGAGTCGCTGGAAGACTACATCGCGAACGAAGGCTACCAGGGCCTCGCGAAGGCGCTCACCTCGATGACGCCCGAGGAGGTCGTGCAGGAGGTGCTCAACTCGGGCCTCTGCGGGCGCGGCGGCGCGGGCTTCCCCACCGGCCTCAAGTGGAAGATCGCCGCCGGCGTGAAGGCCGACGAGAAGTACATCGTCTGCAACGCCGACGAGGGCGACCCGGGCGCGTTCATGGACCGCTCGATCATGGAGGGCGACCCGGGCAGCGTCATCGAGGCGATGGCGATCGGCGCCTACGCGATCGGCGCCCAGCACGGCCTCGTCTACATCCGTGCGGAGTACCCGCTCGCGGTGAGCCGCCTGCAGATGGCGATCGACCAGGCGCGCGAAGTCGGTCTGCTCGGAAAGAACATCCTCGGCACGGACTTCTGCTTCGACATCGAGATCAAGCTCGGCGCCGGCGCGTTCGTCTGCGGCGAGGAGACGGCCCTCATCCACTCGATGGAAGGCCAGCGCGGCGAGCCGACGACGAAGCCGCCGTTCCCCGCCAACATCGGCGGCGGCTACTGGGGCTGCTCCACGAACGTGAACAACGTGGAGACGTATGCGTCGATCCCCGTGATCCTCGTGAAGGGCGCCAAGTGGTACGCCCAGATCGGCAACTGGAAGACCGAGACGGACGAGAAGGGCAACTGGACGAAGACCGTGAGCGGCAACGCGGGCACGAAGGTGTTCGCGCTCGCCGGCCAGGTCAACAACGTCGGCCTCGTCGAAGTGCCGATGGGCACGACCCTGCGCGAGATCATCTACGACATCGGCGGCGGCATCTCCGGCGGCCATGCGTTCAAGGCGGTGCAGACGGGCGGTCCGTCCGGCGGCTGCATCACGGCCGAGAACCTCGACACGCCGATCGACTACATGAACCTCGGCAAGATCGGCTCGATGATGGGCTCGGGCGGCATGATCGTCCTCTCCGACAAGGACTGCATGCCCGCGATGGCGAAGTTCTACCTCGGCTTCACGAAGGACGAGAGCTGCGGCAAGTGTACGCCCTGCCGCATCGGCACGCGCCGCATGCTGGAGATGCTGGAGAAGATCTGCGACGGCAACGGCACCGAGGAGATGCTGGAGGAGCTGGAGGAACTCGCCAACACGATCAAGGACACCGCGCTCTGCGGCCTCGGCCAGACGGCGCCGAACCCGATCCTCTCCACGCTGCGCTACTTCCGGGACGAGTACATCGCCCACGTGCGCGACAAGAAGTGCCCCTCCGGCACCTGCACGAAGCTCTACACGCTCAAGATCACGGACAAGTGCAAGGGCTGCACGAAGTGCGCGCGCAACTGCCCGGTCAACGCGATCGCGGGCACCGTCAAGCAACTGCACGTCATCGACGTGAAGAAGTGCATCAAGTGCGGCGCGTGCATCACCGCCTGCCCGTTCAAGGCCATCGTCAAGGAGTGAGGCCGAACCGAAAGGACGGGGGAGCCCCGAACCCCCTCGAAAGGATTTATCATGGCTAATGTTACCGTCACCATCAACGGCACCAAGGTCGAGGTGCCCGCCGGCGCGACGATTCTCGACGCGGCGAACAAGATCAACGTCCACATCCCGACGCTGTGCTACTGCCCCGACGTCGGGTGCGGCACGGCGAACAAGCCCGCCTCCTGCCGCCTCTGCCTCGTGGAGGCGACCGGCATCCGCGGCCCGCGCAAGATCCTCGTGCCGGCCTGCGCGACCCCGCTCGCCCGCGACGGCGTGGAGGTGTGGACGAACTCGAACCGCGCCCTCAAGGCGCGCCGCACCGTGCTCGAACTGCTCCTCTCGGACCACCCGCAGACGTGCCTCACCTGCGCGAAGAACCAGGACTGCGAGCTGCAGAAGCTCGCCGCCGAGTTCGGCGTGCGCGAGATCCCGTTCCGGGGTGAGATGAACACGTTCCCCGTCGACAAGTCCGCCGCCATCATGCGCGACCTCTCGAAGTGCGTGATGTGCCGCCGCTGCGAGACGGTGTGTAACAAGGTGCAGACCGTCGGCGCGCTCACGGGCAACGGGCGCGGCTTCGGCGCCAAGGTCGGCACGGCCTCGATGATTCCGCTCGCGGACTCGAGCTGCACGTTCTGCGGCCAGTGCGTCAACGTCTGCCCCGTCGGCGCGATCGTCGGCGTGAGCTACGTCAAGGACGTCTGGAAGGCGATCAACGACCCCACGAAGACCGTGATCGTGCAGACCGCCCCCGCCGTGCGCGTCGCGATCGGCCAGGAGTACGGCTTCCCGCTCGGCGCGCCCGTCACGGGCAAGCTCGTCGCCGGCCTGCGCCGCCTCGGCTTCGACAAGGTGTTCGACACGGACTTCTCCGCCGACCTCACGATCATGGAGGAGGGCCACGAACTCGTCGAGCGCGTGAAGGCCGGGAAGAACCTCCCGATCCTCACCTCCTGCTGCCCCGGATGGATCAACTTCCTCGAACACCACTACCCGGACCTCCTCGACATCCCGTCGAGCTGCAAGAGCCCGCAGCAGATGTTCGGCGCGATCGCGAAGAGCTACTACGCCGAGAAGGTCGGCGTGAAGCCCGAGGACCTCGTCGTCGTCTCCGTGATGCCGTGCCAGGCGAAGAAGTACGAGGCCGCGCGCCCCGAGTTCGCCCCCAACGGCGTGTGGGACGTCGACTATGTCGTCACGACGCGCGAACTCGTCGCGATGCTCCACGAGGCGGGCGTCAACCTCGCGAACCTCGAAGACGAGGAATACGACAGCCCGCTCGGCGAATCCACCGGCGCCGGCGTCATCTTCGGCGTGACGGGCGGCGTCCTGGAGGCGGCGCTCCGCAGCGTCCACACGATGCTCACGGGCGAGAACCTCGCCGGCGACGCGATCAACTTCCGCGCGGTGCGCGGCCTCGACGGCGTGAAGGAGGCGAAGGTGGAGGTCGCCCCCGGCATGACGGTGAACGTTGCGATCGCCTCCGGCCTCGGCAACGCCCGCAAGGTCCTCGACATGGTGCGCGCCGACCGTGGCCGCTTCCAGGCCATCGAGATCATGGCCTGCCCCGGCGGCTGCATCAACGGCGGCGGCCAGCCGTTCATCCACGAGGACCGCAAGGGCACGCTGGAGCGCCGCATGGAGGGCCTCTACGCGGAGGACGCCGGCAAGCCCTGCCGCCTCTCGCACGAGAACCCCGACATCAAGAAGCTCTACGAGGCTTTCCTGGGCGAGCCCGGCTCGGAGAAGGCGCACCGCCTCCTCCACACGGTCTACCACCACAACGCCCGTAGCTGACGCGGCGTGGAGAAGACGTGACAAAGGACGGCGGGGACGCGACGTTGCGGTCGCGCCCCCGCCGCTTCCTTCGGAACGGCTCCTCGCGCGCAGAACCGCCATGGACACGCTCTTTCAGGTCAGGGACCTCCATGTCGTCTATCGCCGGCCGGGCGGAACGCCCCTGGAGGCGGTGAAGGGGGTGAGCTTCTCGCTCGCGGCGGGCGAGACGCTCGGCATCGTGGGCGAGAGCGGCAGCGGCAAGTCGACGATCGCCAAGGCGCTCCTTCTCCTTGAGCCGCGCGCGGGCGGCGAGATCCTCTTCTGCGGGAAGGACGTCGCGACGTTCGGGCGTGCGGCCGTCCGCGCCTACCGCCGCGACGTGCAGATGGTCTTCCAGGACGCGGTCGGTTCGCTCAACCCGCGCATGACGATTCGCCAGGCGCTCGCCGAGGCGCTGCGGTCCGCGCGGGGCCGGGCGCGTGCCGCATCCCCCGCCTCCCTTCTGGACGTCGTGGGGCTTTCCTCGGCCGTCCTCGACCAGTATCCGCGCGAGCTTTCGGGCGGGCAGTGCCAGCGCGCGTCGTTCGCGCGGGCGCTCGCGGTGGAGCCGCGCGTCCTCGTGGCGGACGAGCCCGTCTCCGCCTTGGACGTTTCCGTGCAGGCGCGCATCCTCAATCTGCTGCGCGACCTGCGTCGGGATCTTGGCCTTTCGGTGATCCTCATCGCGCACGACCTCGCCGTCGTGCGCAACGTCTGCGACCGCGTGTGCGTGATGCACAAGGGCCTCTTCGCGGATGCGGGGCCGGCGGCGGAGGTCTTCGCCCATCCGACGAGCGCCTACACGAAGGACCTGCTCGCCGCCGTCCCGGACGTCGCGCGCGCGCTCGCGAAGCGGCGGGGGCTCGCCTGAGGCGTTTTCTGCGGACGCCCGCCGAAAATGTGCTATACTATCCGCCGTCTTTTTTAAGAGGAAAGGTTCGTCTAACATGAAACTGGCTGATCTCAAAGGCAAAACCGTCGGCGTGTGCGTCTCGGGCGGGCTCGACTCGAAGACCATCTGCTGCGTCCTGAAGGACGCGGGCGTGAACGTAAAGGCGTTCTCGGCGAACGTCGGCCAGCCGGACGAGAAGGACATCAACGACATCAAGAAGAAGATGGCCCCCACCGGCGTCGAGACGACGATCGTCGACGTCACGAAGGAGATGGCCGACATCTGCTTCGAGACCGTGAAGTGCCAGGCGATGTACGACGGCGGCTACTGGAACTCGACGGGCATCGCCCGCGCCGTCACGGTGCAGAAGCTTCTCCCGGCGATGAAGAAGGCCGGCTGCACGGCGCTCGTCCACGGCGCGACGGGGCGCGGCAACGACCAGATGCGCTTCGAGCGCTACGTGAACGTCCTCGACCCGAAGTTCGGCGTGTACGCCCCCTGGCGCGACGCGGACCTGCTCAAGAAGTTCCCGGGCCGCACGCAGATGGTCGCCTTCCTCGCCGAACGCGGCATCACGGCGTTCGTCGGCACGAAGAAGAAGTACTCGACGGACGGGAACCTCGCGGGCCTCTCGCACGAGGCGGAGGACCTGGAGTCGATGGAGACGTCGATGCGCATCGTCAAGCCCACGATGGGCGTGTGGCCCGACAAGGCCCCGAACCGGATCGAGAAGGTCGCGCTCGCCTTCGCGAAGGGCCGTTGCGTCGCGGTGAATGGCCAGAAGATGACGCCCTACGAGGCCATGCTGGAAGTGAACCGGATCGGCGGGCGCAACGGCATCGGCATGAAGCACGCGCTGGAGAACCGCATCATCGGCACGAAGAGCCGCGGCGTCTACGAGGCGCCGGGCATGGAGGTGCTCGGCTGGGGCCTCAAGTACGTCTACGAGGGGCTGATGGACCGCCGCTCGGCGCTCCTCTTCCAGCACCTCTCGCGCCTCGTCGCCGACCAGATCTACGACGGGCGCTGGTTCGACCCGGCGACGCGCGCGGCGCGCGCGGCCATCCAGGTGTGGGCTGACAAGGCGACGGCCGAGGTCACGCTCGGGCTCTACAAGGGCAACATCTTCTTCGAGAGCCTCACGGGGCTCAAGGCGACGATCTACAACGAGGCCGACAGCTCGATGGAGGCCTCCGACGGCCTCAACCCGCACAGCTCGCAGGGCTTCGCCGAGATCCAGTCGGTCGAGGCGAAGATGCTCGCGAAGGCGGGGCAGATCGCCGCGAAGTAAGGCGGACGCCGCAGGGACGGAGAGGGGCGGCCGGGGATTCTGCGTGAACCTCTCGGTCGCCTTCTTCGTTTAACGTCACAGTCATGAACAGCGAACTTCAGTGGTTTTTCGACGGCGGGCCGGTGATGTGGCCCATCCTGGCCCTCTCGGTGGTCGGGGTCGCGCTCGTCGTCGAGCGGCTTCTCGCGTTCCGGCGCTTCGCCCGCGAGACAGGGCCCTTCGACGACCCGCAGGGCCGCCTCAACCGCCTCCAGCGCGGCTTCGGGCTGCTCTCGACGATCATCACCGCCGAGCCGATGCTCGGCATCCTCGGCACGGTGACGGGCATCATCAAGACGTTCGGCTCCTTCAAACTCGCCGGGAACGCCTCCCCCCTCGCCGCGACGGCGGGCATCGGCGAGGCGCTCATCACGACGGCGGCGGGCATCGTCGCCGCGCTCGTCCTCCTCTTCCCCTACAACTTCCTGCTCGGCCTCCTCGCGGCGGCGGCGGCGCGCCTGGAGCGGGACGGGGCGCGGCCGTGAAGCTCTCGTCGCCGTTCCTCGCGCGCGCGTCGCGCCTTGAACTCGTCTCGCTGATGGACGTGATGTTCCTCGTCCTCGTCTTCTTCGTCTACGCCGTCTTCGACATGGCCGTCCACCGGGGGATGAAGGTCGACCTCCCCCATGCGGCGGGCGTCCACGAGCGGGGCGAGCGGATCGTCGTCACGCTCGACGCGCACGACGCGCTGCAGCTCAACGGGCGCGCGCTGGGGCGGGAGGCGCTCGTCGCGGAGGTGGGGCGCCTTGCGGCGGTGAAGCCCGACCTGCCCGTCCTCATCTCGGGCGACCGCGCGGCCTCGCTCGGCGCGGGCATCGAGCTTCTGGCGCAGCTGAAGGCCGCCGGCGTCGAGAAGGCGAGCGTGCAGGTGGCGGGGAGCGGAAAATGAAGGGCGGCGCGGGGTTCGCGGCGGGCCTCGTCGTTTCGCTCGTCCTCCACGCCGCGCTTGTCGCGGGCGTCTGCGCCGCATGGGGGCTCTCCGCCGTGGCCGTGGAGCCGGACTGCGCGGAGACGCCGCTCACGCTTGACCTCGCGCAGGTCGACCTGTCCTTTTCGGACGAGGCGCGCGACGAGGCGCCCGCGCGCCCGGCGCCGGCGG
>CAKUCX010000047.1 GCA_934643865.1 uncultured Kiritimatiellota bacterium
GGCGCGCGCAGGCCGTCCGGCACGCCGCCGCCCGCCGACTCCAGCGAGATGCCCGCGCCGGAGAGGACGGCGGCGCCCTCGCGCAGGCGCGCCGCCGAGACGGCGCGGCCGAACGCCGCCGGTCCCAGCGCGACGCCAAGCTGCGCGAAGTAGGTGTTGGACGAATGGACGAGCGCCGAAGCGAGGCCCAGGCGTCCGAAGCCCCTCCAGACCTTCCCCCTGCGGGCCATCTGACGCGCCTCCACGTCGCGGATCGCAGGCGTGCCGCGCGCGCTGCGATACCCTCCGGCCGGGCAGTCGAAGAGGGGGTCGAGCCCCTGCGAGAGCGCCGCCGCCGCCATGAACACCTTGAACGTCGAGCCGGGCGGGTAGAGACCGTTGAGCGCCCGGTTCAGGTAGTTCGCCCGGGGCGCCGAGACGAGCGCGCGCAGGCGGCCCGTCGCCGGGTCGAGCGCGACGAGCGCGCCGCGCCGCCCCGCGAAGAGCGCCTCGGCGCACGCCTGGAGCCGCGCGTCGAGCGTGAGGACGACGGGCGCGCCCTTCGCCGCGAGCGCGCGGTCGTCGAGGACGGCCTGAAAAGCGGAGCCCGCCTCCGCGACGTCGAGGCGCGCGCCCCGCGCGTCGACGGCGACGCCGTGCGGCGGCAGCGCCACCGCCACGTTCGCCCGCCGGCCGTGCCGCCGAAGAAAGCGCACGAAGCGCGGGTCCCGGGACCCCGCCGCGAGCCACCGCGCGTGGACGGCGACGAGCGCGGCGAGCGCGCACAGCCCCAGCACACACAGAACGACGAGACGCGACCTCATGCCCGATGCAGGCGCCCGGCGCCTACTTCTTCCGCGCCTGTGCCCGCACTGCGTCCATCGCCGCGCGCCGCATGAGGGCGGCGCGGTCTTCGGGCAGGCCGGCGGGGCGGTAGGCGCAGGCCGTCACATCGACGCCGAAGAGCGCCGCCGTCCACACGCAGCCCTGCAGGTACTCGCCGGCGGGGTTGAGGTGGCAGCCGTCGACGCGCAGCTTCCGCTCGTTGGCGTCCTTCTGCCACGAAGAGCCCGTCCCCCAGTGCGCCTGACCGCAGACGTCGCCGTAGAAGTCGGGCAGCCGCGGCTCGGTGAACGCCGCAAGTTCCGCCTTCGTATAGACCTTCGCGTACCGGACGGGCAGGTCGCGGCGGTAGTTCTGCACCGCGACGGCGGTGGGGATGACCGTGAGGCCGTGCTTCCGCGCGAGCGCGCCATAGGCCGCGTGCAGACGGACGAACATCTCGTCCGGCGTGAACTTCCACACGCCGAGCCGCCCGTCATACGGCGAATAGCTCCAGGTCTCCTGGATGCGGATCTCCGCCCGGGGGGCAAGTTCGCGGATCTTGGCGATCAGGTTGTCCGCATAGGGCTGGTAGGTCTTCTCGAACGCGCTCTGCCCGCTCGCCTGCTGGATCGTCACGATGTCCCACGGCTCGGCGGCGAGCGCCTGGGGGATGTTCGCGCGGCCCTTCGGCGCCGCCCTGCGGAGGCCGGACGCCTTCGCGTCGCAGGAGGTCCAGCTCATCTGGACGGCATAGGGGCGGAAGTCGGGGTCGCCCGCCTTCTCGACGTTGGCCCAGTGCTTCGCGAGCGGGCACCCGCCGATGCAGAGGTTCGCGAGGTCCAGCGCGCAGCCCATCGCCTTCGCGACCGCCGGCGTCTCGCGCATCGCGCTCTCCGTGAACGAGTTGCCGATCATCAGCACCTTGAGGGCCTTCGCCTCCGCCGTCCACGCGCACGCGCAGACGAGCGCGCAGAGCGCCGCGCGCGTCTTCTTCATCGCCGTCCCCCTCCTCATTTCCCCGCCCCTTCGCGCCCCGCCGGGCCTTCACCGACCAGGTCGCCGACGAGCATGATCCTGCCGACGATCCAGGACGTGCCGTTGTACTTGGGCGCGGCCAGCTCCTTCGCCGGGTCCTTCAGGCGGAAGGCGACCGGCTGGCGGGAAGGCTGCTGCGCGTCAAGCTCGATCTCGACGGCGTGGACCGCATCCGCGCCGCCGCCCACGGGGAGCGAGGCAAGGCGGTAGTAGGTGCAGTAGCCGTCGAAGCGCGCGACGGGGCGCTTCGCGCGCACGCCGTCGAAGGTGACCCAGACCTGGCCGCAGTCCGGCCCGAGCAGGTCGTAGATCTGGCAGGCCGTTCCCCTGAACGAGAACGACAGCTTCGCGCCCGGGCGGCGCGCCAGCAGGATGTTGTCGCCCAGGCAGCCGGAAAAGCGGCGCAGCCCGTCGTACTTCGCATCGCCGCAGGGGAGGCGCGCCCAGTCGCCCGACAGCATCGCCGGCGTGATGTCCACGAGCTTCGCCCGCTCCATGTTGTCCGCCACGAACGACGTGGCGAGCTTCGGGCCGTGGTCGACGGCGGGAAGGTCCTGAAGCGCGGCGAAGCCGGCCTGGACCGAGGCGAGGTAGAAGCCGTGCCCGTCGTCGTTCGGATGCACGCCGTCGCGCGAAAAGAGGATGCGCGGATCCTTCGCGAGCCTCTCCTGCACCTTCCGTTCGCGGGCCGGGTCGTCCTTCGGCACGGCCGTCTCGATCTCGCCGGCGGTCATCATGAGGCGGTTCTCGGCCACGGCCTTCCAGACGCGGGGGCCGAAGTCGATGGACGGGATGCCGTAGTGGGCGGCGAGCATGTCGTCGGCGCCGGCCGCGCGCGGCCGCAGCCCCTTCGCGTAGGTGTTTGTCATCGACGTGGTGATCGTGTACGCGAAGACGATGTCCGTGCGCGGGTTCTTCCGCCACGTCTGGCGCACGATGCCCTCCATCGAACGCCAGATGCGCTGCGGATGGCCGCCGTCGCCGCCGTCGTTGCAGGCGAACTCCACGAACAGCAAGTCCGGGTCGTGGTCGAGGACGTCCTGCCCCACGCGGTAGACGCCGAGTTCGGACCCCGTGCCGCCGATGGCGGCGTTGACTTCGGCGATCTTCGCCTGCGGGTACGTCTCGCGCAGCCACTTCGTCGTCTTCACGCGCCAGCCGCCCTTCCCCGTGCGGTCGTCGCCCTGCTGCGTGATGGAGCCGCCCAGGTAGGCCACCGTCACGGGCTTCCCGGCCCGCACCTTCGCGAGGAAGTTGCCGATGCCCTGGCGCGGGGAGACCTCCACGGCCGGCACCGGGGTCGTGTACACAGGCGCGGCGGCCAGAGGCGCAACCGCCGCGTCGATGGACGCCGCCGGATCGACGTCCTCCGCCAACAGCATACACGACAGCAGGGCCGCACACGCACAGCCCAGCATCGCCCGCATCCCGTTCCCCGTCATTGCCATCCTCCATCTCCTGTTCATTGTTTACCTGTTCAATGTTTACCGCACCACCAATGCGTTTGAGTTGTACCCTCTCCCAAGACGGTCGTCAAGGGATACCGCGCACCTTCAGGGCGTGGGCGGGACAGTAGTTCTCGCACGCGCCGCAGCCCGTGCAGGCCGCCGCCGAGACGACGGGGACGGAAATCGTCTTCGTCTTGCCGCCATCCGGGACGTCTTCGTCCTTCAGCGTGATCGCCTTCTGCGGACAGCGCCGGGCGCAGAGTCCGCACGGGATCTTCTCCGTACAGGCAAGGCACGCCGAACGGTCGAAGACCGCGCGCCCGATCTTCACCGCCTTCTTCGCGGCGGCGTCCAGGCGCGGAATCGCCCCCGTCGGGCAGGCTTCGCCGCACGTCGTGCAGGACGGATCGCAGAAGCCGTGCGCAAAATCCATCTTCGGCAGCATGAACCCGAGCGGACCGTAGTCCGAGAATCCCGCCGGAACCAGGACCTTTCGCGGACACCGCGCCACGCAGAGCCCGCACGCCGTGCAGCGTGTGCGGAGGCGCCGCACGTCCGCCCCCGGCGGTGGCAGGACCTCGCCGGACACGGCGGGCAGCCCCATCCGCCGTCCGCACGCCGCCGCACCGATCAGGCCCGCGCCCGCCGTCGCGAGGAACGCGCGGCGCGCCCCCGCCGGCTCCGCCGTCTGCGCCGCCGAGGCACGCAGCGGACGGAACGCCAGCGCGTCCTTCGGGCAGACCGCGAGGCAGTTGAAGCACCTGACGCAGCGCGCGTTGTCGACGACGCGCGCGCGCCCGTCGAGGCACTGCGCCTTGCAGACGCCCGTGCAGAGCCCGCAGCCCACGCACTTCGCCGGATCGAACGCAAGGCGGACGGCCGTCTTCCGCGCGGCCAGCGCGAGGAGCGCGCCCACGGGGCAGACCGTGTTGCAGAGGAGACGCCCCCTCCACGCAACGAGCAGGAAGAGGAGCGCGAGCGCGCTCGCCGCCACCGCAAGCCCCGTGAGGCCGCGCAGGACGATCTCGCGCCTGAAGAGGACGACCGGGCCATCCGTCCCGAGAAGATCCGCGAGCAGGTTGTTCGCCCCCTCGGCGACGGGCTGGAAGAGCGTGGAGGCGATGCGCCCGAAGACGCTGTAGGGATCGAGCAGCCCCGCGAGCGAGACGCCCCCCACCGCGACGAGCGCGGCGCAGACGAGGAGCGCGCCCGCCCGAATCCACGGGCGGTCGGGCCGGAACGCGAAACGCCGCCGCCCGCGCGGATGCGCGAGACGGCCGAGGACATCCTGCAAAATGCCAAGCGGACACGCCGCCGAGCAGTACACGCGCCCGAAGACGAGCGTGACGACGAGCCAGACCGCGAGCGGCACGCCCGCGCACCCCAGGAGGGCGGGGCCGAGCTGGATTCTTTCAAGGAGGCCGAAGCCTCCGCCGAGGCCGAGGAAGAAGAGCGTGACGAGCGCGAAGACGACCGCCGCCACGCCGACGCGCACCCATTTGAGAGACCGCTTCATCGCACCACCCCGCCCTTCTGCACGTAGACCTCCTCCACGTGCGCGACAAGCGCGGCGACCTTCTCCATTTCCGTGGGGATGCGGAAGGTCCACTGGGGACACGGCACGAGGCACTTCCGGCAGGCGAGGCAGCGGTCCGCCCGTTCGCGCGCGCGGAAGGTGTTGTAGTAGGAGGCGAGGAAGCGGCGGCGAAGGTCCTGCGTGGCGTTCGCGCCCTCGTCCGCCGGGAGGCGTCCGTTCTGCGCCCAGTCGTTGTACCAGGCGAAGATCTCGGGGATGCGCACGCCGTAGGGGCAGGGCACGCAGTAGCTGCAGCCCGTGCAGGGGATCGACTTGTGCTTCATGTACGCGGCGATGGCGGAGGCGTAGGCCGCGCGCTCCGCCTCGGAGAGCGGCGTGAAGCCCTCGGAGAGCGTCGCGGCGTTCTCGCGTAGGTACTCGATCTTCCCCATGCCGCTGAAGACGCACACGACGCCGGGCAGCGAGGCGGCGAAGCGGAGGCCCCACCGCGCGGGCGAGTCGTCGGGGCGGACCGCGCGCAGGATCTCGCGCGCCTCGCCCCGCAGGCCGGCGGCGCGGCCGCCCGCCAACGGCTCCATCACAAGCACCGCGACGCCGCGCTGCGCCGCCGTCCCGGCGAGCTTCGCCGCGTCGGGGTTCCACGTGAACTCCATCGCGTTGAGCATCAGCATGCAGACCTCGAACATGCCGGGGTAGGCGTCGAGCAGTTCGCCGAGGTAGTCTGACTTGCCGTGGTAGGACAGGCCGAGGTGGCGGATGCGCCCGCGCCGCTTCTGCTCCAGCAGGTGGTCGAGGACGCCGAGCTTCACGTAGACGCGCTCGAACTCCGACTTCTTGCTGATGGAGTGGAGGAGGTAGAAGTCGAAGTGATCGACCTGGCAGCGCCGCAGCTGCTCCTCGAAGATCCGCTTCGCGTCGTCCGCCGTCTTGATGAGCCAGGTCGGCATCTTCGTCGAGAGGAGGAAGGCGTCGCGCGGGTACTTCTTGAGGACGCGGCCGAGGAACGGCTCGCTCATGCCCTTGTGGTAGATGTAGCCCGTGTCGATCCAGTTGACGCCGCGCGCAAGAGCCTCGTCGACCATCCGCTCGGCGTAGGCGAGGTCCGCCGCGCCCTCCCCCGCCCGCGTCTTGAGGGGAAAGCGCTCGGCGCTGCCGAGCCCCAGGAGCGGGATCGGCGTCTTCCCGTCGCTCGGCAGGGGGCGCACGCGGGGGCGCGCCGCCGTCGTCCCGCCCGTCGCCGCCGCCGCGCGCAGCCCCCCGGCGCCGAGGCACGCCCCCGCCGCCGCCCCCACGAACGCGCGCCGCGTCATACCGCTCGTCATGCCGTTCATGTTCACACCTCCCTCGTCCGTCGCCGCCTACGCCACGACGGGGATCTGGGCGGCCGCGACGGACTGGCCGAGGCGGCGCGTCTTCTCGTCCGGCATGAAGATGTCGATCTGCTCGGCGAGGTACGGATCCACCGCCTCCAGACCCATCTTCGCCGTGTTGAGGATGACTTCGCCGCCGAAGCCGCTTGTCACGCGCCCGAGGACCATCAGGTTCGAGTCGTCGTAGAACCCGCGATACCACGCGGCCGCATTCGCGAGGTCGCGGTCGATCATCAGCACCTTGAGGGCCTTCGCCTCTACCGTCCACGCGCATGCGCAGACGAGCGAGACGAGCGCAGCGGCCAGAGGCGCAACCGCCGCAACCGCGCACGCAAACAGGACGATTCCGCTCATTTTAGAAAAATCCTTTTTGTTTTGCCAAAAGAGGCATGGCGTGGATTATACCCGTTCCCCTCGCCGCCGTCAATGTCAATGGAGAAGCGCCGCCGTCCGCGTCAGCGGCCGACGCGGACGGTCGCCGTGAAGCCGTGCTGCGACGCGGGCGGAAGGTCGAGGCCCTCGGTCTCCCTCCCGAGCCAGACGACGCGCAGCCGACGCCCGTCCCGGACGAGCGCCCTGGGCGCTTCGCCCTTCCAGTCGCAGAAGGCCATCGCCAGCGTGCAGCCGGAGGCCGTCTCAAGCGCGACGGACGTCCGGTCCACCTTCCCGCCCCTGCAGGAGGGAAGGTCCATGCGCCAATCCAGCGCGCCCTCCCCCTTCGCGAAGGGGCGCGTCGTCTCGAAGCGCGTGCAGTAGCCGAAGGTCTCGTCGCCCTTGAACGTGTAATGGGTCGAGAAGCGCACGGGCTTCGCCATGCGCGAGGCGTGGCGTCCGAAGCCGCGCAGCTCGCCCCGCGCGAAATCGAGCGTGAGCGCGCCGTCCGCCCGCCGCGCAAGGCGCGCCGGGCATTCGCACTCGTAGGTCTGGCGGCAGTCGGCGGGGATCTCGCCCGTGTTGACCCTGCGCCCCGTGCCCGTGTCGGTGAAGAAGCCCGCCTCCCCGGCGACCTTCACCCAGGCGTCGCCGCGCCTGCGGAAGACGGCCGCGAGCGCGCCGTTGCGCAGGACGTTCACGCGCAGCGTCCCCTCCTCGAACCGCCAGCCGCCGGGCATGGCCTTCAGCCGGCTGTCGCCGGTTCCGACCTGCGCCGCGTCGAGCGCCCGCGCGACGGTCGTCAGGTCGAAGGAGAGCGCGTAACTCTCAAGGCGGGGGCCGTACACGGAAACCGCAAGGCCCGCGTCCTTCCCCAGACGGTCCCACACGCGCACATCCGCCGCCTGCGCGAAGCCGTGGCATTCGAGCGCCGCACGCCCGAAGGCCATGCCGACGGCCGCATGGTCGCGCGTCAGGCCGAAGGGATGGGTCTTCGACTGCCAGCGGAGCGCGCCGTCGCGCGGCGCGCCGCCGATGGTCCCGCGCGGGTCAAGCGCGTCGTAGTCCGGGTGGCGCACGCGGAACGGGCCCTCGAAGACGCCCTCGGCCGTGCGGGCGTACCAGCGTTCGGCGGCAGGCGCCTGCAGGACAAGCTTTAGATTCGAGAAGTCGGACGGGCTCCGGCCCGGAAGCGGCTCGGCGAGGCGCACGCGCCACCCCGTCGCCGTCTTCTTGCGCACGAGCCGGTACGGGACGCGGAGCGCGCCGTTCGTCCAGTTCCGCAGCTCGGCGAGGACGGGGATCGTGCGGCCGTCCGCCTCCAGTTCGAAGAGGAGGCCGCTCGGCGTCTGCCGCGCGGGCGCCGCCGCCCCCTGCGGCGCAAACGGCGGGAACTCGCCGAGGGCGCGCGCGACGGAGGGGCCCTTCGTCCGAACGACGCGGAAGCCGAACGGCGCGAGCCCCGCCGCCGGATCGGAATTGAAGTTGACGAGAACGACGCTTTCGAGGTCGCCGAGCGTCCGGCGGCAGGCGAACACGCCGTCCGGCGCGTCGACGCCCACGTAGTCGGCCGCGCCGCGCCGCAACTCGGGCAGCGCCGCGCGGAGGCGGAAGATCCGCCGCAGCGCCTCGAATGCGCCGTCCTCGCGGAAGTTGCAAACCTGCGGATAGCCCGGCGTCCAGGCCATCACGGCCATCATCGCCGTCGCGACGGCCCGCCCGTGCGTGTCGGCGAGGGAGAGCGTGTCGTGGTTGTCGATGTAGCGCATGTTGATCGTGTCCGGCGGCAAGGCGAACTGCTGTTCATGGAACCACCGGCGGAGGGCCCGCACAACCTCCCCCGGCCCCGCCTGGCGCGCCATCTCGTCCAGGGCGCGCGCGCCGACGCGCCATTCGTCGTAGATGGAATCCGCGTATTTGGCGAACGCGCCGAAGTGGGACTCCGTGAGGAGCGCGCCGTCCGCGCGGACCTTCCGCAGGTTGGCGCGGATGCTGCGCAGCTGGTTGAACGCGCCCTGCAGCTGGGCGAAGCTCGCGCGCGCGTAGGGGATCGCGGGGTTCCAGTTCGGATGCCGCGAGCCGCTCGTCGCGTCGAGCCGCCAGCCGTCGAGGCCGTACTCGGCCGTCTGGTGGCGGATGTAGTCGCCGAAGTAGGCGATCCACGTCGGCCAGTTGAAGTCGAAGCACCAGAAGTCGGCGACCGAGCCGTCCTCATGCTGCCCGACCCATTCCGGGTGCGTGACGGCGCGGGGGTTGCGGGGGGTGCTGAAGCCGCCGTGGATGACGCCGTCGCGCATGACGCGCATGCCCATCGCGTGCGCGGCGCGCACGTATGCCTTGAAGTCGGCCGCCGAGCCGATGCCGTTCATGAGCGCGTAGTAGTCGCGCGGCACATAGCAGCTTTCGTCCTCGACGGGCCTGAGCCAGATGAGGTTCACGCCCAGCGCCTTGAGGAACGGCAGGCCGGCGGTCTCGGCCTTGAACCCGCCCCGGTCGCGCATGCCCTCGTCGCCGTCTCCCTTGGGATGCGTCGAGTACATGACCGCGTCCTTCAGCCAGTCCGCGCGGTCGGCCGGCGGCACCTCGCCGACGTGCCGGAACCAGGCGGGCAGGCCCTCGGCCAGCATCGCCTCCGCCGTGCCGCGCCGGAAGACGAACCAGGCGTCGCCGACCTCCTGCCAGTCGCCCCTGCGCATGCGCCCACACGTCTCGTAGAAGGTCGAGAGCGCCAGCCCGTCGGCGCGCTCCATGAGGTGGCTGTGCCCGCGGTCGGCGCACGGCGTCGTCTCGTCGAGGCAGGAGAGGACGCTCCAGCCGGAGCCACTCTCGCAGATGATCGGCGCCGGGCCGCCCGCGCGCCCGCCGCCCGTGCGCTGGCTCCAGCCGTCGTGGAACGGCGCCTTGCCGCTGCGGGGCGGCCAGAGGCCGGGCAGCATGAACGCGCCGGACGCCGCGCCCGTCCGCAGCTTGGCGCCCTCGAACCAGAGCCGTTCGAGCTTCTGCGTCGGCGCCGCGCCGTCCCAGCAGAACGCGAAGCGCCGGCGCGCCATGCGTTCGTTTGGATAGAGCTGGACGGTGACGGCGAAGCGCCAGTCGCCCGCGCGCAGCCAGCTCGTCGCCGTCGTGCCGTCCACGCGCTCGAAGCGCCCGGCGACGGCCGGAGGGGCCTCCCGCTCCAGGTTCTTCCACGGCGCGAAGTCGTTGACGCGCACGGGCGCGCGCGTCTTCGGGTCGGCGACCAGCACCGTCTCGCCGTCGACCGTCCACGTCGTCGGCCATCCCGACGCCGCGTCAAACGAAACCGAGAGGCGCGCGTCGCCCACGGAGAGGCGCGCACCCGCGACGGGCGGCGGCGTCTCCGCCGCCCCTCCCGCCGCAGCCAGCAGCCCCGACGCGGCCACGGCAAGGCGCCGTACGAACCTGCGCATCCCGTCCCCGTCCACTTCGAATCCGAACACGCGCGCCGCCTACGCCACGACGGGGATCTGGGCCGCCGCGACGGACTGGCCGAGGCGGCGCGTCTTCTCGTCCGGCATGAAGATGTCGATCTGCTCGGCGAGGTACGGATCCACCGCCTCCAGTCCCATCTTCGCCGTGTTGAGGATGACTTCGCCGCCGAAGCCGCTTGTCACGCGCCCGAGGACCATCAGGTTCGAGTAGTCGTAGAACTCGCGATACCACGCGGCCGCATTCGCGAGGTAGCGGCCGATCATGAGGTAGACGCGCAGCGCCTTCTCGTCGTGTTTCTCCATCGCCTCCTGCACGACCTTGAGGCGCTCCGGCAGCTTCATCGACTTCGGGAACTTGAAGCCGAAGAGACGCGCGAGGTGGTCGACGGCCTGCTGCGAGAAGTACATCGCGCCCACGCCCGCGTCGCCGCTCCACTCGTCCTTCGGCGCGTTCGGGTTGAGGTCCACCGGTGCGAACGCAAGCTCGTTGATGCGGCCCGTGAGCGCGCCCTTCGGGTTGATGTAGCCGACGGCCTCGCTGGAGCCCATCGCCATGCCGAGGATGCCCGTGCGCTTCATCGCGATCGCGCCCGCGAGCGCCGTCACGTCGCCGTCGTTGAAGACCTCGAACGGGCACTGCCATTCCTCCTCGATGCGCGCGAAGAGGCCGCGCGCAAGGTCCTTCTTCTCGGGCGCCTTTTCGAGGACGGCGCGGATGAGCGAGGCCGGGCCGAGGCGCTTCCCGACGAGCGTGCCCGCCGTCGAACCGCCGATTGCGTCCACGCGCCCGCCGAGGGCGGCGGCGGCGGCCTCCAGACCCGCACTCAGCTTCTCGTAGTGGTAGTCGGGGTCGGGCTGGTTGCGCGGATCCCACGGGAACTCCTTCGAGAAGACGACCTTGCCGTTCCGAAGCGCGGAGACCTTGAAGTCGCTTGCACCGAGGTCGAAGCCGATGCGCCGGCCGTTCGTGTTGTTCTTGACGACGACCTCGCGCTCATGCGTCTCGGGCATCTCCTTAAGGGGGACGACCGCGGTCTCCAGCGGACGTGCGTAGAGGTCGTTGAAGAAGGCGACGTCGAAGGCCCGCGCGCCCTTCTTTTTGTAGGCCCGCGCGATGGGCTTCACGATGTTGTCCGGGCCGGAGAGGTGGAGCTTCCAGCCGCCCGCGCTCCAGAGGACGAACTTGACGACGCGCTCCACGAGGTGCTTCACGCCCGGCAGCAGGGCCGGGTGGATGCGCGCGGGCACCGTCAGGTCGTAGCGGTAGACGTTGCCGTCCTCGCGCTCCCACGCGACCGCGATCGTCTGCCCGTCCCCGTGGGCGTGCGTCCGCAGGAAGTTAAGCGCCTTAAGGGGAGCCTGAAATCCCGTATCCGCCCCGCATCCGCATGTACACGTCGCCATGTCTGGTTCCTCCGTTCGTGTGTGTTCAGTCCTTGATCTCGCCCTTCTTCAGGCGGTCGAAATAGTCCTTCGTAGTCTTCCACACGACCGGCGAGAGCAGGACGAGGGCGACCAGGTTGGGGAAGGCCATCAGGCCGTTGAAGGTGTCCGCGATGCCCCACACCACCGAGACCGTGAGGTAGGGGCCGATGAAGACGACGAGCACGTAGAGGAGGCGGTAGACCTTCACGAGGCCGGCACGCTTCGGCCCCACGAGGTATTCGAGGCACTTTTCGGAGTAGTAGTCCCAGCCGAGGATCGTCGTGAAGGCGAAGAACGTGAGGGCCGTCATCAGGAAGAAGCTCGCGATGAAGTCGGCCCGGGGGCCGAGGAAGGCGAGGCCGCGCGAGAACGCCTCGATCGTGATGTCCACGCCCTTGAGGCCGAGCGACGGCTCCCAGGCGCCCGTCACGACGATGGCGAGGCCCGTCATCGTGCAGATCACGATCGTGTCGATGAACGTGCCCGTCATGCAGACGAGTCCCTGGCGCGTCGGCTCGTTCGTCTTCGCCGCCGCCGCCGCGATCGGGGCCGAGCCGAGGCCCGCCTCGTTCGAGAAGATGCCGCGCGCGATGCCCTTCTGCATCGCGATGAAGATCGTCCCCACCATGCCGCCCGTGAACGCGCTCGGGTTGAACGCCGCGCGCACGATCAGCTCCAGCGCGGCCGTCACCTTCGAGAGGTTGCCCAGGAGGAGGAACGCGATGATGACCACGTAGAAGATCGCCATGAACGGCACGATCACCGTCGAGACCTTCGCGATGCGCTGGAGGCCGCCGATCACGACGAGGCCCACACACGCCGTCACGACGAGGCCCGCCACGACCACGGGCACCGAGTAGGTGGTGCCGAAGAGCTGCAGACCCGTCGCCATGTCCGCCGGGTTGAAGTTCGGGTCGAAGAAGCGCTGCACGGCGGAGGTGATGCCGTGGATCTGCGTGATCGTGCCGATGCCCATGATGCCCGCGAGGGCGCCGAAGACCGCGAAGGCGACGGCGAGCGGCTTCCACTTCCTCCCGAGGCCCTTCTCGATGTAGTAGAACGGGCCGCCGAGGACACGGCCGTCGGGCGCGACCTCGCGGTACTTCACCGCGAGAAGCCCTTCGGCGTACTTCGTCGCCATGCCAAAGAAGGCCGCGACCTCCATCCAGAAGAGCGCCCCGGGGCCGCCCGTGCCGATGGCCGTCGCGACGCCCACGATGTTGCCCGTGCCGATCGTCGCGGAGAGCGCGGTGCAGAGCGCACCGAACTGGCTCACCTCGCCGTTCACGCCCGGATCCACCTCCTGGTGGAACATGTACTGGAACGCGCGCTTGAGGTTGAAGAGGTGGGTGAAGCGGAGGATGCACGTGAGGAGGAGGCCCGTCACAAGGATGGCGGCGATGAGCGGCACGCCCCACACCCAGCCGTCCACCATCTCCACGAAGTTCGTGAAGGACACCAGCCAGTCGCTCGTCGCCTCCACCGTCTTCGCGACGGCCCCGGTCTGCGCCGCCTCGGGCGTCGTCTCGACCACCTTCAGCGCCGTAGGCGCAACGGCCTGCGCCAGCGCCGCTCCCCCCCAGACCGCAGCAACAGCTGCGGCGCACACCTTCATCATCTTCACTTGAGTCCTTCCGTCGTTCAGTTGGAAATGCCCGTGATTTTATCAAAAAAGCCGATTGCGTTCAAGGCGCAAAGGCCGAAGCCAGAGATTCCGCATCTGGGGGATGGACGCACTCCGTCGCGTCCACAGGGTGGGGAATTCATCTCCCGCAGAGGCCATTTGCGCTCAACGCTATCTGACGACCAGCAGCGTTCCTTTCGTGGGGCCGAAACGGAGAGACTTGCCGCCGGCTGACTTGCGGCAGACCCAGCGGCCGAACGTCGCCGTGTCGAGCGCCAACGTGGGGACAGGCCCCTCCAGCTTCGCCGTAGACGTGAGGAACGCCGTCTTGTCACGATCCCTGTAGGCGGACAGTTTCTCGGGATCCGTGACGACGAGCCGCGCACCCTCGGCGACGCGCAGCCGCCCGACCGTGAGCGTCCGCCCCTCCCCAAACAGGTCGGCGCATGAAAGGCGCAGCTCGTCCGTCACCGTGACAAGGCCGCTGCCCGTCAGCGTGACCGTACCGTAGCCGCCAATCGACGGCACGGCGCGTTCCCATCCGCCGCCGAAGCGGATTTCGCCGCCCTTCAGCACGAGCGGCGACCCCGCCGGATACGTGTCGGAGACGAATTCGAGCGAACCGCCCTCGACCGCCGTCGCGCCTTCGTAGGTGTTGGGCGCATTCTTCAGCATTGTGAGCCTCAGCAATCCTGCGCCCCGCTTCACGAGGCCGCCGGACGGTGCGGGCGCGCCGACGGTGAACGGACAGGCAAACGTCTTCTTGCCGTCGCCGGACGCGATCGTCACCGTGAGGTCGCCCGGCACGTCATTTCCGGGGCTCGTCACCGTGATGCCAGTCAGCGTCCCCGTCGCCTCGTCCAGCTCCGCCGCCGCCGTCGCGCCATGGACGTTCACGCCCGAAATCACCACGCGCGGCGGCGCCACGTACTTGTTCTTGAACGCGACGTCCGTTGGCAGCGAGACCGTGCGCAGGACGTTCCCGGACGGCTTCTGGATCGGCACGTTCCAATCCACGTCGCCCATCGTGGCGGATTCCGCCGTGTCCACCGTGAGTCCGCCCGCATAGACCGTCACGCGGTCGGGGTCGTCATGCGTGCCGAAGTTGTTCTGGAAGAACATGCCGTTGTTCAAAGCCTTCAGGACGCCGCCGTCAAAGTTCACGTAGAACTTCGCGTTCGCCGTCGCGGCCCGGAACGTCTCGTCGCTGAAGTTCGGCGTCGCCGTCGTGTCGCCGTACAGCCCCATGCGCTCCTTGAACATCTTGGCGCACGCGAGCGTCGCGCCGTCCCGCACGGAAAGGACGCTCGTCACGGCGTTGGACGAGACGTAGGCGATCACCGACTTGCCCGCCGCGAGCGCAAAGGAAGTGCCGTCGCCGGAGACCGTGAGGACGGCCTCCACGTCCTTCTGGTTCAGCAGCGCGTCCGCGTGGCAGAGGACGGCGTGATGCGCCCCCGCGAATGCGCCGCCCGTCTGATGCCAGAGCGCGTATGACCCGCTTTCGCGCGCGAGGCGCAACGACAGGGCGTTCGCGGCGGTCATGTCCACGCGCCCGCCGCGCTGGCGGACGATCCCGACGCCCGCGCGCCCCATCGTGAGGAAGCCCTCCGACGCGAACTCGCCCGCGTTCACCGCGAGATAGCCCGCACCCGCCAGTCCGAGCCAGCCCTGATTGGCGGAGCCGCCGCGCCAGAACAGCTGGCCGCCGTCCAGGTAGACGGCTCCGACGCTGCCGGCATACCGTCCGACGTTCAGGTCGTTCGAGACGACCGCGCCCGCGCCAATCTCCAGGACGCCAAACTGGCCCTTGTCGCGTCCGACCATGAGATGGCGCTTGTCCGCATTCGCCGCCGTGCCGTTGGCGGACGCTGGCATCGTGAACGTACTCGCGCCCGTCAGCGTCAGGCGCGCCGCGTTCGCCCAGTCGCCCTGCACGAGGGCCGCCGCGTCATTCGGCGTGAAGCCGGACGAACCGACCGTGCGGTTCGTGACGGCGAATGTCCCGGCGCCCGTCAGCGCGAGCGTGGCGTTCGTGACCGCGAGCGCGCCCACCGTGCGTGACAGGCCTCCCGTCACGGAGAAAATGCCGGGGCCCTTCACGCGGAAAGTGCCGGGGCCGTCCAGCGCGCCCGCGAGCGTCGAGACTTTCGTCGCGTCGTCGAATGCCGCATTCTTCGACTCCCATGTCAGCCCCGATCCGAACGTGACGGCCTCCCGCAGCGTGTTCTGCTTGTCATCCTTCTTCGTCACCGAAACTGTCGCCGTCCCCGCCGCGACGACGGGCCACGTCACATCCGTACCGTAGAGGCTCATCACCGTGCCGTCCGCAAAGCGCAGCGCCGAATCACCGAACGCCTCGCAGCCGAGCGGCGCCTGCATGAGGATCGCGCCTTCCGACACTTCGATGTCGCCGGGATTCGTCACGGTCGTGCCCATGATGTAGAACTCGAACATCTGCGCACTTGCGCGAATCGTCAGCCGGTGTCCGCCCATGTCCAGCGCACACCCCTTCGGACTGCCGAAGCCCCACCGGGCGTCCGCGCCCAGCGTCGTGTCGCCGTTCAGGGTCACGTCCTGGAAAAGCCCGTGTCGCGAGCCGGCGTTCGTGCCCGACCGCTGCACCGCACCCCGTCCGTCCGCGCCCGCGCCGGACACCACCAGCGTCGTCGCGAGCGCCGACGTGCCGCCCGAACCCTCCGTATCGACAATCGCCAGCGTCGCGCCGTTCGCCACCATGATCCGTTCATGCGGCGGCGTCTCCGTGCCGAGTCCGCCGAGCGCGGCATACGAGCCGCGCAGCGTACCGCCGTTCACGACAAGGCCGCCCGTGAACGTGTTGGCGTCCGTGCCGAGGTCGAGGACGCCCGCGCCCTCCTTGACGAGGCGAACGGCGCCGGAGATTCCGGACGTGTAGGTCGCCGTGCCGCTTGTGACGGTAAACGTCCAGGTGTCGCCGTCGATGACGGGTTCGACCGTATTCTCGGCACGTGCGGCAACTGCCGCCGCGACGAGGGACAGGATGAGCCTCATTTTCATGGTCGTGTCCCCTTTCGTTTAGTTTGACTGCTGATTCGTGACAAGCCGGAAGTCCTGCGCGGGGACGGTGATGCCGTCCGCCGTCTGCGGACGCATCGCGTGGTTGACGTAGATCGTCTCGCCGTTCCCGTAGCGGACGCGCACGAGGCCCGGCGCCAGCTCGTCGTGCCGCGCCATTTCCTCCAACTGGAGGTGGCGAAGTCCCTTGAACTGCTCGTAGGCCGCCGCGATGGCAGGAATGTTGCGGTCGCCGAACGAGTAGAAGATGGGGCGGCCGCCGAACTCCACGAGAATCAGGTTGTCACGTGTCGAGAGGACGCCCTGCGTGACGCGATCCGGGTTGGAGAGGACGACATCGTGGAACGCGAGTTCCCAGAACGGCACGATCTTGTCCTCCAGCGTCTTGCGTCCGGCAGCCCGCGCGTCCCGCTGGTCGCGGATGCGCGGCGTCGCGTAGTTGATGTAGTCGAGGTAGCCGACGAGCCAGTCGCCGCAGCACTCGCTCGCGAAGCCGCCGAAGCGGTCGCGGCAGAGGCGCGCCGCCTTGAGCATGTACTGGAGCTGCTGGGGACGCGTCGCCGCGTGGCTCGGGGCAAGGCAGCGGTAGGGGAACGCGCTGGAGAAGACGTCGATGTAGTGGGCGCCCCAGAAGCCGAGGCCGGCCGCGCGCCGCAGGCTGTCCGGCATGAAGCCCTGCACGTCCCAGGCGTTGCGGAGGCAGAGGTTGTAGGCCTTGCCGCCGCACCACGAGCCGTTCACGTCAAAGCCTTTCGTGCCGAGGCAGGCGATGTTGCCGTTGTCCCACAGCGGCGAGACGGTGTAGCAGTCGGTGTAGTTCTCCTGCGCGTCGATGATGTAGCCGAGCGCTTTCGCGCCCGCGATGAGCCGTCGCAGTCCGGCCTCGCCGCCCGCGGCCTCCTCCACGGGGAAGACCGCCGGGGCGCGTCCGTCGTAGCCGCCCGTCTGCCAGCCCGCGACGACGACGGAGAGGTCGTCCACGCCGCGCGCCTTGAGCTTCTTCAGGTTCTCGAGCGCCTCGTCGAACGAGCAGACGCGGCGGACGGGATGCTCCGTCTCCGGCGTGAAGTCGCGCGCGTCGTCCGGCCGCTTGAACGGCTTCGCGGCGCACTGCTGGCGCACCGTCACGGCGCGCGACAGCTTCAGCAGGTGCGGCATTGTCTTCGCGCGTTCCTTCAGGGGCCTGATTTCCGGATCGCGCGCCTCCTTGTAGCGGCGGAACGCCTTGGCCATCTCGTTGTAGCCCGCGCCCTTCGGCAGGTCGTGGACGACGACGCTCATGTCCTCGTAGGCGTCGATGCCCGTGTCCTCGATGCGCCAGCGAGGGAACGCGCGGTAGACGCCGCCCTCGGACGTCACGCGCTGATTGTACTCGAAGCGCATCCCCTCAACGACCGCGAGGAACGACCCCTGCGGCGTCTTCATGCCGTAGTAGGGGAGCGTCAGCCAGTTGCGCAGCTGCTGCCACGAGCCTTTCGGGCGCGTGAAATGGCCGAGGACGCCGCGCTGGCTCACCCAGTAGCCGTCGTCCCCGACGCGCGCCTGTGCGCAGCCGACGTGAAGGTCGACGTCCCGCGCGCCGGTCGCGTCGCCCGCCGGCACCGTGTAGCGCCAGCCGCCGTCCGCCTGTCGCACGCCGACCACCGCATTCGTCCGCGCCGTGCCGTCCTTCGCCCAGACGACCGCCCAGCCGTCCGCGCGCACGGGCGTCGGCTCGGACGCGGCGGCGAGCGTGCGCATGAGCGCGCGGAAGCGTTCCGGCGTGCGCGGCGCCGTCGGCTTCAGCGAGTCGAGCGGACGCGCCAGCAGGGCCGCAACCTCGGCCGCGCACGGCTCCAGCTTCAGGGGCGTCGTGCGGTCGCCCGCCGCGAGCAATGCGGCGGCCCTCTCGGCGAAGCGGCGCGCGCGCGGCGCGTAGAGGTGGCGCGCGAGCTCGTACTGGTGGCTGCGGCAGTAGTCGTTCACGGCATTGTCGAGGAGCACGCGCGGGAAGTCGGGGTTCGTCACCTTCTTGACCGCATCGAGCCGCAGATACGACTCCCAAAGCGAATAATCGGTGTGGCTCGCAAGCACGTCCGCCATCAGGTCCGCCCGCTGCGCAAGCTCCGCCGCCCGCGCCGCGAGGCCCGCGCCGTCCGCCGCGCCGCGTTGCCACGCCGTGAAGGCGCGGTCGAATCGGCGCGCGTCGTGGATCAGCCAGCGGTCGAGCGCCGTGCGCGCGAGATCGACCGCGTCGCGGCGGATCGCCTCGCCCTCCCAGCGGATCCCGGCCAGCGCGGCGAAGACCGACCGCACGTCGGCGAGCGCCGCCTCCCAGCGGCTTTCGGAGCCGGGGCCGTAGACGTCCGGGTGCGGGAACGCGCCGAGCGTCGTGCCGCAGAAGAGCGTGCCGTAGCTGCGGCCCCAGTTGAGGAGCGGACCCATCGGAATGACCCGCATCCAGATGCGCTTCATCGCCTCGGCCTGGTCGCCGTAGCGGCTCGCGCAGAACTCGTCCAGCACGGCTTCGTGTCCAAGGGGCTTCGCCGACCAGGCGTTCGCCGTGAAGAAGCGGAGCGCGAGGGAATCCGTGTGGCTCGCCTCCGGCCAGAGGATGAAGCCCTTGCAGAACGGGTCGTTCTGCACGAGCCGCTGGCGCGCCTCGATGACCGGGTAGTTCGCGCGCACGTCGAGCGCGCTCTCGTAGGCGAGGAACATCGAATAGGTGTAGGGGAACTTGCCGATGACGCCCCACTTCGTGAAGTTGTTGCCGCCGAGCGCCTTCAGCTCGGAACGGTAGTCGCGCGTCGCGTCCCCTTCGTAGTCCCAGATGATGTCACGCGCCGGGTCGAGTTCCTTCAGCAGCGACCGGACCTCGTCGGGATTCCACGTGTAGTAGAAGTCCCAGCCGGCGATGAGGTTCTTCGCGTTCGGATATTCGCGATGGGCGCGGTCAAGGAACTTCTTCAGCGCCGTGACCTTGAGGCTGAGGTTGTCCGCACGGTTCGTGAAGCACCGCCGCTCGCCGAGGCCGGGCGTGTGGAGAAGCTCCTGCTTGTCGCGGCCTTGTCCATACGCCTCGACCGCCGTCTGCGTCAGCTTCCAGTAGGCGTCGGCCCAGCGGTCGTCCCGGATGTCCCAGACGAGGCCGTTCGGCTCCGAATAGCTCTTCGTCGCCTGCGGCAGGAACGGCGGCCTCATCTTCTCCAGAAACGCGCGGGGCGTGCGCGAATACCAGTGGGTCATCGTGCCGAAGTCCTCGGGGATCATCAGGCCCCGGTCGAACGCATACTTCTGCACGTTCCGGCGAAGGCGGCCGCGGTAGTCAAGCGGCCAGAAGAGCGTGCGGTTGTCGAACCCCTTGCCCGCGTCGGCCGGCGTCTGCGCGGCATCCGGGTAGGGCACGACGTCCGGGTAGGCGCGCTGGAAAAGATCGTCTTGCCCGATGCGCAGCATGAAGACGTTGAGCCGCCGCTTGAGGCACCAGTCGATCTCGCGCGTCCACTCCTGGGGCCCCCAGTGCTCGGCCTGGAAGCGCGTGAGGCCCCGGTGCGCGAAATAGCGGATGCCGCGGTACTCGAAGTGGGCTTCCTCCTTCACATTGAGGCCGGAGAGGTCGATCGCGTCCTTCTGCGGCACGACGTCGACGTCCCAGAACCAGCGGCAGCCGCCGCGCCGTTCCAGGAGGTCGTAGAGACCGTACCAGACGCTCCGCACGTTCGAGCCGACGACCTTCGCGCCCGCGCCGTCGGACGTGATCGCGTAGGCATCCCTGCCGGAGGCGGACACCGCCGGATCGACGGCGAACGTGACGAGCCCGTCGGCGGGCGGCTTCCCGGTGATCTTCTCGTAGTAGCGCGCGAACTCCGCCGTCGGCAGGGCAAACGCAGCGGACAGCATCAGCAGAGGAGCAATCATGTTTCCTGTCCCTTTCTCAAGCGGGTGAAGCTTTTTCGTGCAAGGAGGATGACAAGCGCACCGGCGAGGGCGAAGAGCGCAAGCGAGGCGAGCGACGCCCGCATGCCGAAGAGTCCGTTCAGACCGCCGAGAAGCCCCGAACCGAGCGCGCCGAGGACGTTTCCGCCGCACCCGAAGAAGCCGACCGCCGCCGCGCGGTAGCGCGGGCTCACCACGTCGAGGAGCGCCGCGTAGAGGTTCGAGTCGTAGACGCCCGCCGCGACGCCGAAGCAGAAGATCGCCGCGCAGACGACGGGGACAGACCCCGCGAAGGCCATCGCGTAGGCGCGGACGTCCGCGCCGGCGGCCACGAGCGGCGCAACGCGCGCGGTCACCGCCGAGGCATCCAAGTCGCAGGCCGCGATGCGGACGCCGTGCGCCGCCAGGCGGCGACAGGTCGCGAAGCCGATGTTGCCCGCCGCGCCCGTCACGAGCGCCACGCGGCCGTCAAATGTGCAGAGATTCGAGTCAGTGCCCATAATTTCTCCTCAACGCCCAATATGATACTATATCGCACTCTGCTTTTTGCCTATCAGAAAACCTGCTTTTTGACAAACATCCAGGAGGTTTTATGGTATACTTCCATTATGAAGAAAGCCCGTCAAGCTTCAGCCCCTGTTCCGCCGCGCCTTCGCAAGGTCGCCGTCGCCGTGCGGATGGATCACGCGACCGGGCGCGCCCGGCTCGAGGGCATCCTGCGCTTCCTGCGGCACGCGGGCGACTGGCAGATCAAGCTGATCGAGCGGCAGGCCACCTCGGCGGCGATTGCCGACACGCTGGCGGACGGCATCGACGGCTTCTTCGTGTTCCAGCACCTCGACGCGGACACGTGGCGCCGGCTCGTCGCCGCGCACGTCCCCATCGTCTCGATCGAGTCGGTTCTCGACCCCGACATGCCGCGCGGACGCGACCTGTACCTCATCCGCGTGGACGACGAAGGCATCGGGGAGCTTGCCGCGCAGCATCTGCTGTCCGTCGGCAACTTCCGAACATTCGTCTTCGTGCCGTCGCCGGGCGGCGAACGCTGGTCGGCGCGTCGCCAGGCGGGGTTCGCCGCCGCGCTGAAGGCCGCCGGCCGCACCTGCACCGTCTTTCCGTCGGCGGACGCCCTGAACACGGAGAAGGACGCGCCGCTCGTCGCGTGGCTCGCGGGCCTGCCGCGTCCGTTCGCCCTCTACGCCGCGACCGACCTTCTCGCCACGCGCGTCCTCTCGGCCTGCCGCGCCGCCAAGATCGACGTGCCGCGCCAGGCCGCCGTGCTCGGCACGGACGACGACGCGACGCTCTGCACGCACGCGGCGCCGCCCCTCTCCAGCATCCGCTTCGTGACGGAGCGGCAGGGCGAGCTCGTCGCCCGCGAACTGGAGAAGATGATGAACGGACGGCGCGCGAACGCCGCGACGCTGCTGCCGTGGACGCACCGTGAGGTCGTCCGCCGCGAATCGACCGCGCCGATCACGCCTGCCGCCCGCCTGATCGACCGCGCCCGCGACCTCATCGACCGCTATGCGACGAAAGGATGGAACGTCGGCGACGTGGCGCGCGAGCTCGGCGTCTCGCGCCAGCTGCTCAACCTGCGCTTCCGGCAGTTCGAGCGCGAAAGCGTCGCGGAAGCCCTTGCCACGCGCCGCTTCACGGAACTCGTCCACCAGCTCGAAGAAAGCCGCGCGCCAATCGCCCGCATCGCCCGCAACTGCGGCTTCCGCGACCTCTCGAACCTCACGCGCCGCTTCCGCGCCCGCTTCGGCAAGACCATGCGAGACCATCGCGCCGAATGTGCCGTTCAGATCGTGTAGTGTCGCAGGGACTGTCCGTCAAAGTAGCCGAACGCGCGCGACGTGCCGCCCTTCGGCAGCGACACCGAGCCCGGGTTGAAGACCGTGAGCCCGCACGGCAGCTTCTTCAGCTCCGCGATGTGCGTGTGCCCGTGGGCAAGCACCGTGCCCAGGCCGAGCGGCGGCAGGCGGCTCTCGTTCCAGAGGTGTCCGTGCGTGCAGAAGAACGTCTCGCGGCCCGCCTCGACGACGGCGTAGTCGCCCATCATCAGAGCGTCTATGGGGTCTGACCCCATAGATCTATTTCCCACCTTGGCAAGTATGACTGCTGGCATAATTAGGCAATACGAATTCAGAAGCATAGTATCCGTCTAATGTTATGCCGCACCGAATTCTGTTCGTACATTTGCCTTCAACCACAAACTCGCCATTTGTGTCAGTCGTTCCACGGATGGGAGTACAATCATTATAACCGTCTCCCGTCTGTAAACCTCCATCAACTTTCGCACCAACTACTGGCATCCCATCCCAATCCACCACGCGGATACATTCCTTTGCCAGCGCACCATTCTTGTACGCCTTGTAAAAAGCAATCTGTTCTGCACTCGGCCCTGACGCAGCCAAAACCAGTGGAAACGCGAAATACAGCATCGCAAGCATACTTTTCATTTGAGGTTTCCTTTCGTCTTTAGTTCGTCGTAGAGAGGATAGACATAAAAGTACGACATATCCTTCATGTCTGAATGGAACCAACTTGTACCATAGACACTGCTATTCCGTCCCCACCCGCTCCGATAGGTACCGCTGTTCAAATCATGGTTTTCCAGTTTTGCGGGGGCCGTAGCATTCCCTCCAACTGGCGATGAGACGGCTGGCACATACTCGGCAAGCGCGAACCAAATGTCGTCCTGCGAGGCATCACGGTTATCCATTTGCGTTCCCGGATAGTAGAATACGGGATTGTTGGTAATCGAACCATTGGCCACCATGACGCTTGTGGTTGCCGCTGAATAGTACACGGGGTATTCGTCTCCTCCACTTGACTCCATCCACCAGTAGAATCCCCATCCGCCTTTCAAATTGCCAGCGACAGGCTCAACACCTTTATGCGTCTCCTGCTTCTGCCAGCAATTGGCTTCAGCGGTTATATTCAAGTCTATGAAAGGCCAAGTCCAATGCAAGGTCGGCCAATGAAACACGCCTGTCAAAACACTCGGGACTGAAGTGTCTTCCATAAACACGGGGTCACCTGTCGAGTAATAGTTGCACACACTTCCGACCTGGGTAAGAGCCGTCTTGAAATAGTCGGGCCACCCCATCTTTCCTCGAGAATCGGAAGGATCGGCCTTGAACCATCTGTACCAATTCGCCGCCCACGACATCGAGTCATAAGGTATCCAATCGGAGGGCACATACTTATTTCTCGTGACATCGCTGTTGTTTTGATATACGGCATCAATGGCCTCGGATGCAACGGCTGCGTCGAACATGAAATACTGGTTCGCCGCAAGCCCCTGTCGGAACGCCTCACACGCCATCATATTGCCAAGCGACTGCGCCATGACGACCCGTTTTGACGAATCGCCCTGTTCACGCTCGACAAGACGCTTAAAGGCATTGGCACACTTAAGCGCCTGATACACGTCCCTCTGGTAGTGCAGTCCATTTGCCCAATTCCCCGTCCAGTTATAATTACCAGGCCACGCCACCATATGGAATCGCGCATCAGAGCCGGACTGCCAAAGGCGTTTGAAGACCTCTGAACCCCATGCCCGTGCATCTTCTGCACTAACATTGAACCCGTGCGTGAAGAACACGTCGCGATCCTTGGGGGCGTCCATGAGGTTGCCTGGCGTATAGTGGCCCGGCAGATTGAAATAGTCAACATCTTCCGCGCCATGCAAAGAATAGAACCAATACATATCCTCAACAGAGGAAAGCTCCATATCCAACTCGCCGGTGGCAACCTTCTGACCTCCATAGTAAACATCAAGTTTGAGCGGAGAAGATGTCGCCTTCCGACCCTCGACGAACATGACACCCTTATCTGAAGTTCCTGAACACATCTTTCGCAACAACGCATCGGGAATCTCAAGACCCTCCGCATCGACCGTCTCCGTCTCGGCTTCATACGAATTCTCGTCAAGCTCACGTCTGCACACGGCAACCGTCCCTTTTTGGAACATTCCGACGGACGTCTTCGCAAGATCAGTCCAAACGACGTTCACGGCCGCGGAATCATGACGCAACTTAAAGGTGAGATTATCTCGTATCTTCTTCGGCAGTCCGTGAATGCACGAGACGTCCATGTAGATCGGCGTGAAGTCAATAAGGTTACGCCATCCATTGACCTCGTCATCATCCCAGTCCGGATCGCGCCCATCAAATTCCCAGACGCCGGTACGCGCACCGGGAATGTCAACGCTCGGCGATTCGGCGTACTTGCCATCGGTCGCATCATCATCCTCGTCATCATTTATCCAGAAACGGAACACCCTTCCCTGATCTGCAAGTGTCTCGTCATTCGCATCAATCTTTCCATTCCGATCAAAATCAGGCATCAACTTCGGATCGTCAAGAACATAAAGCGTCGCTAGCGTCTATGGGGTCAGACCCCATAGACGCTGACGCAGCATTCGACGAACGCAATCAACCGCGAGAAGAGAATCGCCATCAAGTCCTTTCTTCGGAATAGGTAGTTATCAACAGTTTCCTGCAATGGGGTCAGACCCCATAGATCTGAGGTACACCGTCTCCGGCTCGTAGCCGCTGAAGTCGATGTTGTGCAGGGCCTCGCAGAGCTTCCTCGCCCACATCGACTGCGTCACCTTCCGGCAGCCCCTGGCGAGCCTCCTCGGCATGCCGGAGTTGAACACCTGCCACAGGTTGTGCGCGAACTGCATCAGCAGGTGCGTCGCGCGGCTGGCGTTCTCGTCGTTGCAGAACGTATGCTCAAGACCGAAGCCGTCCTCGCCCTTGGACTTCTGCGTCTTGAAGCTGTTCTCGACCGTCCACCTGCGCCGCCCCCATTCCGCCACCTTCTGGGCGTACACCGCCGTGCCGACGTCGAGGTCGGTGGCGAACTGCCCGTAGTAGGCCTCCCCGGCCGGCTTCTCCTGATGGCATTCGACGACGTTGACGACGCTGTCGCCGAGCTTCACGCCCGTCGCCCACCGCAGCGGGCCGATCGTCTCCCACAGGCCGCCCCCGGCCTTGCGGGTCATGGGGCCGTGTCCGTCCCCGTCGAGCCACCACGTCTGGCCGGACATCCTGAACACGTTCTTCGCGTACTCCTCGTCGTTGCGGTCGCAGTCCATCTTGTTGCGGGAGGCCCTGCGCGTGAGCAGGCCCGGCACGACGGTCCAGAGCTTCGTCGTGTTGTCGCATGTCGTGCCGTCCTCGCTCTGCCGCGAGGACGCGCTCCTGAAGAATCCGTTGATGCGGTCGCGGAACCTGCCGACCCGGGAGATCAGCCTTTTCGCCGCGATGCGCCCCTGCGGGTTCCTCCCGGGCTTGCGGCCCGGCCTGCCTTTCGGCCTTCTGGGGCCTTCCCCGGCTTGACCGTTCGCCTTCCCGTCAGGGCGGCTATCCGCTCCACGAGGTCCCGCCGCGTCCACTCGCCCATCTCCAGCATGAGCGACTTCAGCTCCCTCCAGTTCTCCGCGAGCCTGCGGGCCTCCGCCTCCATCGAGACGGGCACGTACAGGCAGCGGGTCTTCCCGTCCGCCTTGTCCGTCAGCGTGTACCTCGCCGCGTTGCCCACGGCCTGCCTGTTGAGGCTTCCCGCGATGACACCCTCCCGCAGCAGCAGCGTCCGCAGCCGCGAGACCATCGCCTTGTAGCCGTCCAGCCATGTTCTTTTTTTCATGGTCGGTAATCACACCGACTATTTCGCGGGAAGTCAAGGCCTCGGCCGCAAGAAAGTTGAAAAAAGCTTCGAGGCGGACGCCGCCCGTAGCGCGCCCGCCCCAGTCGAGCCGACGCAAAACCGTCGGCTAGCTATCTCGACAAATCAAGGATTTGGAACGTTGCGCGCGAAAGTAAACGCACCATCGCGAAAGTAAACGTACCAGTTCTGCCTGACTTTTGACAATGCGTCGCAA